>PXQN01000065.1:0-2214 GCA_003021305.1 Halobacteriales archaeon QH_10_67_22 | reverse complement strand
GCCTCGTCCGGCCCCGTCGTCTCGGCCATCAGGTCCACGTCGACGACGAACGTCTCGGGGTGGGTCGTCACCGCACAGTCCCACCAGACGCCCGGGACGGAATCGGCCTCCGGAATCCGGTCGGTGTCGTGGATGCCGCCGTACCGGTCGTCGGGCGCGTGACAGACGACGACGAGTTCGTTCTCGGCGGCCGGTTCGAACGGCACACGAACGGGTTCGAAGACGGTGTCGGTCTCGGCGACGCGGTCGTCGTTCAGCCACACGTCTCCCCCGTCGTACAGCCCGCGGAGTTCCAGACAGGCCATCCCCTCGTCGGGGTCGCGCGGGTCGGCGAACGTCGTCCGGTAGGCGACGTGGTCGGCGCCGGCGAACACCGACGGCCGACCCGGCAGGTCCGCGTCGTCCCACTCGTCGGGCGCTGGTTTCCCACCCCCCTGCTCGACCACGGCACCACTCCACTCCAGCATACCTCCCCGCGCGTCCGCCGCCGGCATAGCCTTTACGTCGTACACTCCCGTCGGTTCGGGGTCGTTCCCGGTATCGCCCATGCTTTTACTTCGGCTTTTACTTTCACTTTCACTCCGGGGACGGCTCGGGTTGATACGTGTGGCCTCCATCGGTTGTGATATGTTAGACGAGATCGCTTGTCGATGCGAGGCGACTGGGTGTGACAGGGAACTCGACGACGGGTCGTGCCAGCTCATCTTCCGGACGCCCGGGGGCGAGCGCCGGGCCTACGAGTGTCCCTGTGGGCACGTGACAGTCACCATCGCGGCGCCCGACTCGTGATACTGTCGGACACAAGCAAGTCGACCGACTCGCTGAAGTGGTCCCGGCCGGACCTCCCCACATGGGAGGCCCAGAGTCGAGTTCCGGCGGGACGAGCGACCCCGCCGACGGGAAACTGGTCGAGGTGGTCCGCGCACGCGGCCACGAGAACGTCACCGCCGAGCACGCGAGCACGCTGGAGGTGACGAGCGACGACTACCTGACCCCGGCTGGCGACTGCATCCTCGCGGTCGAGGCCGACCGCGTCCCGGCGGAGTTCGACGACGCCTTCGTCGCCGCCTGCCGCGACGAGTCGGCGACTATCACCGCCACGGTGGCGGCCGGCGACCACGTCCAGTGCGTCGTCGGTCGGGGCGACCCCCGACTCTCCTTCGATAGCGAGCGCAGCCACGTGGTCCGGACCAGCGACTACGTCGACGACCGCACCGTGCTGGTCGGGGCGGACGCGGCGGCCGCCGGTGTCGACCGGGACCTGGTCGCGGCACTGGCCGCGGGTGCACAGGTGACGTTCACGCTCGCAGTCGACCCCGGGGAGTGACCCCGCCGACAGGGTGACCGGTAGTGACTCCGCCGACAGGGTGTCACGGTGAGCCGAGCCGAGACGATTATAGGAGCCCACTCCTCAGAGTCGTCCATGAGCGAGGACCCGGAGCCAGAGCGAAACATCAGCGGCGGTGCGGCGGGTGGTGGCAGTATCGCGGGGTTCGAGGCCGGCGAGGCCGACACCCGCACAGAGGCAGTCGTCGACCGACTCGGCGAGCTGTACTGGCAGAAAGCCTACGGCGGGCGCGACGCCTTCAAGTGTCTCGTCCGGACGATCCTGAGCCAGAACACTTCCGACAAGGCCAGCCAGCCGGCCCACGACGCGCTGGTAGAGCGGTACGGTAGTGACGACCCCGACCACGACCTCGCCGCGGCCCTGGCGGAAGCCGACCAGGAACGACTGGCCGAGACCATCTCCTCGGCGGGCCTGTACAACCAGAAGTCCGAGCGGATCGTCGCCCTCGCCGAGCGGATCCGTGCGGAGTACGGCGGTGGCGCGGGGTTCGACGAGTTCGTCACGACGGGCGACCCAGACGAGGTTCGGGCGACCCTGCTAGAGTTCAACGGCGTCGGCCCGAAGACGGCAGACTGCGTGTTGCTCTTTTCGGGGGGCCGGGGTGGCGTCTTCCCCGTCGACACGCACGTCCACCGGATCGCCCGGCGGATGGGGCTGGCACCGGCCGACGCCGACCACGAGGCGGTGCGCGAGCACCTGGAGGGGGCCGTCCCCGACGAGAAGTGTGGTTTCGGCCACACGGCGATGATCCAGTTCGGTCGCGACTACTGCAGCGCGCGCAAACCGGCCTGTCTGGACGACCCGGACGCGTGTCCGCTCGCGGACCTGTGTGACCAGGTGGGCGTCGAACCGTCGACCGGCGGGGG
>PXQN01000041.1 GCA_003021305.1 Halobacteriales archaeon QH_10_67_22 | reverse complement strand
GCGGCACTGTCTCGGTAGCCGCGACATTCAAGAAGTCCTCTACCGAAGCTACGTCTTGCAGGGTTGCGGTTGTGCTGGACACACTTTCCGCACCCTGCTGCTTCGTACGTGACGCTTTCTATGACAGGCTCACCGAACGAGAGGTTTTTCGCCGTCCACTCGAAAGGAGGGATATGACACTCACGGCAGGGGTCGTCGCCGTGCAGGGCGACGTGAGCGAGCACGCCACGGCGATCGAGCGTGCCGCTGGTCGCCACGGTGAGACGGCCGAGGTCGTCGAGATCCGTACCGCAGGGTCGGTGCCCGACTGTGACCTCCTGCTGTTGCCCGGCGGGGAGTCGACGACTATCTCGCGCCACCTCCACGCCGAGGGGATCACACCGGAAATCGTCGACCACGTCGCCGCGGGCAAGCCCGTCCTGGCGACGTGTGCCGGGCTCATCGTCGCCGCGGCCGACGCCAACGACGACCGCGTGGACGAACTCGACCTCGTCGACGTGACCATCGAACGCAACGCCTTCGGTCGCCAGACGGACAGTTTCGAGGCACCGCTGGACGTGACGGGACTGGACGACCCGTTCCCGGCCGTGTTCATCCGCGCGCCCGTCATCGAAAGCGTCGGCGACGCCGACGTGCTCGCGGCGTTCGAGGGCCGCCCCGTCGCGGTCCGGGACGGCCCCGTCGTCGGCACCTCCTTTCACCCCGAACTGACCGACGACGACCGGATCCACGACCTGGCCTTCTTCGAGTCTGCACTGGCACCCTGAGCGGTCCGTCGACCGGTTTCTCTCGGTCGACGGAGTGACGGTAGCCGACCTGACGGCGGCCGACACCGAGCGGGCGGCGGGGCTACTGACCGGCCACCCGGGGACCGGGACGCGACTGTCGTGGCAGCGATAGAGCGGCACGACGTCACGCGCCTGTGGACCCACGACGAGGGACTGTCACGGCTGGGCGAGCGCCTCGACTAGCTGGACGTGACTGACCCAGTCGGGTGAGCGCGGACCCGACTCCTCAAGTCCGTCGGGCTCTATCGTCCGACAATGAGCGACAGCGGCCCACTCTCGCCGGACAGACCCGACGCCGAGACGGCGTTTCGCGTCGACGCGCCGTTCGACCCCGCGGGCGACCAGCCCGACGCCATCGAGGGGCTGGTCGACGGGTTCGAACGCCAGGGCTTCGACAAGCAGACGCTGCTGGGCGTGACCGGGTCGGGCAAGACAAACACCGTCTCCTGGGTGGTCGAAGAGATCCAGACGCCGACGCTCGTCATCGCCCACAACAAGACCCTCGCCGCCCAGCTGTACGAGGAGTTCCGGGAACTGTTCCCGGACAACGCCGTCGAGTACTTCGTCAGCTACTATGACTACTACCAGCCCGAGGCCTACGTCGAACAGACCGACACCTACATCGACAAGGACGCCTCGATCAACGACGAGATAGACCGCCTGCGCCACTCGGCGACCCGTTCGTTGCTGACCCGCGAGGACGTCATCGTCGTCGCCTCCGTCTCGGCCATTTACGGGCTGGGCGACCCGCGCAACTACGTCGACATGTCCCTCCGGCTGGCGGTCGGCCAGGAGATCGACCGCGACGAACTGCTCGCACGCCTGGTCGACCTGAACTACGAGCGCAACGACGTCGAGTTCACCCAGGGGACCTTCCGGGTCCGGGGCGACACCGTCGAGGTGTACCCGATGTACGGTCGCTACGCCGTCCGCGTGGAGTTCTGGGGCGAGGAGATAGACCGCATGCTCAAGGTCGACCCGCTGGAGGGCGAGGTCAAGTCCAGCGAACCCGCCGTGCTGGTCCACCCCGCAGAACACTACTCGATCCCCGAACAGCGCCTCGAACGGGCCATCGAGGAGATAGAGGAGTTGAAACAGGAACGGGTGCGGTACTTCGAGCGCCAGGGCGACCACGTCGCCGCCCAGCGCATCGAGGAGCGCACTACTTTCGACCTGGAGATGATGCGCGAGACGGGCTACTGTTCGGGCATCGAGAACTACTCCGTCCACCTCTCGGACCGCGAGTCGGGGGAACCGCCCTACACTTTGCTCGATTACTTCCCGGACGATTTCCTCACCGTCATCGACGAGTCCCACCAGACGGTGCCCCAGATCCGCGGCCAGTTCGAGGGCGACCGCTCGCGCAAGGAGTCGCTGATAGACAACGGGTTCCGGTTGCCCACTGCCTACGACAACCGGCCGCTCACCTTCGAGGAGTTCGAGGACAAAACCGACCGCACGCTGTACGTCTCGGCGACGCCCGGCGACTACGAGCGCGCCGAGAGCGGCCGGGTCGTCGAACAGATCGTCCGGCCGACCCACCTGGTCGACCCCGCCGTCGAGGTCGCGCCCGCCGAGGGCCAGGTCGAGAACCTCCTCGAACGGATCGACGAGCGGGCCGACCGCGACGAACGGGTCCTCGTGACGACGCTGACCAAACGGATGGCCGAGGACCTCACGGAGTACCTCTCGGAGGCCGGCGTCGACGTCGAGTACATGCACGACGAGACCGACACGCTCGAACGCCACGAACTCGTGCGGTCGCTTCGACTGGGCGAGATCGACGTCCTCGTCGGGATCAACCTGCTCCGGGAGGGGCTGGACATCCCCGAAGTGTCACTGGTTGCCATCTTAGACGCCGACCAGGAGGGGTTTCTCCGGTCGGAGACCACCCTGGTCCAGACGATGGGCCGGGCGGCGCGAAACGTCAACGGCGAGGTCGTGCTGTACGCCGACGACGTCAGTGACGCCATGCAGTCGGCCATCGACGAGACCAACCGCCGGCGGTCGATCCAGGAGGCGTACAACGAAGAACACGGCTTCGAACCCCAGACCATCGAGAAAGCGGTCGGCGAGTCGTCGCTGCCGGGCGCCAAGACCGACACCGGCGACGCGACGACGTTAGACCCCGAGGACGCCGACGCGGCCGCCCGCGCCATCGAACAACTGGAAACGCGCATGCAGGAGGCCGCCGACAACCTGGAGTTCGAACTCGCCGCCGACATCCGCGACCGGATCCACGACCTCCGCCAGGAACACGAACTCGACGGCGACGAAGACGGTGTCGTCCCCGAACCGGTCGAGGAGTTCTAACGGCTGTCTCCGGAACATTCACGATCGTTCGTGACCGATACGTTGGCGGCACCCGTCCGAACATATACGAAATATAACACGAATACGTTACCGTCAATACCGCTCCCGACACCTCCTAGAAAGTAGTTTTTGTCCGCGCTCCCGAGGGTCAGCCATGGCAGCGAAGTCCCGGGCGGACGCCGGTGAGGGACCGACACAGGACGAGTTGATACGCGCGCTCGCCGACGGCCGCCGTCGTGCGCTCCTTCGACACCTGGCAGACGAAGACCACCTCGGACTGGACGAGCTGACACGACGGGTCACCGGGGAACCGCCGCCGGGGCCGACCCGGAGGCGGTGGCCGTCACGTTGTCCCACAAGCACCTTCCCGCCCTGGTCGCGGTCGGGCTCGTCGACTTCGACCGGGACGGCGAGACGGTGGCGATCACCGACCGGGGCGTGGCCGTCGTGTCCTCACTCGACGACTTCGAGGCCGTCGTGGACTGATACTGTCGGACACAAGCGACGCCCTCTCGACGACCGTCCGGTCCGGGTCCTCGACCGGCGCGGTCAGACAAGATATTTATCGGACCCGGGACACGTGGAGACAGAGACCGTATGGACGAGACGGACACGCCACGATTCGGGGAGGCGACGCGCAGGCGGTTTCTCGCAGGGGTCACTGCGGCCGGGGTCGGGGGGTCGACACTGGCTGTGACCGCCGGCGAGGACGCGACCCGACGGGAGTCGGTTCCGACCGGTCGCGACACGTCGGCACAGAACTGGAAGATGTTCGCCGCCGACGACGGCAACACCGGTAGGACCGACGCACTGGCCCCGAGCAAACGCGTCGCGGTCCGGTGGCAACGCGACCTGGGCGCGTCCGGCCAGGCGACGTTCGACCGGACGACGACGTACGTCGGGTCCGAGTCGGGCACCCTGTACGCACTCAGCAGGCGCGACGGGTCGACCGAGTGGACCTACGAGACCGACGGGCCGATCACCACGGCACCGGCCATCCTCAGCGGCACACTCTTCGTGACGTCCGGCGACACAGTGCTGGCGCTCCGGGCGACCTCCCAGCGGGAACTGTGGCGCAGGGAACTCGACGGCGCCGTCTCGACGCCCGTGACGGTGACCGACGACCGGGTGCTCGTCGGGACCGAGGCCGGCACGGTCTACTCGCTGGACCGCGACGTCGGGGTCGTCCGCTGGACGCGGGAATTGAGCGAGGACGTCAGGGCGCCACCCGCCGTCGATAGCGGCCGGGTGCTGACGCTCTCGACGGACGGGACGCTGTCGGGGCTCGACCCGGCGGCAGGGAGTCAGCGCTGGTCTATCGAGACCGACGCCGACACGAGGGGCGTCGTCCACAGCGCCCGCGACGGCACGGTCTTTCTCGGCGACCGGGACGGGAACGTGTACGCCTACAACGTCTCGGACGGCAGTCGCTCGTGGTCGGAGGAACTCGACAACGCGGTCGTCGAGGGCGTCGTCGTCACCGGGCAACGGTTGTTCGTCCCCACCGACGAACCGGGTGTCGTCGCACTGGGTGTCGACAGCGGGCTCCAGCGCTGGAGTACCGAGATCGAGGACAGACCGACCCGGATGCCGGTGGCCGGGTCCAACGCGCTGTACGTACCGACTGTCACCGACACGGTCTACGGGATCGACCTCACGAGCGGTCGCAAGGAGTGGACGGCCCGCCTCGCGGTCGAGGACCCATCCGTCTCCGTCGTCGACGACACAGTCGCGGTCGCCGGCGGGCGGTACGTCTCGCTGGAACTGGGCCAGGACAGGGCGCTCGTGGCCCGGTCGTTCGACGACGGCGTCGACACGCGCTGGACGGCGAGTATCGACGGTGAGGCGACGACCGCCCCCGTGGTCGCCGGTGACACCGTCTACGCCGGTGGGGAGGGAACCTGTCACGCTGTCGGCACCGACGGCGAGGAACGCTGGCAGTTCGACACCCTCGGCGACGTCACGGGGCTGGCGGCCACCGCCGACTCGGTGTACGTCGCCGACGAGGACGGAACGCTCTCCGGACTCGACGCCGCCGAGGGGAGCCGGGAGTGGTCGGAGTCGGTGCCGGACCCGGTCACGGGGGCGGTCCTGCTGGGCGAGTTGGTCGTCACGACGGCCGACGACGAACTCTACGCCGTCGACGCGGCCGGAGGCGACGAGCAGTGGACCGCCGACGTTGGGGCCGACGTCTCTGCCCCGACGACCGACGGCGACGCCGTCTACGCCGGCGGGGACGGCGTCCTCGCGGCCTACGCTGACGACGGCAGCCAGGCGTGGGAAACGTCTCCCGACGGAGTCGTCGCCCGGCCGGCCGTCGTACGCGGCGGCGTCTACGCCGCGACCGACGAGGGCGTCCTCGCCGCCTACGCGGGCGCCGACGGCGAGGAACGCTGGACGACGGACCTCGACGGGAACGCGCTCGCCGGGCCGACTGCCACTCTCGACACCGTCTACGTGGGCACCGACACGGGGACGCTGCACGCCGTCGACAGGGACGACGGCACCGTCCGGTGGACGAACGACCTCGGCTCGCCGATCCGGTCGCGCCCGCTGGCGTTCGTCGACAGGGTGTACGTCGGCGACGAGAGCGACCTGCTGTCGGCCGTCGCGGTCGAGGACGGGAGCGTCGAGTGGCGCTACGACACCGGGCGTCCGCTCCGGACGACGGCCGCGCTGGGCGGCGACACCGTCTACGTCGGAAGCGCGGACCTGTCGGCGGTCTCCCCGCCGGCGGAGCTGCCGACGCCGACCGAAACGCCGACCCCCACGTCCACGCCGACACCAACTCCGACGCCGACGGCGACCCCGACGCCCGGCGGGACGCCGCCGACGAGCACGCCCACCCTGACTCCGACGCCCACCCGAACTCCGACGCCGACGGCGACGCCGACACCGGTACCTGGGACGACGACCGGCACGCCGACCGCCACGTCGGCAGTCACGACGACGGCGCCCGTCGACACCGCGACCATGACCGCCACGGCGTCCGGCGACGGGTTCCTCTCGGGGCTGGGCGTGCCCCGCTGGGTGCCCTACGCCGGTGGGGGAGCGGTCGCCGCACTCGCGGCACTCGCCGGGATCCTCAAATATCTCGGCGACGACGAACCCGACGAACCCGAGGTCGAGGCGCTCACCTGGGGCGACGACATGGAAGACACCGACTCCGGCGGCCCCAGCGAGACTGCGGGCGGTCAGGGCTCTGACGGGAGCGGGTCGCGCGACGGGAAGTAGCGGTTCGTGGGGACGCCGCCCCGTCCGTTGCCGAGGCGCATAACTACGGTTTAATAATTCACTGGCCCCGACTTAGCATATGAGTGTTGTCAGCGTCTCGATGCCCGAGGAGTTGCTCGAACGGATAGACTAGTTCGCCGACGACCACGGGTATACTGTCGGACACAAGTACGTGAACACGCTCGTCGATGTGTCACCATCGAGACGTCTTGCAGACCGCCAAACGAAGTATCGAGTGTCGACTTGCTTGTGTCCGACAGTATACACCGGTCGAAGCGAAGTCGTCCTCGAAGGCTCGCTCGAAGAGATATCGACGTTCGTCGGCAAGATCCGCGCCACGAAGGACACGCTGACGGTCGACTACTCCGTCCTCCCGGTCGACGACTTCGGGCCACTGGCCGACATGGACTGACTTCGCCACGCCGCTTGACACTGGTATCCTCGGTCGACCCGTTCCGGTCGATTTCCCGCACAGCCATCGCCTGCGAGAGTCATCTCCGTCTTCCGGATTCGATATCGCGAAATAGCGTTTACGCTCACTCCGTGTGGCAGCCGAGGCGATAGTCGAAATACCGTACTGTACGGTCCAGAGACGGTGAAATAGGCAGTCTCACACGCTGCGGTCTCCGGACGGTCTGTTGTGACACGGATCTGTCGACCGAGGCCGAGGCCGAGGCCACACGGTTATGCCGCTGAACGCCCCAGTGATCGCATGAGCGAGACGGACGACACAGACCTGCCCGAGTCCGAGGACGAGTGGCGCGAACGGCTCACCGAAGAGGAGTACAAGATACTGCGCGAGTCGGCCACGGAACCGAAGTTCAGCGGCGAGTACCTGGACGTCGGCGAGGACGGCCGGTTCCGGTGTGTGGGCTGTTCGACGCCGCTGTTCTCGACGGACCAGCAGTTCGACTCGGGCCACGGCTGGCCGAGCTTCGTCGACGTCGTCGAGGAGGGCAACGTCGAGACGCGCCTGGACACCAGCCACGGGATGCGCCGGACGGAAGTGGTGTGTGCGACCTGCGAGGGCCACCTGGGCCACGTCTTCGACGACGGCCCCGAGCCGACGGGGAAACGCTACTGTATCAACTCGGCGGCGCTCGAGTTCGACCCGGACGCCTGATGCCGGACGGCGGCGCTTGAGCGGTTCGGAACGTGTGAGCGCCGAACGCACGACCGACGACGGGACCGAAGCGGCCGGCGAGTCCGGCGACAGGGTTCTCGACGTGCTCGGGTTCGAGGTCGTCATCGAGGAGGACTTCGTCACCTTCCCCTGGCGTGCGGGCATCGTGCGGGCACCGGTCGCGTTCGCGGCGGTGTGGGCGCTCGTGTTCGTGCTGGCGGCCCTGCCCGGCCTCGACGCCGAGGTGGGGTTCGTCGACCAGCTCGCTATCATCGGGATCGTCTCGTTCAACGCCCATAACATCCCCGCGGCGACGGCCCTGGTCCCGGGCGCGGTCACGCCCGTCGCCGAACCGGTCCTCGGCGTGCCGGTCGTGGGCCGACTCCTGCGCGGGCTGTTCGTCGTCGGACAGAACCACGCGGCACCCGTCGCCCACTTTCTCGACATCGCGGGTGGGGAGAGTGGCACCATCGGCCACGTGAACTTCATCGAACAGCAGGACACGCAGGTGCCGGCACTCATCTACTACCTGGTGCCGGTCGCCGCGCTCGTCGGGGCGGGCTACGAGTTCGCCGCCACCTACTGGGACCGGGCGGCCACCGACTCCCCGCTGGAGGTGACGCGCTTCGGCATCGCCATCGGGGTCGGATACGTCCTCACCCTGCTCGCCGGGACGGTCCTGTTCACCATCGAGACGACCAGTCCACTCTCCCTCCAGGTGTTCATCGTCCTTCCCGACCGCTACCTGACGCTCGTGTTCGGCTTCGTCTACCCCGCCGTGCTCGGGTCGCTCGGCGCCGCCGTCGTCTACGTCCGCCGGGACGTCCTCGACGACGGGTCCGAGAACGTCGACGACGGTGCTGGCGAGGGCTGAGCCGACTGCTCAGGCGTAGCTACGGTCGAGATATTCGAGGATCCGGTCGGATTCGGCCATCGTGACGCTGTGTTCGTCGTCGACGAGGACGGGCACGGCCCGCTGGCCGGAGACGCGTTTGACCTCGTTGCGTTCGGAGTGGAGCGCCTCGACCCACTCGGAGTCGTAGTCCATGTCGAGTTCGTCCAGTCGCTCGGCCACTTTCTCGCAGTACGGACAGCCGTCGAGCTGGTACAGCGTGAGTGCCATACCACCTCTTGTGCCCGGCGGGGCAAGTCGGTTGTGGCCGCCTCGCTGCTGGCGGCGAGGGGGTCCCGTTCAGGGGGCCGCCTACTCGTTCAGTAGGCCGTCTTCCTCGACGCGCATGACGGCCTCGCCGTCGGGGAGGTTCGGCGCGTCGACGAGCTTGACGATACGCTTGTTCCCCTTGGACTTGCGCAGGTACAGTCGGAACGTGGAGGGGTGGCCGAGGATGTTCCCGCCGATGGGCTGGGTCGGGTCGCCGAAAAAGGAGTCGGGGTTCGAGGCGACCTGGTTCGTCACGACGACGGCGGTGTTGTGCAGGTCGCCGACCCGCATCAGGTCGTGGAGGTGTTTGTTGAGCTTCTGCTGGCGCTCGGCGAGTTCGCCCCGGCCGACGTACTCGGCGCGGAAGTGGGCGGTCAGCGAGTCGACACAGAGCAGTCGGATCGGGAACTCCTCGTCCTGGCTCTCGCTGGCGAGTTCCTGGGCCTGCTCGGCCAGGAGGATCTGGTGGTTCGAGTTGAACGCCTTCGCGACGTGGATGTTGTCCAGGAGCGTCTCGATGAGGTCGTCGACGAGGTCCTCGTCGCCGGCGTCGGTCGCGTCCTCGTCGGCGACGTCGTGGAGGACCATCGTGTCCTCGATCGTTTCGTCGTCGAGCCCCCGGACCATCTGGGCGATCCGTTCGGGCCGGAACGTGTCCTCGCTGTCGATGAACATCGCGCTCCCCTCGAGCCCGCCGTGCTCGCGGGGCAACTGGACGTTGACCGACAGCTGGTGGGTGACCTGGGACTTGCCGGCGCCGAATTCGCCGTACACCTCGGAGATCGACTGGGTCTCGAAGCCGCCACCAAGCATGTCGTCGACCTCGTCGACGCCCCAGGTGAGTTTGCCGATCTGTTCGCGGCGTTCGAGCACCTGCGCGCCCGACTCGAAGCCGCCGATGTCGGCGGCCTCGCGGGCCGCGTTGATGATGTCCGAGGCGCTTGACTCGCCGATGTCCGCCGAGTTCGACAGTTCGCCGGGACTCGCCACCGCGATGCCCTGATAGGAGTCGAACCCGTTCTCGCGCAGCTTCTCGCCTGTCGCCGGACCCACGCCCGGCAGGTCTTCGAGGTCGTCTATCGCCATACCCGGCGGTTACGCCGCCCGTCATATAAACCCTCGTTAACACCGTAGTGAAACTAAAACCGGACGGACACGAGCGAGTCTCGCGGGGTCGGCCCGAACTTTGATACGTTGTCGGTCGGCGGCGTCGGCCTCAGCCGCCGGTGGTGACCCGGCGGCCGTCGGCGTCGCCGACCCGTAACAGCGTGACGGGGTCGGTCCCGACGACGCGGTAGACACCCGGGTCGACGCCCGCACGTTCGGGCGCCGTCGGCCGGAGGTGGTCGTACGGGGTCGGGGTAGGCGCCGCGCCGTCCTCGTGCTCGGTCATCGGTCACTCCCAGGGGTGACCGCCGGGTGCGTCGGGCCACAGGGGGTACCAGTACTGTTCGTTGTCCTCGACGCCCAGTTCCCCGTCGAGGTTGCTGTGGAGTTTGAACTCGACGCCGTTGTCGCGCTCGTGGTCGCCGTCGGGGGCGAACGGGTAGTAGGCGCCCCGGCGAAAGGAGTAGATCCAGTAGACGCGCTGGCCGTCGTCGCGACCGCCCGCGCGCTCGAAGGCGAAGACGGCAGCCAGGAGTCGCGAGCCGTAGTCCCGTTCGATGAACGTGTCGGCGGCGAAGTGGATGCTCGTCACCAGGTCCTCGAACTCGTCGTCCTCGAGGACGACCCACTCGTAGCCGTGGTCGTCCGCGGTGAACCGGGCCGTGGTACCGGTCTCGATTTCGCCGGCCTCCAGGATTGTCTCGACTTCGCCGACGGCGTCCTCGAAGTCGGTGCTGTCGACGCCGCCGAAACAGAGCGCGGCGTGGCCCTCCGGCGCGTACCCCAGGTCGGCCTCCATCGTCACGTACGCGGTGCTCATCCCGAACAGGTCCTCGGGGTCGGCCTCGCGCGTGGCGTCGGCCTCGGCTTTGATCCCCAGGACCGACTTCAGGCCGTCGAACAAACCCATGCCCGACTCTCCGTGGGGCACCGCCAAAAAGTCCTCGTCACCGGTCGAACCCCCGGATCGGCTGTCCACGATCCCTCGGCGAAGACTATGTTGATGATCGGCGTTAAAAACAGCAATATTTTCTATTTGACCGTATCCGCAATCGCTTCTCTGAACACTACCCGTCCAGCGGCGGGAACTGTTTTGAGGGCGGGCACCGAACGGGGTGACATGAAGTTCGTCATCGCCGGATTCGGTCGGGTCGGGATGCGGGTCGCGCGCATCCTCGACAGCGAGGGACACGACCTCACTGTCGTCGAGAACGACCCCGAGAAAGTCGAGCGCGCGAGAACGGAGGGGTTCACCGTCGTCGAGGGTGACGCCACCGAGGAGTCCATCCTGGCGGAGGCGGGTATCGCGGACGCCGACGCTATCGCGGCACTGACGGGCGACCTGAACACCAACTTCTCGGCCTGTATGCTGGGCAAACACCACGGGCTCCGGACAGTGTTGCGCATCGACGAGGACTACCGCCAGGAGATCTTCGAGAAGTACGCCGAGGACGTCGACGAGATCGTCTACCCCGAACGGCTGGGCGCCGCCGGCGCCAAGACCGCGCTCATGGGCGGTGACTTCAACGTCCTCGCGGACCTGACCGAAGAACTGTCGGTCGCCAGCGTCGAGATCCCCGCGGGGTCGCCGGTCGTCGGCGAGCGCGTCGTCGAGGTGGACCTGCGCGGCGAGGCGCGGATCTACGCACACGGCCGTCGCAACGAACCGATGGAGATCCCGTTGCCACAGACCCGGATCGAGGCCGGCGACATGGTCGCACTGATGGCCGCGCCCGACGACCTGCCCGAGATACGGACGTTCCTGCGCGACGACGAGGCGCCCGCCTGAAAAAACGGTCGCAGTGTACAGGCGGTACAAGGCGACTGCCCCGGGGCTTGACCCCGGGGTGCGTTCACGACCGCATGGGTGTCTTGGAACCGCCGCCGAGTCGGGCGCGCCGTGGGAGGATGGGAATGAGGCCGTCGCTGCGCGCCCACGGGCATCTCGGCCTCCGGCCGACTTAATGACCCGTCAGACAGCCGCAAGACGCTCCGACGCGACCAAACGTTTTTCGCTGGCGGCGGCGTTTCGCGGGTGTGTCCTGGGCGACTCTATTCGAGCGTGCCGACGCGACGACCGACGCGGCCGTCGACGACGTGACCCGGGCGCTGGCGCGGCGTCGTGACCTGCCGGACGACGAAACCGGGCCGGTCGAGGGAGACCCGGCCCCCGACGACGCCGAGACGACCGATAGCAGCGGCTCGTCCCCGGAGGGAACCGGCTCGACCCACGACGGGACCGGCGGAAAAGCCGGGCCGGACGACCCGGAGCCGGAGCCGAGTCCGGCGCGGGTCGTCGCCGACGCGGACGTCCTGGCGGCGGATCTGCTCGTCGGCGGCGACGCCCGCGACGCGCTCGACGGCGTGCGCGCCCACTCGTGGACGACGCTCGTCGCCAGCGACCCGTTGCTCGCCGACGCCGCGGCCGTCGTCACAGTCCTCGGCGGGCCGGAGCTGGCGGCCGACTGGCGCGTGCGCGTCAATCGGTTGTGTGAGCGGGTGGACCACCCGCCGGGCGACCACCCGGCGCTCGCCTCGGCTTACCGCGGCGGTGCGATGCACGTCCTCTCGTTCGACGACCGCCTCCGGTCGGCGGGGACCGGAGCGGCGATCCGCGAGCACGTCGAGACCAGCGTGAAACACCCGGGGGCGTTCGCCCACCTGTTCGACCCGGCGTCGCTGTACGCGGCCGTCGAGGACGGCCCGTACCCGGGTCCCGACCGGGACCCGCGGGCGTGACGCTCACTCCCCGGTGCCGACGCGGGTGAACGCGAAGCGGGCGCCCCCCGCGTCGCTCTCGGTGACCGTCACCTGCCAGTCGTGCATCTCGGCGACCTCCTGGACGATCGAGAGGCCGAAACCCGTCCCGTCGTCGTCCGTCGAGTGCCCCGGTTCGAACACCGACTCCCGTTGTGCCGGGGGGATCCCGGGGCCGTCGTCGGCGACGTAGAACCCGGGCGGGTCCGTGCAGTCGCCGACGGTCACCGTCAGGCTCGCGTCGGCCCCCGACGGGCCGGTCGCGCCGTGTTCGACGCTGTTGTGAAAGAGGTTCTCGAACAGTCGGCGCAACTGTGTCCGGCTCCCCTCCACGGTCCGGTCGGTGTCGACAGCCAGGCGCGCGTCGCCGGTCTCGACGGTGTCCCAGCACTGCCGGACGAACGACGCGAGGTCGATCCGCTCGGGGTCCTCGACCGACCCGCCGGTTCTCGCGAGCGCCAGGAGGTTCTCGATTAGCGACTCCATCCGACCGTGTGCCCGCTCGATGGCGTCGAGGTGTCCCTGGTCGTCGTCGTACTCGTCATCGACCAGTTCGAGGCGCGACTGGGCCACCTGCAGCGGGTTCCGGAGGTCGTGACCGACGAGGCTCGCGAACTCGTCGAGCCGTTCGTTGGTCCGTTCGAGTTCCCGTTCCCGTTCTTTCCGGTCGGTGACGTCCTGTATCGACCCGCGGAGTCCGACGACCTCGCCGTCCTCGGTGACCGGGACGCCGATGGTGCGGACCCACCGCTGGTCGTTGTCGGTGACCAGTCTGGCTTCGAGGTCGTAGGACTCGCCGTCTTCGAGCGCGCGGTCGACGGCCTCGCGGACGCGCTCCCTGTCTTCGGGGTGATACCACTCGATCGCCTCTTCGAAGCCGACCTCGGCGCCCGTCGGGAGGTCGTGGATGCGGTAGGTCTCGTCGGTCCAGACCATCGCCGGCGGGTCCGAGCGGGCGTCGAGTTCCCACCCGCCGACGGTCGCGACCGCCTGGGTCTGTTCGAGAAATGCCCGCGTGCGCTCAAGTTCGCGCTCGCCTTCCGTGCGCTCGGTGACCTCCTCCTGAAAGCCGACCCAGTTGGTGATCGTCCCCCTTACGCCCTCGGTGACGTCGGTGTAGTGTTCGATCCGGCCGCCGGCGAGCGACCCCGTCTCGATGGGCTCACTCCGGTGGCGGAGCCACCGTTCCTCGCGGTCCTCGCCCGGGCGGACGTGGCAGGTGAACTCTTCCGAATACGTGTTGTTCTCGTAGGTCGCGAGGACGGTGTCAGCGAACCGCTCGGGCCGTTCGAACACGTCCGCGACCGTCTCCCGGATCAGCCTGCGCTTGTCGACCCCCACGACCCGCTCGTGTGTGAGCCCCAGGAACTCCTCGACGGTCCCGTTGGTCCACTCGACGGTGAAATCCGGTCCGAGAACGAACACCCCGATGCCGGACATGTCCAGCACCCGGCGGAACATCGTCTCGTCGCCGACTCGCCGTCGCTCCGCCCTCTCGCTCCCGTCTGTTGGCTCGGACATTCCGAGTACATAGGCCCTTGTTTACAATAAAAATTAGTGTGGAAGCGAGGCAGACGCACGCTTCGCTCGCGGGGACGACCGTGTCTCTCGATGGCCGACACTCGACGAGCGTGTTCACGGACGTGTGTCCGATAGTATCATACGGTCGTTCGCTGCGGGAACCACTCGGCGAACTTCGCCAGCGCCCGGCCGCGGTGGGAGACGGCGTTTTTCTCCTCGGGGTCCATCTCCGCGAAGGTGGTGCCGTCGTACTCGAAGATCGGGTCGTAGCCGAACCCGCCCTCGCCTCTGGGGGCGACGATACGCCCGGGGGCGACGCCTTCGAACAGCCTGACAGGGAGACCGCCTTCGTCGCGCACGCTGTCGTCGGTGACCGCGACGTCGCGCTCGTCGGCGGCCGTGTCCTGGCCGCGACGGCCGCCCGCCGGGTCCGCTTCGCCGGCCGCCCCGCCACGGTCAACCGGTTCGGGCGTCGCGTCGAAGTCCGCGCCGTCACAGTAGGCGACGACGCCCCGGAACCTGGCGGCGCGGTCGTCCTCGGCGCTGGTGAGTTGCCAGACGCGCTCGACCCCCAGCGTGTTCTGGACGTACGACGAGTACGGCCCCGGGAAGCCGTCGAAGACGTCGACGAACAGGCCCGAATCGTCGACGATGACGGGCTCGCCGGCGTGGCGGTAGGCCGCCCGCGCCTTGTGGGCGGCGATGGCGCCCAGCTGTTCGTGCTGGATCTCGGGGGTGTCGAAGTCGAGCTGTTCGACCGGGGCCGAGAGGTACTCCCGGGCCTCCCGGACTTTGCCGGGATTGGTGGTGACGAAACGCAGGGTCATACCGGATGGGAGTGGGCCGGCAGCAAAGGGTCGTCGGTTCTCATAGTGATTATTGGAGCGATTTACCGGTACGACCGCACGCAGTCGTGCGGTCGATCCGGAACAGACCGACAATAATCACTATCAGTCCTCGACGATGACCTCGACGGGTTCGTCGTCCTCGACGTCGGCCTCGGCGACGCTCCCGGACTGCTGGTAGTAGAGGCCGCCCGCGACCGCGAGGACGACCCACGAGCGCCAGCTGGCCAGGTTCAGCGTGTAGCCGATGCCGAACGGTTTCTCGACGAGCATCCCCTCGCCGGGCTGCCAGTACGTCGAGAGCAGGCGTTTGAGACTCGGCTGTTCGAAGTTGTACGGGATCCCGAACAGACTGCCGGACGTCGGTTTGTCGACCATGGCGTCGCGTATGTCCGGCCGGGTTAAGTCGTTTTCTGACGCCTCCCGCCCGCTTGCGCGGGTCAGGTGTCGCCGTCGGCAGACCGGAGCGCACGCCAGGCGCCGACACCCAGGCCCGCGAGTGCGCCCACCGCGCCGAACCCGGGGCCGTCGCCGCTGGTGGTTCCGTTCGCACCGCTTCCCGTTCCGTCGGGCATCGTCCCGTTTTCGCTCCCAGTCGCGGGGTCTTCGCCGGTCACCGTGCCGTCCTCGCCGTCGCCGGCGACGCCGTAGACCAGGCTGTCGTTGCTCCCGACGAACACGGCGTCGTCGACGACGGCCGGCGAGGAGACGACGTCGCCGCCGGTGTCGACGGTGAACAGGTTCAGCCCGGTCCCGCGGTCGATAGCGTGGAGTCGCCGGTCGCGACTCCCCACGTAGACGGTGTCGTCGGTCACTGCCGGCGAGGAGATCACCTCGTCGTCGGTGGCGTAGGCCCAGCCGGTGTCGCCGCTGGCGGCGTCGAACGACCAGAGGTTGCCGTCCCGGCTCCCGACGTAGACCGAGCCGTCGACGACGGCCGGCGAGGCGGTGATGGCCGAGACCTGGGCCTCCAGCGGGACGGCCCAGACGCCCTCGCCCGTGGCGGCATCCAGCGCGTACACCACGCCGGCGAAGTCGCCGAAGTAGACGAGGCCGTCGCCGACCGTCGGCGGACAGGGGACTTCGCCCTCGGTCGGAAACCGCCACTGCCGGTCGCCGCTGTCGGCGTCGAAGGCGGCGACCGCACCGGTCCGGTCGTCGTTGAACGCCCCGGCGAACACGAGGCCGTCGGCGACGGCCGGCGTCGACAGTACGCTGTCGCCGTACGGGGTCGCCCAGCGCTCCTCGCCGCTGTCGGCGTCGACGGCGTACAGCTGGCCCCCGGAACTGCCCACGTAGACGCGCCCGTCGTGGACGGTCGGCGACGAGAAGACGTTGCCGGCGGCCTCGAATCCCCACGTCTCCTCGCCCGTCTCGGCGTCGATGGCGTACAGCGTGTCGTCGTTGCTCCCGACGTACACCGTCCCGTCGACGACGGCCGGCGAGGAGGCGACCGCGTCGCCCGTCTCGAACGCCCAGACACTGTCGCCGCTCGCCGCGTCCAGCGCGTAGACGGTGCCATCGGTGCTCCCGACGTAGACGGTGCCATCGGCGACGGCCGGCGAGGAGAAGACGTTCGCCTCGTCGCCGGTGGCCGTCTCCCCGGTGTTGGTGTCGCCCGTGTCGTAGGTCCAGCTGGTCACGGCCGAGCGGGGCCCGTCGGCGGCGGTGTAGCCGGTGTTTCCCGCGTCGGCTCCGAACTGTGTCCAGGTGTCCCCGTCGGTCTGTGCGTTCGAGGCCACGGCGCTGGCGGCGCGTTTGCCCGTCGTCGCGCTGGCCGTCGCGGACCCGACGCCCGTCGCGACGCCGACCGCGACGGCGGCGCCCGCGGTTGCGAGTACCTCTCTGCGTCGACAGGAGTCGTCCATGCTATCCCCAACAACCGACGGGCGGAGTAAGTCTTCTGTTACTGGCTGCGGGTCGTGTGTCGCCGCGCGACGCCTGGCGCGAGGTCGGTATCACACGCGACCGGCGCCGATAGAGCGTGTGGCTTTTCGCGGTCGGCCCGCGAGTGGGGGTATGCGAGTGACGGAGGGCGGGGTCGAGATCGAGGTGCCCGAACAGGCCGATGCGGGCGTCGGCGACGGCGTGTTCTACAACCCTGAGCAGGAACTCAACCGCGACCTGACAGTAGCGGTCTTGCGGGCGGTCCGAGACCGCCAGACCGACGCGAGCGAGGCGGCCGACGAGCGGGCGCTGACGTACCTCGACGCGACGGCAGCCTCGGGCGTCAGGGGCGTGCGCGCGGCGGTCGACGGGTGGGACGTGACCTGCTGTGACGTCGACAGCGAGGCCGCCGAACTGTGTCGCGAGAACCTCGCGCGCAACGACCTCGACGGCGAGGTCGTCCGGGGGGACGCGAACGTTCTCATGCACCGGCGCTCGTTCGACGTCGTCGACCTGGACCCGTTCGGGACCCCGGTCGGGTTCGTCGACGCCGCCGTCCGGAGCGCGGGCCGGGTGCTCTGTGTGACCGCGACCGACACCGCGCCGCTGTGTGGCGCCCACTTCGAGAGCGGCGTTCGCCACTACGGCGCGGTGCCGCGCAACACCGAGTACCACGCCGAGATGGGGCTTCGCGTGCTCGTCTCGGCGCTGGTCCGGACCGCCGCGAGCCACGACGTCGCGGCGACGCCGCTCCTGAGCCACGCCACCCGCCACTACGCACGCACCTACCTCCGCCTGGAGTCGGGCGCCCGGGCCGCCGACGCGCGCGTCGCCGACCTGGGGTACATCGACCACTGCGAACACTGCCTGTATCGCGAACACGAGCGGGGGCTGCTGGCGGACCCGCTGGACGCCTGTCCCCGGTGTGGCGAGGGGATCCAGACCGCCGGCCCGGTGTGGCTGGGCCGGACCTGTGACCCCGAGTTCGTCGCGACCGTCCGGGAACGGGTCACCGACGACATGGGCACCGCCGGGACGGCCCGCGACCTCTGTACGAGGCTCGGGGCCGAACTCGACGAGCCGACCCACTACGACCAGCACCGCCTGTGCAAGCGCTGGGGCGTCGGCGCGACGGCCATGGACGACTTCCTCGACGCGCTCCGGGCGGCGGGGTTCGCGGCTTCGCGGACCCACTACGGCGGGACGACGTTCAAGACCGACGCGGACGTCGACGAGACCCGCGCGGCTACCCGGGAGTGAGAATCGCCGTCCCGCATCGCGTGTGCCGGGCGCGAGCGGTCACTGTCCGGACCTGCGTGCGACGAGGCCGTACAGCGCGTAGTAGACGGGTCGCAGGAAGTAGTTGACCATGCCGGCGAGGCCGACGAGCCCGCCTATCGCCTGTACCTCGCCGGGGCTGGCCTCGAGGAAGGCGGCGGCGATGACGGCTGCGACGACCGGGCCGAGCCACAGGTCCGCGACGAAGCAGTGGGGGTCGACCGTCCGCCAGGCAGTGTCGGTGGCCGCCCGGCCGAGCAGCCACAGTCCGGCGGCGAGCCCACCGAGAGCGACGACCAGCCACGGCGACCCCGCGACCCCGGCAGTGCCGGCGGCGACGAGCGCGCCGCTTCCGACCAGACACACCACGGTCACGCGTGCGCCCGGAAAATCGCGCCAGCGGTCCATGCCTACCCGTCGCGGTGGCCGCGTTATGGTCCTTTCTAACTCTCGCCGGCCGGCCGTGCCGACGAGACCGGCACCAACAAGAGCCCCCCACCCGACAGCCAGCCTAACGACTCCGTATGACTGGGGACGACGAGACTGACGACGCCGAGCGGTCGCCCGACGCCGACGACCCCGACGGTGACGAGTCGACGGGTGATCCCGATACCGCCGGCGGCGACGACGGCCGAGACGACGCCGAGAGCCCGGACGACAGCGGGACTGACAGCCCCGACGCCGAACGAGCGGACGGCGAAAACGGTAGCCCTGACAGAGACGGCGGCGGCGGTGGTGACGGCGGAGGCAGCGACGACGAGGACGAGGACGAGGACGGCGAACCCGCGGTCGACCCCGAGCGCGTCGCGGCGATGGCGAAGGAGCTGGTGGACACTCGCGAGGCGCTGGCGGCGACCCGGGAGGAGCTCGACGAGCTCGAGTCGCGGGTCGACGACAAGACCGTCCATCGCGACGACGTCACGGCCGAGTTGCGCCGGTACGTCCGTGCCCGCCAGCGCCGCGGTCACGCCACCGGCTGGGGCCCCTACCTCGTGATGTTGTACGGGACGGCGATGACGCTGGGCGCGTTCTACTATCTCGGCGGCCCGTGGGCGGTGGCGGCGATGCTCGTGATCTGGCTGTCGACACTGGGGCTGTACGTGTTCGCGTTCGTCGTCGGGGCGACCGTCACCGCCGGGCGCACGGTCGGCCGCCTGCGCGACCTGGCCTCGCGATTCCGATGACCGGGTCGACGAGCGTCGACCTCCACGTCAAGGTACTCGGCGACCGGGTCGTCCGGCGGGCGAAAGCCGCCGGCCTCGACGTCCTGGTGTACGCGCCACACTTCGAACACCTCACCCGGATCCGCGAGCGGGCCGCCCGCTTTTCCGACGAGGAGTTGCTGGTCGTGCCCGCCCGCGAGTACTTCACCGGGCGGTGGTCGAGCCGGAAACACGTCCTCGCGGTCGACCCCGAGGACCCGGTCCCGGACTTCCTTCCGCTGGACGTGACGATGGCCGAACTCCGTGACCAGTCGACGGCCGTGCTCGCCCCCCACCCGGAGTTTCTCACGCTCAGTATGGACCGGACGGACGTCGGCACCTACGCCGACCGGATCGACGCCGTCGAGGTGTACAACCCGAAACACTGGTCCCGGGACAACCGCCGCGCCCGCGAGGTCGCCAGGGAGAGTGGCCTCCCCACGTTTCTCTCCTCGTACGCTCACATAGCGCCGACCGTCGGCGAAGCCTGGGTCGAGTTCGAACGCCCGATCGAGACGGCCGAGGACCTCGTCGACGCGCTCCGCGCGGGCGCTCCCCGGCGGATGTACCACCGCGACGGCCTCGACCACCTGCTGAAGTGTCGGGCGGAGTTTTTCCACCTCGGCTGGGAGAACACCTGGAAGAAGTTCGAACGGGTCGCGCTCTCCGGGATGGAGCCGACCCATCCCGCCCACCCCGACTACGACGACCGCTTCGCCGAGTTGAACGCCTATCGGCTGTGACAGCACTCGCGACCGGCCGCCGACCAGTCGACGGTCACCCCGCCACGGCTCCGAGAAACGCCGTCAACTGCTCGGCCAGGACGAGCGCGACGACCGCGGCGAACGCCGCGCCCACGACGGCGTAGACGGCGGCGACGCCCCACGACTCCTCGACCCACGCCGCGTCGGTCAGTTCCCGGACGACAAACACCGTGTAATCGGCGACCGCCAGCGCCGAGGCCGCGCCCAGCGCCCACAGTAGCCCTTCAGTCGCCAGGGGCGCGGGCACGAGCAGCGCGACGATGGCGAGAAACTGGAGGTTGGTCACGACCTTTCCGAGCGGTCGGGCCTTGATCCTGTCTGTGTCGAACCCGGACAGCCCGACCAGCGGCGCCAGCGCGACGACGAAGGTGTCCCGCGCGAAAAACAGCACGAGGTACGCCGGGGCCAGGTCGGTCCGGGGGAACAGTGCGGCGACGAGTACGAGGGCGGTCACCTTGTCCAGGGCCGGATCCAGCAGCGCGCCCAGTTCCGTCTGCTGGTCGAGTCGGCGGGCGAGCCAGCCGTCGAACCCGTCCGAGAACACGACCAGCGCGAACAGGACGTACCGCACCGGCGAGTCGACGAGGACGACGACGCCGACGACCAGCGGCAGTCGCGCCAGCGTGACGAGGTTCGGGACGGTCCAGACCTCGCCGGCACGCTCGCGCCACTGGGTCATTGTCGGTTGCTCTCGACTGTCGCTCTTCAGTGTCGGTTCGGATCGGCGTTTCGGACCACGAGGGCGGTCGTCTATTTCGTGGGCATAAAAAGAATTACGCACGACCGTATGAGGGCGTGTCGGTGTCGGGGCAAAGCGAAACTCCTTTCATACGACTCCGGTTACGGACTGGTGCGAGCCGCCGTAGCTCAGATGGTAGAGCACCTCGCTGTTAACGAGGTAGTCCCAGGTTCGAGTCCTGGCGGCGGCGTCTTCTCGGTGCCCCGAACGTCCCCGGGAAACGTTTATACCTCCGGGCCGTACGCTGTAGCATGGCTTCCGACGGGCTCGACGCCGACCCCGACGACGAGTTGGTCCACCATCTCGAAGCCGCTCTCGACGCCGCTGCCGACAGCGAGGTCAAATATCACGTCCGCCAGGCCCTGCAACGCCACATCCTCATCGAAGACCTCCCCGAAGACTGATCCGACTCCCGCTGTCGGTCGGAGCCCCGATGCTAGACCGGATACGTCGGTTGGTGCCCTCGATTGCACGCCCCGCGAGAGATTTAAGCGCGTTCGCGACGAATCTCGGCCGTGTTCGTCGGTCACGGTCTCCTGGCGTTCGCCCTCGTCGCGCTCGGCGCCGAGCGACTGGGCTGGGACCGGGCTGTCGTCGTTCGGGTCGCCGTCCTCGCCGGGCTGTTCGCGACGCTGCCCGATGTCGACGTCGTCTACGGCGTGGTCGGGCTGCTCGGCCAGCCGACCGGCTCCGTCGAGGCGTTCTGGGCCGCCGGCAACAAGGTCCACCGGGGTCTCACACACGCCCTGCCGGTCGGTCTCGCTACCGCGGGGGCGGTCGGACTGCTCGCCCGGCGGGACGGGTGGTCCCTGGCCGGGCTCCTGGCGCTGTGTGGCCTGGTCGTGACGGCGACCGCGGTGTCGGGCGTGCTCGCCGGCGTCGTCGCGACGGTGTTCGTCGCCGGTGCGGTCGCGCTCACCGGCCTCGGCTGGCGGTTCGAACTGTCGCCGCGGGTGGTCGCCGGCACGGCGCTCGTGGGGTTGCTGACCCACCCGTTCGGTGACCTGTTCACCGGGTCGCCGCCGGCCTTTCTGTCCCCCTTCGACGTCGTCCTGGTTGCCGAGCGCGTGACGCTGTCGGCCGACCCGACGCTGCACCTCCTGGCGGCGTTTGGCGTCGAACTCGCGGTCGTCTGGCTCGCGCTGGCCGCGGCCTGCCGGGTGACGGGCCGCCGGGTCACCGACCAGGTCGGGCGACGGGCCGCGCTGGGCGCCGTGTACGGCCCGGTGGCACTCGTGGTGCCCGCGCCGACACTCGACGTGTCCTACCAGTTCGTCTACAGCGTCCTCGCGGTCGGTGCGGCCGGATTCGCCCCGACGTCGGTGCGGCCGGCCCGCCCGCTCGGGTCGCTCACCCGAGCGCAGGCCCCGCGGATGGTCGCCACGGCACTGGCGACCGTCTCGGTCGCAGCCGGCACGTACACGCTCGTGTACCTGCTCGTCTGACCGACGCGGAAATCCGTCGGGTCGCGAGGGTCACATTGATAATCCAATAGCACGTAGTTCGAGTCATGTTCGCCAGCGGACCCGAAGACGAGACAGTCGGGTATCTCACAGAGTGGATCCCGAGCCAAGATTACCGGGAGAAAGCCGGCTTTCAGACCGAGTTACGGGAGTACCTGGACAAACAGTTGAACCACCGTGTCGTCGGCATGGGCATAGGCAACGTCGGCGACGACGTTCCCGTCAGGGTCGACCACGGGCCGGTCGAGGCGGACGTGGCCGTCGGCGACGACGTCGGCGTCGTGCTGGTCCACGAGTTCACCAGCGTGGACGGCGAAACGGTCGACGAACAGGTCGAGTCCTACAGAGCGGAGTTCTCGACCATCGTCGTCGTTGCCTGTGGCGTCCGGGAGATGGCACAGTGGGAGGAGATCACCGACGAGTACAGCAGCGAGCAGTTCTCGGTCACCGGCGGCGAAGACATCCACTTCATGCACAAAAAGCGGATGCACTTCGGCAAGGACCCGGCGGACCTCCGAGACGACGACGGGTTCTTCGACTGGTTTTTCTGAGCGGCGGGTCCCCACTGTGCGTCGTGTTCGGCGGTAAGGCGTGCGAGGTCAGTCCCGAAGCCTGCTGTTAGCCGGGCGTGTCACGGTCACTCTTCGGGCTCTTCGAGGGGCGTTCTATCCCGCGGACAGTAGTCGTAGGCGTCTGATGTCCCCTGGAACCCGCAGGTCGGACACTCCTGGACGATGTCCGGTTCGTCGTCGCCGAACCGTCGAAACAGGAGCGGGACGAGCAAAACCAGCACGAAGACGGCGAGCGTGTCGAAGTACCACCACAGCGCCGCGGTGACCAGCAGACTCGCGACCAGTCCGAGGACCGCCGTGACGGTGCGTGACCCGACCATACCATCACTCGACACTGGACGGCGAATCTGGGTACGTGCGCGCGAGCGTTTGGGTTAGTTTGACTTCGGGATGTGCATCCAGATATTCGCGCACTGTCTCTTTCGGGTACTCGTCGTAGAGGGGCAAAAATCCCCGCGGTCCAGTGTCCTCGTACGGGTTGTCGGTGCGTCCACAGCGTTCGCGGTAGTCACAGAACCCACACTCCCAGTCGTACTCCGGGCTGGCCGGCGGCAAATTCCCTCCCAGTCGATAGCGGGTGTGGTCGCTGGCCCACTCGACGACAATGTCTCGCCAGAACTCCTTGTCGAAGGTGACGTGGAAGACTTTCACGTCCAGTGATTTTCGACTCGCGTACAGCAACACGCCGTCGATCAGGTCGATATCGAACTTCTCGGAGAGCCCGGCCATGTACGCGTGGAGTTGCGCTCTGTGGTGCCGGTTGGGCGAGGTGAGCGTCTCGATGTCGGATTTCGTCTTGATCTCCGTCGGGAGGAGGGGAACGGCATCCTCGTCGACGATGATCGGATCCGTCGCTCCCTTGATCCGGAGTGGACCTTCGTCGGTGTCGACCGAGAGGTCTACCCACTCATAGTGATTATTGTAGCGATTTACCGGTACGACCGCACGATCGCGTGCGGTCGATCCGGAACAGACCGACAATAATCACTATCAGTGTTACACACGTACGTGTCCGGACCGGTGACTACACGCTCCAGGAACGGAAAGACGATGTCCTCCTCGAAGTGGGGTACCGAACCAGAAAATGCCATCCGGGTCTGCTTGCTCGGCGGGTGCGTTGGCCTGTCGGTAGGCAATCTTCCGGTGACATTGAAGCAGTTGACTCGGGCTGTGGCGTTCGGCCGCCGGGACGTGTCCGGACTGATTGAAGTATGGTGTTCCGTTCTCGATGTTCTGTCTGTACTGGCGCTCCCGATACCACTCGCGAAAGCGGTTGGCTGTGAGCGTGTCTCGCAATTCCTCGGTCTGCGATGGCCTGTCGTCGGCCGTTTCCTGTCCAGAGACCATGTTTCGAGTGTCGATGGTCGGTGTGGCGAACCATCGTTGTCTCTGGAGAGGGGAAGCGGGTACCTACTCTATCGGTGATTGTGGGTCGCTCGTGGATTCTCTCTTGAGGTCCCTGATGAGCGAAGACACCAGGTCGACGATGAGAGCGTTGGTGTCCATCAGATGGACAGCGAGTTGGAAGTTCGCACCGGGAAGAACTGTCTGGCGCTCGGAGTCGTAGATGATGATACCTGCTTGCGAAAGAGCGGGTAGATGCGTCCGGGAAAGCGCGTTGTACGCGTTTCGGTACGGTTCGCCCGTCGCCTGCCGCTCTGGAACGTCTTCTTCCTCGCTGGCGATACTGCGGGCCAAGTCTCTCGTTGTTGCCTGCGTTCCCCTCTCGCGCAGAAATTGAATTACGTGTCGTCTACGAGCAGTCCGAAGAGCGTGATAGAGAACCGAGAGTACATCGTCGTCGTCGTCAATCCTTTCGGTCATACTACCAGTGTGCTACCGAATTCAGATGAGGTGAAGTGAGTTGGTTCAGGAAGTAGGCCCTAATCACGACTCACCCTCCAGTTTCTGTAGTGTAGTATTCGTAATAGAAGCGGTCTGAGAAGTCTGTGAGAGTCTCATTCATCTATGTAAAGCGTATCCAGCACTTTAATTCCTCCGGCGGAGATAATTTGCAAACATTCCTCCGGCGGAATAAACATCTAACACGCGCGAAGTCGCCGGTTTTTATTAATGAGTGATGGACCAGGTCGGAAACCAACGGTCAGTGACGACGAAATCCTCGACGTTTTTCGAGATGCCACCGATCCGGTCCTCACAGCCTCAGAAGTAGCAGACCAATTTCCCTTGGGACGACGCGCTATTTTTAAACGACTTCGTGACCTTGCCGATCGGGGTGTTGTTGAATCCAAAGAAACCGGAAGTGGTGGTCGGGTCTGGTGGTTACCTGGTCATACTACGACAGAGGAGAATCCTCCCAGTCAAAAGTAAAGATCGATGTTACTGATTCGGTTAGAAGAGACTGGGATAGACGACGATACTACGTCAATCAATATAGACGAACACATGGCACAAAATGGAGTGTGACAGCTGTGGCTGTACAAAAGAGTATCAAAACGTTGCGAATGCATCCGGCCAATGCCCACGGTGTAGTGACCCCCAGTACTGACTCGATTTATTCGCCATGCGATTTCAGCAGCTATCTGTCGCTCGTTTTACCCGGTAGACTGGATTCGAATACCTAATAGAGCGAAGGGCCTATCTACAATGGTCCGGTAATCGGCAGTGATTCGATGGCGTCGTTCAGCGTGAAGAGAGCTGGTGATGATGGCTACGGCCGGCTCGGTGAGCTGGAGGTTCCTCATGGCCCCGTCGAAACGCCAGCACTATTCCCCGTTGTCAATATGATCGGCGGCACGACTATCAAATCCGGTGGGGTTTGGCGGCGAATGCGGAACAAACTCATCTCGAAGGACCACCTCCAGGGCATCATGTTCCAGGCGATGAGTTTCACCGATTACGGAGTCTCACCGGAAAATCTCAATGACTTCTGGCGACAGCAAACGTTTCACGAGCGGTTCGACGACATCGATGCGCCAGTGTTCATCGACTCGGGTGGATTCAAACTGATGAACTCCAATACTTTCGGCGCAGCACCCGAGAAGGGAGGTACCCCAAACGAGTGGGGACTATATACGGACCCGAAAAGCATTCTCGGCCTGCAACTCGATTTCGGCGCTGATATGATAGCGACTCTGGACTATCCGATTCCGCCAAATCTCAAGGAGGAAGAAATAGTCGAGCGGATGAACCGGAGCATCGACAGCGCAGTCGAGTGTCTGCGTATCATCGACCAGCCGGACCTCCTCGACGAGAAGTTCGATATCAATAGCCGCGCAGCCGACCGACTTCGAGCGCGAAAAGTGGCTGGCGAGGAACCCGGTGTCTACATCGCTCTCCACGGACACGATTACGAGACGATCAACTGGTACGTCGGGAACTTTCTCGACAGGGCCAACGAAATCGATCTGGATACCTCTTTCGAGGGTTTCGCTATCGGGTCGCTTGTGCCGCTGCGAGATAGCATCGACATTCTGGTCGACATCGTCCAGGGAGCAAAGGACGCCATCCCGGAAGCACGAGCGGACGAGATCGGTCTGCACGTCTTTGGTGTCGGCGGTAAACAGGTCGGACTTCTCTCTCTCCTCGGCGTCGACACCTTCGACTGTTCGACTCACATGCAGACAGCCCGGTACAAAAAATACCTGCATCCAGAGACCTGGGCCCACCACGAACTCGGCAAATTAAGAGAGCATCTCCGAACTGATGGGAGTTTTCCGTGTGACCTGCCTAACTGTCGACTCTGCGGGGACGACGGCGTCGGGTACGAAAAACTCCTCGAGGAGTTGAACACAGATCTGACCTACGACGAGCGCCAGGAGCGCAAGACAAACGGCGAACCGATCAAGAGTGACTACTACGCCCTCCTGGCCCGGCACAACTTCGAAGTCTACAACGAAGAGCTCGCACGCGTCCGTGAAGCAATCCGAGACGACCGGCTCCTGAAGTACGTTATCGAGTTCGCACGGGAACACGACGACATCAAGAAGGGATTGAAAGAAGCACAGCTACGGGACAAGCGACTCAGACAGGACATTGAGGAGAGAACCGCATACGATCTCCTGCCGGGTTCGACACTGAAAAGTGACCAGGTAAAGCTGTCCGAATGGGGCGCAGGTGTCGAAGAAAGCCAGGACACACAACAGATTTCCCTCAAACACAGTCCGCACGATTTCGATGTCCGGACGCGGTCACACAGTCCTCTACGCGAAAAGGATGTGCTCCTGTTCGTTCCGTGCAGTCAGAAGAAGCCCTACTCCGAATCTCGGACTCACTCAGTGCTGTGGGAGAAACTCGGTCCGCGGACTGACGAGATTTACAAGGTGACGATTTCGGGCATGTATGGACCGGTCCCGGAAGGATGTGAACGGGAACAACCCGTGTTGGAATACGACTACGTGCTTGCGCAGGAGGATATCGACCAACGGGAATTAGTCACAGAACGAGTAATTGAATACCTCGAAAACTACGGTGACCAATTCGACGAGGTCGTCGGCTACGTCACGAGTAAAACCTATCGCCAAGTCATCGAAAACGCCTTTGAGGCCTACGGCCACGGAATCGTGTTCCCTCGTGACCCGCAGGCACTCCAACTAACAGAATTTTTCAGAAACAGCAACATCGAGGAATTAATAGGATATCTAGATAATAAGGGGAAGTATCCACTGGAAACAGAGTAACGTGCCCCGGTCTAATCGGTAAATTCCCCGCTCAAGTGTGAATCGACCTCGTCACCGAGTTTAGTTAGAGCTTGCCACACCTCGTCGTCACTATCACCTTCGTATGTGTCGATTTCGACATCGTCGTCTCTCTCGATAGAGAGATGATCTTTAATAACCTCCCTTTCGTCTCTCCATTCGTCGATGCTTTTGATCGTGTATTTCTGACGTCGCCGCCAGTCGTCGTCGACCTGTTGCCAGACATAGACCATGACTTCGTTCGTCTCGTATGAGCCTTTCTCGACAACGTTGAGAATGCCTTTCCACCATCCATCGTTTTGAAAGACTGTCTCACCAGTTGCGACAGTGTAGTAGTCACTGGCCGGAAATTCTGTCGTCGTATCTGGCGGTGGATCACTCCGAAGGAATTTATCGATCAGTGTTCGGTCGATCTCCCACGCTTCGGGCGTTTTGACTACATATTTGTTTTTCCGATTCCAGCCGTCGTCCTCGTGCCACAGATACATCGCAGTTTCGTCGGCCTCCGAGTCTTCGAACCCGTATGTGACGACGGCTTTCCACCACTCGTCAGTCCGATAGATGTCTGTTGCTGTGGTTACGTGGAGCGAATCGTGGACTGGGACATCCGGATCAGAAGCCACCATTTATACTCCGCTCCGTTCTGTAGGACTCTCACTCATAGCCCATCATCTCATCGTCGAATGCCTCAACGATTTCTTGAAGTTCGCCTTCGATTTCTTCATCATCGTCGTCTTCGCGCCGTGATTTGATGTAGTTTACAATAGCGTCCGTCGGGTCACCAGCATTATCACCGAACTCCTCTCTGGCGAACTCTAGCCCACCGGCAGCGTACTGCGCGATGACGCGCTTGTGTTCCTCGGGATTGACAAGTGCTTCTGGATTGTCGGTGTCCTGAAACGCGAGCGCCGCGGCAACGGTCCGGTACGTCTCTCGCGAGTGGATGTTCGTGAGGCCAGCTTCGCCGTCCGTGCCCTCTTCGGAGTCACCTCTGTAATCGCTCCGTTTCACGCGCCCCTCACGGTAACCGATCACAGCGAGAAACAGTAGTATCTCAATGTAGTACTCGAAAACACCGTGTTCGTCTTTGAGTCGCTCGTACAGTTCACCCTGTTCGTAGTTGATTATCGTTCCGGGCATCGCTAGTCACCTGCGGTCGCAGTCTGTTCGGTCCTGATACGGGTCCGCGGAGAGTTATTCTCCCCCCCTCCGTCGTCGAATTCGAGCCACACGTCCTCGACGCGCGTCCCGCGGAGGGTCATCGGCACGTCGAAGCGGACCTCGCCCGCCGTCGCCTCGGGCGCGGTGAACACCTCGCCGCTCGGGAGGTTGTGGCTGTCGTCGGCGACCGATGCGGTGGAGTTCACCGCAGTTCGATCCTCGATCGACATCGTGAGATCGGTGGCCTCGCTTTGGAGGTGGACCTCGCTCCCCGCGTCGAGAATCGCCTTCATTTCGCTCATCTCGTCGGCGAGGGCCTCCCAGTCCCGGAGCACGGCGTCGTAGACGAACCCCTGGTACGTCTCGTAACTCATCCCGGCCTGCTGGGCGAGCGATCGGGTGGGGTGGACAGTAGAGACCCAGTCGATGTCCATGTACGCCTCGCGCGTGTCCTCGCGGGCCTTCGAGTACGCGCTGCGCACCTCGCCCGGCACGTCGGCCTGCGCTGCGGTGTTCCGCCCGCCACCGAGCGAGAGCACGGCGTCCGCGTTCTCGAACAGCGCGAGTTCGTGAGCGGGGTCCTCGTCGAACTCGCCGTCGTGGGCGTGGAGATACGCACGGTTCACCTCGGCGGAGCCGTACGTGGTGAGGAGGTTCGCGCCGCGCTCGCCCAGCTTTGCGGCGACCGCAACCCCGAGGTCGTGCGCCCCCTCCGAGACGCTCAGCACGATGTCGTCGCCGGACTCGATCCGCGCGCTCCAGTCGACCAGCACGTCGGCGTGGTCGTGGATTCGTTCGTCCATGCCCGGGCGTCGCGCGGCGGTGGCAAAATCCCCGTGGTTGCGGCGGTCGCGGATCGGCGGGCGCTCGACCGATCAAATCGCGGTCCAGCCGCCGTCGACGAACACCATGTCGCCGGTGATGTACGACGCCGCGTCGCTGGCGAGGAACAGCACCGCGCCGGCGTTGTCCTCCGGGTGGCCGGCGCGGCCGAGCGGGATCGGCTTGATGAACTCGCCTTCCTCGTCGCCGGCGGCGTCCTGGGCCTCCTGCGACCAGCCCTCGGTGAACTCGGTGGCGATCTGGCCGGGCGCGATCGCGTTCACCCGGATGTCGTGTGCGGCGAGTTCGAGCGCCGTTCCCTTCGTGACCATCTCGATCGCGCCCTTGGTGGCGTCGTACTGGACCTGACCGTGCTGGGCGACCTCCGAACTGATGGAGGCGGTGTTGACGATCGACCCCGGCTCGTCGCGCTCGATCATGTCCCGCGCGGCGAGTTGCGTCCCGAGGAAGTAGCCTCGGACGTTGGTGTGGAGGAGTTTGTCGAGGTCCTCCTGGTCCACATCGAGGAAGCTCTCGCTGTGTTGGACGGCGGCGTTGTTCACCATCACGTCGACGCCGCCGAACTCGCGGGCGGCCTCGATCAGCGCTTCCAACTCGTTGACCTCGGCGACGTCGGTCTCGACGTATTCGCCGGTGCTCCCCATCTCCTCGATCTTCTCGTGGGTCGGGGTGTCCTCGCCCTCCATCTTGGGGTCTTCGCGCAC
>PXQN01000040.1:3169-45216 GCA_003021305.1 Halobacteriales archaeon QH_10_67_22 | reverse complement strand
TCCTGCTCATACTGTCGGACACAAGCAATGCAACCGTCGAGTGACTGTTCCGACCGATATAGGTCTCTCGATGGCCGAAACTCGACACGTGTGTTCACGTACTTGTGTCCGACAGTATCAGCGACGGGTCCCGACGACTGCGAGGAGTACCAGCACGGCGACGAGGGCGGTGCCGACCCCGAAGCCGGGGCCGGAGCCACCGGTCGTCGGTTCCAGGTCACTGCGCTCCTGGACGTCCGGATCGCGGCGCGCTCGACGGGACGTCGTCTGACGAAAATTTATGCGACTGGACGAGGATCGGGAGACATGAGCCGACTCGGGAGCAGGCGCGGGCCGGTCGCGACCCTGAACGACCAGGTGCTCCGACTGGTCGGGACAGCGTTCGTTCTCTGTTCGGGGGTCGTCGCCCTCGCGAGCGTCGCGACCGACTACGGGTTGGGGCTGACCGGCGAGGCGACGACCAACGCCGCCACGGACCTCGGCACCGCGGGACTCGTCGTCGGGTTCTGTCTCGCTCACCCCGCGTATCCGATACTCGCGGCCGTCGGACTCGTCCTTGCGGCGCTGGGCGACGAGACCCCGCTGCTGGGCAGCTGAAGGAGTTTCACGCAAGCGAGTCGCTTGAGGCCTCCACTCTCTCGGGATCGGCGAACGCACCTTCTGTTCGGAAGAGATATCCGAGGGTCAGTTTGGATAGGGCCAATATCGCAACGACACCGAGAACGGTAGCCAGGGTACCGAACCCGGCGATTGAGCTACCGATATTAAACAGGAACGTGAACACCAGTAGCAGAAAGAGGAGACCAACGCTCCGGGAATAGATGTCCGTTCGAAGACTCACTACGCTGAACGATCCGAACCCTAGGACAATTCCGATGAAGATCCCTGGGAGGAAGAGTGGCACAACCTCCGAAGGGCTGCCGGTCAGGGCATTCGTGACATAGCCGAGAAGCGTGAGGGCCATGACGGCCATGGTGACCCCGCCGATAACGGCACAGATAGCTCCGATCCGAGCCAACCAGCGACTCCGATCACTCAGGCTCGGATACATCCCGAGCAATCCGATGAACGAAGCAGTCCATGCAGTCCCGACTAAGACTTGTCCGAACACTGCAGGTTCTGTTCCCGATGCGAGATGCGACCCCAGGAGAGCCACGTCAGCGACGAATATCACGCCGCCGATCAAAAACGCCACTGCCCTCCACTGTTCGAGCGATTCCCACCACTCTGTGCGAATGATTGCCATGCAGAACTCACATATAGCTTTCTAAAAAAAACTTCCGATTAAAACAACATATTCCTTGCACTATGCCTCCGAGTGATCGTCGCAATCACCAACGACGAACGAGGAGACAATCCGGGCCGCAAGATTCTCACGGCATGAGACGGATTCTATGACACGCTCGGGTGACCGTTCCGTCCCGGTCTCCGTGTTCCCGGGGAGCGGACTCCCGGGCGGTGAGACCTCTCGACCGTCAGTTGAAATCCCGGATCGTCAGGTCCAGCGTATCCAGCGAGACGATCGGTGCGTAGGCGTGGTCGGGGTCGATGTTGACACTCTCCTGGAAGGCCGTCTGTTCCTGCCAGCACCCCGAGTTGATAGTGAGGACGTTGTGATAGGAACCATAGCCGAGTTTGTGGACGTGGCCGGCGTGGAACACGTCGGGCACCTCCTCGATGACGAGGTGGTCAATCTCTTCGGGAGCCAGTCGGGTCTTGCCGCCGAACTGCGGGGCGACGTGGCGTTTCTTTAGCAGCTGGTACATCGGCTTGTGGGGCTCCTCGTAGGAGGCTTTCTCGTCGGGGAGTTCGGCGATCACCTCGTCGAGCGAGACCCCGTGGTACAGCAGGACGTCGACGCCCTCCAGCGTGACCGTCGAGGGATTGCCCGAGATGCGGGCGTCGTGGGCGCTCATGATATCCCGGAGTTCCTCGTCGAAGGCCGGCTGGGGCTCCGCGAGGCGGACCGCGTCGTGGTTGCCCGGGATCATGACTATCTCGATGTCGCCCGGGACCGCCTTGAGGTGTTCCGAGAACGCCTCGTACTGGTCGTAGATGTCGACGATGTCGAGCTCTTCGTCCTGGTCGGGGTAGACGCCGACGCCCTCGACCATGTCGCCCGCGACGAGGAGGTACTCGACCCGGTCGGCTTCGGGAGTGTGGAGCCAGTCGGCAAAGCGGTGCCAGGCGTCGGTCATGAACTCCTGGCTCCCGACGTGGACGTCGCTTATCAGGGCGGCGTCGACCTCGCGGTCGGCGGTCGAAGGGTCGTGTGTCCGGGGAACGTCCGGGAAATGCATCGCGTCGACGAACAGAATCGCGCCGTCGTCGGCAAGCGACCCCTCGACGGCGATCACCTCGTCCAGGAGGAGTTCGTCGACCAGATGCGCGAACTCCCGGTCTTTCATCACGAGACAGGGGAAGGTTCCGTTCGTGTCTTCGAGTTCGACCAGCCAGTGTCCGCTGGCGGTCGACCGGATGTCCGAGACCATCCCGACGACGGCGGCATCGCTGTTGCCGGGCATCGACTCGAGCGCGTCGGTCGGGCGGTGGTTCACCCGCGACCGGAGTGTCCCCGACAGTCGCTCGTACCGGTCGCGAAACACCGACACGAAGTCGCTGTACTCCCCCGCCCCCGTACTCTGGAAGTCACACTGGAGCGGCGTCGACTCCGTGTGGCGATTTCCCCGCCGTATCTCCAGTCGAAGCGGTGGGGTTCAATTCGGGTGTGTCCCGTGAGCGATCGGACGCTTCGGGATCGGCCGTTTCGGTGCCCTCAGTGGCTTCGAGCGTAGTACGGACGTGGTCGGCAGTGAGTTTGACGGCGCCGTCGGGGACCGTTTCGAGTGAACGTTCGAGCGCGCTAGCGGTGTCGTCGGCGGCGGCGATCAGTGTCACCGCTTCGGGGTCGGCGTTGTACCCCCTCCGGGCGAGCGCGTTCGCGACCTGGACCGGCGTCTCCAGCGACACACCCACACATCGGCGGGCCCGTGCAAAAACGTAGCGGCCCGGCCGAGACAGAACATTCAAATCCGGATCGGGCAAAAGGACTCCCAATGGATCGGCCCGACGCCGGTGACGACGAGACCCACGGGAAAGACGGTCCCGTCGACCCGGACGACGAGGGTCCCCACAGCGGGCCGGACGAGGCGGACGCCACACCCCGACCGGGCGAACGAGACGGGCCCGTCGCCGAGGGGGAGACGGGCACTCGTGCCGGGGGGACCGACGGCGGCGTTCCGGACCCCGGGCCGGGAAGCGAGGTCGCCGAAGCGGCCGTCGTCGGGGCCGAAGACGGCACGGACTCCGGGGTCGCGCGCGCCGGGACGGGGCCCCGGGAGGACGACCGGGCCGGAGAGTGGCAGACGTTCGTGCGGGACATCGTCAGCAGTGCCGTCGCCGTCCTCCTCGTCGGCGGGTTGATCTTCGCGGTCAGTGGGGTGTGGCCCCCGATGGTCGCCGTCGAGAGTCCGAGCATGACGCCGAACATGCAGACCGGCGACCTGGTGTTCGTGATGGAGGAACACCGGTTCTCGGGCGAGGGCGCCCAGGGCGAGACGGGGGTGGTCACCGCACGAACCGGCGCGACGACGGACGTCGAGCACACCAAGTTCGGCCGTCAGGGTGACGTGATCGTCTACGAACCCGACGGGAGCACGGTCAAAACGCCGATCATCCACCGGGCGATGTTCTGGGTCGAAGCGGGCGAGAACTGGTACGACAGAGCCGACCGGCAGGCAGTGGGCCGGTACAGCGAGTGTGGCGACACCGCCGAGGAGGCCCTCCCCAACTGTCCGGCCCCACACGGCGGATTCGTCACGAAAGGCGACGCCAACAGCGCATACGACCAGGCCCGGGGGTTGAGCGAGCCCGTCAAACCGTCCTGGGTCGTGGGAACGGCGGAACTGCGCGTCCCGAAACTGGGCTGTATCCGGCTGCGAACCGACGGCTGTTTCGGGCTGGTTACCGCCCCCGCCGGCACCGCGAGCGCGAACGCGACGGCGGGGCCCGGGCGAGCGGTCAGCTGTCGAAGCGGGTCTGGACGAACGGCTGGGTGTTTTCGATCTCCGAGAGGCGCGAATCCGAGGTGAGGACGGCCTCGGTTTCCTCGATGGGGACCGACAGCGAGATCTCCTTGGTGCGGCCGTACCGGCCCTTGCTGACGACGACGGCGTTGACGATCCCCAGCATGTCCAGTTCGGAGATCAGGTCCGTGACACGGCGCTGGGTGAGCGTGTCGACGTCGATCTCCTCACAGAGACTCTGATAGACGTTGTACACCTCCCCGGTGTTGATGTTGTGGACGCCGTTTTTCTCGAGCATGATGATCGCAAAGAGGACGAGTTTGGACTGCGTGGGGAGGGTGCGGACCACCTCGACGACGCGGTCGAGTTCGATCTTCTCCTGGGCCTTGCGAACGTGGTTCTCGTCGACCTCGTCGGTCCCGTCGCGCTCGGCGAGTTCGCCGGCCGTCCGCAACAGGTCCAGCGCCCGGCGGGCGTCGCCGTGTTCCTGGGCCGCAAACGCCGCACACAGCGGGATGACGTCGTCGGTCAGCGCACCGTCCTCGAAGGCCACTTCGGCGCGGTGGCGCAGGATGTCGCGCAACTGGGTGGCGTCGTAGGGCGGGAAGACTATCTCCTCCTCGCCGAGACTCGACTTGACGCGGGGGTCGAGGAAGTCGGTGAACTTGAGGTCGTTGCTGATCCCCATGATCGAGACCCGCGAGGATTCGAGTTCGGAGTTTATCCGCGAGAGGTTGTAGAGGGTGTCGTCGCCGCTCTTCTCGACGAGTTTGTCGATCTCGTCGAGCATGATGACGACCACCCGCTCGTGGTAGTCGACGGCGTCGAAAAAGGTGTTGTACACGCGGTCGGTCGGCCACCCGGTCATTGGGACCTGTTCGAACGCCTCCCGGTCCGCGCGCAACGACTCGATGTGGTCGGTGACGACCTCGACGGAGGCGAAGCCGGTGTCGCCCAGGACAGACTCGTCTTCGCGCGCGCGTTCCCGGAGCTCGGTCAGTTCCTCGAGTCGCTCGTCGATGACCGCCTCGTTCTTGTCGACGAACTTGTTGGCCAGCTGTGCGAGCACCCGGTACTGGGTGTCGGTCACCTCGCAGTTGATGTACTCGACCTCGCAGGGGACCTCGTACTTCTGGGAGGTCGATTCGAGTTCGTCGCTGACGAACTTCGCGCTGGCGGTCTTGCCGGTCCCGGTCTTCCCGTAGATGAGGATGTTCGACGGCGTATCCCCCCGGAGCGCCGACACGAGTATCGTCGCCATACTGTTTATCTGTTCCTCGCGATGGGGGAGTTTCCGTGGCGTGTAGGAGGGGCGCAACACCTCCTTGTTCTCGAAGATCGGTTCGCCCTCGAGGAGGTCGTCGAACAGTCCGGGCGAGGCGCCGTCGGCGTCGTTTTCCTCCGGCCCGACGTCGTCGAGAACCACGTCGTCGAGCAACGAGGAGTCCACGCCCGTCTCCCCGCCCTCCGGGTCTAAGATGTCACTCCGGATCGGGTCGTCGGCCGACGCGGGTGAACCCGGGTCCGACCCGTCGGGACTCTCCCCTGGGTCGGGGTCGCCAGTCGGCGGTTGGTCGTCGCTCCCGAATCGTCCGGTGTCGAGTGTCGTGTCCTGGTCCGTATCGTCCCTGTCCGTCATAGTGTGTACCGTGGCCCTTCGTTTCGCCTGGAATCCGATCCGCGCGACCGCCGAGCCGTGCTCACGCACCCGTATACGGCGCTATCTCCCGGTTCTCCCATATCGGGTACGTCCAGTTGAACCACAAGAACCCGGGGTTCTATAGATATTAAATATTTCGGTCAGTGACCGATGAACCGGAGCCCCAGTCCGAGATCGCCCAAAACCGACGTGATTACGCCGAACCGCACCCGTTTCGACGGGACGGTCCCCACCCAGAGAGGAGGGACCGCCGACGGCTGGAGGTGAGTTCGTCCGGGGACAGGAACCCCCCCACCCCTTCGTTTCAACTGGAACGGCGAACAGGATGGGGCGGGGGGGACCCCCTCCATCTACGTGGCTAGTTCAGGAAAGATTTAAGTCACAATCACGCGAAGGATACCCGCACTGTGAACAACAGATAATTTCAACCCAGCACGTTTCTAGTTCTATATGTTTAACGAGTTCTAGTTGTCTGTATATTACTGCTGGGATTGTTCTATGGAGAATAATTCGTAGTGGTAATTATCCTGCTGACGACCGGTCTGCTCTCAGTCCGGTATGGGGTGGAGGGGGTCTCTGTCTGTGGTGGTTCCAGTTGAAACGAAGGGGTAGGGGAGAGCCCCGGCTCCAGGGTCGAGCCGGTCGGTATGTTCCGCACCGTGCGGGGCGTCCCCCATCGGCAGTCCGGGCCTCGCGTTGTTCCCCCGGAAGACGTCACGACGGAGTCGAACTGTTTCCACGGAGTCAGGACCCATCAGTTCCCGGATACAGTCTGACCGTTCCCGCCGTAATCTGCGTCGCTGTAACCTCAAACGCCGGAGCTCCCGTCTTTTATACCAGGGAATTTATATATGTCTGACGTAGCCTTAAGTGAATCGGCCTGGCTTATTCGTTCAGATGCGCCTTCGGGCGCAGGAGGATAGGATGGGACTCCTCACAAACCTCAAAGATAGCATTTCGCGGGCAGCATCGACGCTGTTCTCGGAAGAAGACCCGAAACGTATCGGCATCTACGGCCCGCCAAACGCGGGGAAGACGACGCTCGCGAACCGGATCGCGCGCGACTGGACCGGCGACGCCGTCGGCCCGGAGAGTCACATTCCCCACGAGACGCGCCGGGCCCGACGCAAAGAGAACGTCGAGATCGAACGGGACGGCAAGACGGTGACTATCGACATCGTGGACACACCGGGTGTCACCACGAAGGTCGACTACACCGAGTTCCTGGACCACGACATGGAGAAAGACGACGCCGTGCGGCGCTCCCGGGAGGCGACCGAGGGCGTCGCGGAGGCGATGCACTGGCTCCGCGAGGACGTCGACGGCGTGATCTACGTCCTCGATTCCACCGAGGATCCGTTCACGCAGGTGAACACGATGCTCATCGGCATCATCGAGAGCCAGGACCTCCCGGTGTTGATCCTCGCAAACAAGATCGACCTGGAGGAGTCGAGTGTCCAGCGTATCCGCAACGCCTTCCCCCAGCACGAGACGACGCCGCTGTCCGCGCTCGAAGGTGACAACATGGACGAAGTGTACGACAAGATCGCGGAGTACTTCGGGTGATACCGATGCCGGAAGCCAAACTCCCGGAAGACGAAGACGGTGTGAAGATCGACCTCATCAGCGCCCAACGGATGGACGGCAAGACGACGATGGAGAAGATACGGCTCATCCTCGACGGCGTCCGCGAGGGCAAGATCGTCATCCTCGAGGCGGGACTCACGCCCGACGAGGAGTCGCGGCTCATCGAGGTGACGATGACCGAGATCAGCCCCGACGAGTTCACGGGCGTCGAGATCGAGACCTACCCCCAGTCCAAGGCCGACGATTCGAGTCTGCTGGGGCGGCTGATGGGTCGTGAAGAGACGAAGAAACTCACGGTCATCGGTCCGGCAAACCAGATCGAGACCCTCCACAAGGACGAGACCCTGATCAGCGCCCTGGTTTCACGCAAGTAGGATGCCACACCAGTGTACGAACTGCGGGCGGACGTTCGACGACGGCTCCAAGGAGATGCTGTCGGGCTGTCCGGACTGTTCGGGGACGAAGTTCCAGTTCCAGCCCGACGGGTTCGACGACGCCGACCCCCCGTCAGACCCCGAACTGTCGGAGGCCTCGTCCGGGAGCGACCGGAGCGGTGACGGCCCATCCGGCGACGCGGTGAGCCGGACCGTCGGGTCGGCCGCGTCGACCGTCCGGGACCTCGTCGCCGGGTCGGCGGGTCCCGACGCCACGTCGGCGTCACCCCCGAGTGACGGCGGCGGCGACGACGACATCATCGTCGCCGAATCCGAACCCGTCGACGAGTCCCACGCACAGGCCGACGCCCGCAGTCAGGTCGCCGGTCCCGACGAGGTGCCCGGCGGCCCCGGCCTGGCGGCCACGGACGCCGACGACGAGACCCAAGCGTCCGACGAGGAGACGGTCGACTCGCCGGCAGAGCCCGACGGAGTGGACCCGGCCGCCGAGTCAGCGGGGACGGCCGGCCCGTCCGAAGACGACGCCTCGACGGGCGGGTCCGACCGGTCGGTCGCGGACGAGCCCGACACCGAACGCAGCGACCGCCCGGACCTGGCGCAACTGCGCGAGGAACTGAACGAACAGTTCGAGAGCATCCGCGTCGTCGAACCAGGCCAGTACGAACTCAACCTCATGGAACTGTACGACCGCGAGGAGTACATCATCGCCCTCCAGGAGGACGGCCGGTACAGCATCCAGGTGCCCGACACCTGGAGCGGGGCCGACGTTTGACCCCAGTTCTCGTCTCCTCCCGTCACTCGATCTTCGCGTACTGCTCGCGGAGTTTCTCCGCAGCCTCGTCCATCAGGTCGGCCTCGTAGTCGTCGAGGCCCCACTCGACGACGTCCTCGACGCCACCGGAACCGAGTTTGACCGGCACGCCGAAGGCGGTGTCCTCGTAGCCGTACTCGCCGTCGAGGACGAGCGACCCGGGCAACACCTCGCCCGTGTCACGGAGGATGGCCTCGACCATGTGGGCGACGCCCGTCGCCGGCCCCCACTCGGTGGCGCCCTTGCGCTCGATGACGTCCATCGCGGACTGCTGGAGCGCCTGGAGGATATCCTCGCGTTCGTCCTCGTCGAAGGCCGGGTCGTGGCCGTCGACCCGGACCTTCGAGAACACCGGGACCTGGGCGTCGCCGTGTTCGCCCAGGATGGTCGCCTCGATGTTGCCGACCTGTGTGTCGAACCGTTCGGAGAGCACGTAGCGGAACCGAGCGGAGTCCAGGCGGCCACCGAAGCCGACGACCTGCTCGCGGGCGCGCTCGCCCGTCTCGTAGAGGTGCCGATTCAGGAGGTCGACAGGGTTCGACGTTGTCACGGTGACGAAATCGTCGTTGTGCTCGGCGAGTCGGGAGCCGATGTCGTCGATGATGTCGGCGTTGTCGCCAGCCAGGTCCAGCCGGGACTGGCCCGGCGAGCGCGGGATGCCGGCGGTGATGATGACGACGTCCGACCCCGCCGTGTCGGCGTACTCGCCCTGCCGGACGGTCGTGTTGGCGTCGTAGGCGACGCCGTGGTTGGTGTCGGCGGCCTGTCCGACCGTCACGTCCTCCTGGTCGGGAATGTCGACGTACACGAGTTCGTCGACGACGTCCCGCAGCGCCAGATTGTACCCCGCTGCCGCGCCGACGGTGCCGGCGGCACCGACGATGCTGACCTTTGTCATACCACCTTGAACTGCCGCGCGTCGCTGGTTAAGCGTGTCGAAACCCGCTGCCGGTGGCTCGCCGCCGACCCCCCTCTCCTCCGCGCCGACGCCCTTTTCCCCCGCAGGACACATCCATACTGATATGAGCGACTTCGACAAGGAAGCCGAGCGCGAGCGCCTGCGCGAGAAGTACGAGCGCGACCAGGAGAAACGCGAGGCGACAGAACAGATGAGCGAACTCCTCCTCAAGGGCGCAACCATGACCAACGCCCACTGTGAGGACTGTGGCGACCCTATCTTCCGGTACGACGGCGAGGAGTTCTGTCCCACCTGCCAGGAGGTCGTCACGGACGCCGAGGCGGCCGCCGACGCGACCCCCGACGGCGAGACCGAGGCGGGTTCCGGCGCGACGGCCAACGGCGAGACGGCCGCCGAAACGACCGACGACGCGGGGGCCGGGAGACGACGGCGTCCCCGGCGGGTGGAGCCGACACGGACATACCGGCCGACCGACCGGCGTCACGACCGGCCCCACAGTCCGAGGACCCGCTAGCCGACGCCCGGGCGTCGCTGGTGCGGACGCTGTACACCCAGGCCAGGCAGGCGGAAACGTGTGACGACCCCCGCCGCGCGAAAGACCACCTCGCCGCAGCACGCGAGGCGGCCGAGACGCTGGCGGCCCTATACTAACTCCCGGACGACTGCCAGCGTCTCCTCGGGTTCGGGACACTCCTGGATCGTCTCTCCACCCTCGGCGTGGACGAGTCGGGGCATCGACGACTCGGCGTTCAACACACCGACAGCGGGGAGTGAGTCCACGCCGGTCTCGACGTCGGCGAAGTCGTCGAAGCGAGTGGTCCCGTCGGTCATCGCGGTCCCGGTGTCCCCGCTGCTCGCGTGGGCCGTCGAGTCAGCGAGCACCGGAAACACGAGGTCGTAGCGTTCCCGCCAGTAGCCGGCCCGGTCGACGGTGTCGGGCAGCGCCGCCACGACGGCGACGTTCTCGTCGCCGAACACCCCGACGGCGTCGCTGTAGGCCTGGGCGCGCTCCCGCGACAGCTGGCAGAAATGGTCGCGCAACAGGACGACGACGACCGCGTCGAACTCCGCCGCGAGGTCGTCGCTGGTCACTGTCCCGTGGTCTGGGCCCCCAGCGGGACAGTCGAACCTGACGATCCACTCCATCTCGACTCGAAACGATGGGGGTCGGTACCGGCTCGGTCGTCCGGGGCCCCGCGGCCCGCGGGGTTCGGGCACCGCCGTCCCGGGGTCTCGGGGTTCGCTGTCGGCGGCGTCGACCCGTTCGCGGTCTCCTCCGAAAGAACCAGGTGGGTTCTCCCTCGACAGTCACAGAGAACAGTGCTTGTACGTCCTCGAGGGCCACTCGTCGGAATCCGACTCCGAGTCGGGGTCGGCCGGCACGCCCGGGTCGCTGATCTGAGGGCGGATCGCTCTCGCTGTCTCGACTCCCCCGCGGGAGTCGGTCAGCCGTCGTAGTCACTGCCGACGACTTCCCGGATGCGCTGTGCGGTCACTTCGCCGACCCCCTCGGCCGTCTGGAGTTCGTCGGCGTCGGCGGTCACGACGGCCTCGACGCTGCCCAGTTCGGCGAGCAGCGACTGGGCGGTGACCGGCCCGACTTCGGCGACGGAGGCGACGACGTACTCCTGTTGTTCGGCGAGGGTCTTCGAGGACTTCTCGCCGTGGACGCTGACGGTGCGGTCGGACTCTTCCTGTTCGCGGGTCGCGATGGCCTCGATGAGCGCCGCCGTCTCGTCGGCGTCGGTCGTCCGGAGGACGCTTGCGCCGAAATCGACCGTCAGCGAGGCCAGCGCCCCCTGGATCGCGTTGGGGTGGACGTTGCGCTGTTCGTAGAGGTCGGCTCCTTCGAGGACGACCACCGGCCGGGCGTAGTAGCGGGTGGCGTCTTTGGCCTGCTCGAACAGCGAGCGCTCGTCGTCGCCGGTCAGCGTGTCCAGGAAGTCCGCGACAGTCTTGCGCTCGACGACGACCCGGTCCGAGAGCACGTAGTCACCGACCGCCAGCGTCTCCAGACGGGTCTCCAGGCCGTCCCGCCGCGAGAGGTCCTTGGCGATCGGTGCGTCGAGTTCCCGCTGGTCGACGACGACTTCGACCGCGTCGTCTCCGCCCGGTGTCGGTACCGTCCCCGACTCCCCGTCCTCGCCGTCGGTCGCTCCGCTGTCGCCGTCGATTGCTTCACTATCGGCCGCTCCGCCGTCGCCGCCGGGCGCTTTGCCACCCTCTCCCGTCTCCCCCGAACCGTCCCCACCAGCGAACGCGTCGAGTCCCGCCTGTCCATCGCCGTCGTCGCTCTCTGTCGCCCCGGCCGCCGTTTCACGAGCCGGCCCCGAGCTGGTCGGCGCGCCATCGCTACCGGACGGTTGTAAGTCGGTCGCGTCTTCGCCCCCTGTTTCAGGTGGAACCCCGTCGTCGCCAGTCGTCTCCCCGGTTCCGCCGGCGGGTTCGCCGTCCCGGGACGGTCCGGTCGGGGGGTCGGCGGCGGCGAAGGCGTCGATCCCGCTCTGTTCGTGCATCGCGGCTTCGATCCGGTCGGCGACGGACTTGAGCGAGCGCAGTTCCTCGCGCATCCGTTTCTGGTCGCGCCGGGCCTTCCAGAAGTACGCCTCGTCGCGGGTGTCCTCGGCGAGCAGGACCGTCACGGCGCCTTCGGTCTGTCGGCCGGTCCGGCCCTTGCGCTGGATGGCGCGGATCGCCGTCGGGACGGGTTCGTAAAAGAGCACGAGGTCGACTTCCGGCACGTCCAGTCCCTCCTCGGCGACCGACGTCGAGACCAGCACTTCGAACTCGCCGTCGCGGAACGCCTCCAGGGTCTCCTGTTGCCGGGTCTGGGTCATCCCGTCGCTGCCCTCGGTGTCGGACTGGCCGACGAACTTCCGGGTCTCGAAGTGCTCGCGCGCCCGCCGGAACTTCGGGTGCAGGTCGTCGTAGGCCTCGGCCTTCCGGACCGCCTCGCGCACTTTGGGGTCCGAGACCATCCGCTGGTCGGCCTTCGAGGCCCCGGAGGCGCGGGCGGCCTGTTTCTGGCGCTCGAAGTACCGCCGCAACGACTCGACGCTCTGGGTCTCGGCGTACGTGACGGCGGTCCGCAACTTCCGTACTTCCGCGAGGTAGCTCATCCCCTCGTACCCCTCGGACTGGTCGCTGTCCATCAACTCCCGGAGTTTCCCCTGGATCTTCTGGATTTCCCGCTCGGAGACGTCGGGCCGGGTCGTCGACGTGACGCCCAGTTCCTTGAGCTCGGTCAACCGCTCGCGGATCACCTCGTTGAGCGCGTCCCGTATCTCGACGACTGACTCGGGGAGTTCGACGCGTTCCCACTGGACGTCGGTCCGGTGGGTGTACTCCGCGACGTCGGCGTCCTCGTCGGTCATCACCTCGACCTGGCGGAGGCCGAGGTTGGAACACACAGTCAGGATCGCCTCCTCGTCGTCGCCGGGGGAGGCACTCATCCCGGTCACGAGCGGGTCGCGGGCCTCGTCGTGGTAGCGCTCGGCGATGTAGTTGTAGGCGTAGTCGCCGGTCGCGCGGTGACACTCGTCGAACGTGCAGTGGACCACGTCGGTTAGGTCGACCCGCGAGCCGACGAGGTCGTTCTCGACGACTTCGGGCGTGGCGACGACGACCCGCGCGCCAGTCCAGAGGTCGGCGCGGTCGTCGGGGCGGGTCTCGCCCGTGTAGACGACCACCTCGTCGTCGGCGATATCGAGCGCCGCCCGGTAGAACTCGGCGTGCTGGGTGACCAGCGGCTTGGTCGGGGCCAGCAACAGCGACTTGTTGACGACGTCGCCCGCGAGTCGCTCGGCGGTGACCAGCAGGCTGACGGCGGTCTTGCCCAGCCCTGTGGGGAGACAGACCAGCGTGTGGTCGGTCAGGGCGGCTTCGGCCAGCTGGCGCTGGTACTCCCGGTGCTCGAGGGCGCAGTCGACGACGAGCGGCCGGTCGATCGACTCGCCGTCATCGGCCCGTGCCATTAGGACTCCGTTTGCTCTCGCCGACGTTAAGCGTTCGCGTACCAGGGCGGAAGTGGTCGCCCGGTGTCTCGGCGACTCACGGTTCGAACGGCCGTCAGATCCCGAGTGCGGTGGCGACGACGAACATCACGACGGCCGACAGCACCGGGATAGAGAGATTGTCGTCGACGACGTGGCCCCGGACGACGGGTTTGACGCCGTCGGCGAAGGTGGCGGCGACCCCGCCCGCGACGGCGACCATCGAAGGGACGAAAGGCACCGCCAGCAGCGTCGCGACGCCGAACGTCGCCAGCAACACCCATCCCTGTTTGACCCCCTCCAGGTCGCCCGACCCGAGCAGGCCGCTGACGGGGTCGGCGACGGTCAGCATGAGCATCGCCGGGACCGCAACCGGCGACGGGCCGGGGCCGGGCACCAGCGACGCCGTCGTCGGCGGGAAGGCGATCGCGACTGCGGTCATCCCGACGGCCCCGAGGAAGTACCCGGCGGGGTTGTCCTCCTCGTACTCGCGGGTGAGTCGCCGGAAGATCCACCAGTCGAGGCCGACGGCGATCCGCACCGCTTCCAGTCCGGTAGCGACGACCATGGCGACGACCAGAAACGCCTGAAGTCGGGGCCAGGTGACGGCGTCGACGAACACGTACGAGAGCGGGACGACGCTCGTGCTGGCGTGGACCAGCCGCCTGACCACCTCCTCCATTACAGGTCCGCGAACGAGCGGTCGCCGTCCCTGAGCGCTTCGAGCACGTCGGCCAGTTCGTCGACGTGGACCCGCGCCTGTTCGGTCGTGTCGCGCTCGCGGACGGTGACGGTGTCCGCTCGCGGTTCGTCACCGCTCGCGCTCTCAGAGACGCTCCGCGTCTCGCTCTTCTCGTCCTCGCTCTCGCCGATAGTCGTGTAGTCGACGGTGACACAGAAGGGGGTGCCGACCTCGTCCTGGCGGCGGTACCGCCGCCCGATGGCCCCCGAGTCGTCGTAGGCGACCGACAGCCCGCGCTCGCGGAGGTCCGTTGCGACTTCCCGGGCGCGCTCGCCCAGGCCGTCCCGGTCCATCAGCGGGAACACCCCAACTGTGGTCGGTGCGACCGCCGGCGGGAGTGTGAGGTAGATACGTTCCTCCCCGTCGACCTCGTCGGTCCGGTAGGAGTGGTCCAGCACCGTGTACAGCGTCCGGTCGATGCCCAGCGAGGGCTCGACGACGTGGGGCGTGACGTGTTCGCCCGACTCGGTGACCTCTTCGACGGCGAAGCCGGTCGCCTCGACGGGCACGTCGCGTTTCGAGCGCGTCGGCGACCGCGCCCGCCGCGCCGCCGAACTCCGGTCCGAGGACGCTCATGTCGGGGTCGACCGTCGGTCGCTCGACGGTCACCGGTTCGTCGTACTGTTTGAAGACGGTGTAGGACTCGTCGGAGTACTCGTCGTGTTTCGAGAGGTCGTAGTCCGCACGGTAGGCGAATCCGGCGAGTTCGATCCAGTCGCCGTCGACCTCGCCCTCGGCGTCCCAGCAGTCGGCCGCGTAGTGGGCCCGCTCCCCGGAGCGGTGCTGGCGGTACCGGAACCGGTCCATGTCGACGCCGACGCGCTCGTACCACTGCGTGGCCACACCCAGATAGTAGGCGATCCAGGGGTCGGCGACGATGCCCTCCTCGTGGGCCTCCCCGACCGTCAGCTCTCGGGCCCCGCCGTCCTCGCGGTTCTGCTCGGTGGCACTGTAGAAAGGCGCGGTCACGTCCGCGACCGGCGAGAGGTCGGGCTCGTCTTCCTCGGGGTCGATGAACAGTTCGAGCTCGGCCTGGGTGAACTCCCGGACCCGCAACAGCGACTTCCGGGGGCTGATCTCGTTGCGGTAGGCCCGGCCGATCTGAGTGACGCCGAAGGGGAGCTGCCCGCGGGCGTACTCGCTGAGCTGTGGGAACTCGACGAAGATGCCCTGTGCGGTCTCGGGGCGCAGGTAGCCCGGCGACGACGTTCCCGGACCGATCGTCGTCTCGAACATGAGGTTGAACGCCTCGACGGCCCGGCCGGCCAGGCCCGCGCCACACGTCGGACAGACGAGTTCGTACTCGGCGATGACCTCCTCGACGCGTTCGACCGGCAGCCCTTCGGCCTCTTCGATGTCGGTGTTGTCCTCGACGACGTGGTCGGCGCGGTGGGACTCGCCACAGTCGGGACACTCGACGAGCATGTCGTCGAAGCCGTCGAGGTGGCCCGACGCCTCGAAGACGGGTTCGGGCATCACCGTCGGGGCGTCGATCTCCATGTTGCCCTCTTGCACTGTGAAGCGGTCGCGCCAGGCGTTCTCGATGTTGTCCTTGAGGCTGGCGCCCTGGGGACCGAAGGTGTAGAAGCCGGCGACGCCGCCGTAGGCGCCGGCGGTCCCGAGGAAAAAGCCCCGTCGTTTGGCTAGCTCGACCAGGTCGGTCATCCCAGCGCCTCCAGGAGGTCCATGTCCCGCACGACCCCCCCGAGGTCGCCGCCAGCGACCAGCGGGACCTGCTCGATGTCGTGTTCGATCATGGTCCGGGCGACCTCGTGGGCGGTACGGTTCCCGCTGACGGTGATCAGGTCGGCGGTCATGAACTCCGAGACGGGTCCCGTCGGCAACTCGACGTTGCGGGTGGGCATGTAGCTGTTCCCGACGGCCTTGACCGACTCCCACTTCCAGTCGTTGTCGTCGCTGGCGATGCTCTCGCCGGTGTCTTCCTCGCCCTCGACGACGCGGGCGACGTCGATGATGTCCACCTCGGTGAGCATCCCCGACAGCTCCCCCTCGTCGTCGAGCGCGACCCCGTATGGAACGTCCGCGTGGGCGAGTTCGCGTTCGGCGACCAGCAGTGGCGTCCCCTCGTAGACGCAGTTGACGTCCCGGCGGGCCAGCTCGCCGACCTGGGCGTCCCCCGCGGCGTCACCGGCGGCGATGGCACGGACCACGTCGGTGATGGTGACGATACCGTTCAGCTGGCCGTCGACCACGGGCACCCGACGGGCGTGCTCGGCGAGCATCAGCTCTGCGAGTTCCTCGGTGCTCGTGTCGGCCGTGACTGTCGGGACTTCCTCGACGAGCAACGCCAGCTGGTCCTCGTCGGGTCTGTCGATCAGGGCGTCCCGCGTGACCAGTCCCCGGAACTGCTCGCCCGCGTCGTCGTCCTTGACGACGGGAACCGACGAGAAGGTCCGTTCCTGGAGGTACTCGAGGACGTCGTCACGCGTGCCCGGGATTTCGACGGTGACGAGGTCCTCGCGGGCCGTCATGACGTCTGCGACGTTCATAGTGGGAACCATTCCGACCCCCGTATACTAAGTCCTTCACTTTCAATACCGCTCTCGGGCGCTCCCGGCCCGCTCGACCCGCGGTCTCCGACGCATATCAGAATTCGAACTGGTTCGCCAACCACCGAGTATTCCACCGTAGTCCGACGGTCGTCTTCCGGTCCTGTTACAAGATATGAGAACTGTTCCGGCAGGTTTATACTACGTTGTTACATATTCACATGCATGGCGACGGACACGGTCGCTGAAGCCGAGGTGGCAACGAGTCCCGAGGTCATGGCCTCGGTCGAAGACGGTCCCACCGAGACGTTCGTCATCGCCGACATCAGTCGCGACGGCGCATATCTCACGGTACCGCTCGAGGACGCCGCTTCGCTCCCGGCCTGGCGGTAACGCTTTGCTTTTTCGCCTCGCTTCTCACCGAGTAGCCCCGGGTGTGGCCCGCTGAAGACCGGCCAGCGCCGTGTGTCCGTTCCGGCCCGATACTGTCGACTGTGACGGTCGAGACGCGGTGGAAAAACAAGCGTTATACCCGCCGACTCGGATGTGTCGCGCATGAAGGTACTGGTGACAGACCCCGTCGCGGAGGCGGGGCTGGCGCGACTGCGAGCGGCGGGTCACGAAGTCGAGACCGCCTACGACGTCGAGGGCGACGAACTGCTGGCGGCGGTCGCGGACGCCAACGCCCTGGTCGTCCGGTCGGGGACCGAGGTGACCGAGGCGGTGTTCGCGGCCGCGCCCGACCTGCAGATCGTCGGGCGGGCCGGCATCGGCGTCGACAACATCGACATCGACGCGGCGACCGACCACGGCGTGATCGTCGCCAACGCCCCTCAGGGCAACGTCCGCGCGGCCGCGGAACACTCGGTCGCGATGGCGTTTGCCACTGCGCGGTCGATCCCCCAGGCCCACCAGCGTCTGCGGGCCGGCGACTGGGCCAAAGGCGAGTTCCTGGGCACGGAACTCAACGGGAAGACGCTGGGCGTCGTCGGCTTCGGCCGGGTCGGCCAGGAGGTCGCAAAGCGCCTGGGGAACCTCGGCATGGACGTCGTCACCTACGACCCGTACATCAGCCAGGAGCGGGCCGACCAGTTCGGCGCCGACCTGGTCGACTCCCTCGAGGCGTGTCTCGAACGGGCCGACTTCGTCACGGTCCACACGCCCCTGACCGACGAGACCGAGAACATGATCGGGCGCGACGAACTGGACCTGCTGGCGGGCGGGTACGTCATCAACTGCGCTCGCGGAGGGATCGTCGACGAACCCGCACTCGCCGAGGCCGTCGCCGACGGGACGCTCAACGGTGCCGCCGTCGACGTGTTCGCGGCGGAACCGGTCGACCCCGACAACCCGTTGCTGGACGTCGACGACGTCATCGTGACCCCGCACCTGGGCGCCTCGACGGAGGCCGCCCAAGAGAACGTCGCCACCTCCACGGCCGACCAGATCCTCGCCGCCTTCGCGGGCGAACCCGTCGTCAACGCCCTGAACGCACCTTCGGTCGACGAGTCCGTCTTCCGCCAGATCCGGCCATACCTGGACCTGGTCGAGACCGCCGGGACCGTCGCGGTCGAACTGTTCGACGGCCGCGTCTCCGAGGTCGAAGTCGAGTACGCCGGCGACGTCGCCGACTACGACGTCGAACTGGTGACCGCCAACGCCCTGAAGGGCGTGTTCGAACCCCTCGTCGGGTCGGTCAACGCGGTCAACGCCCCCGGTATCGCCGAGAACCGCGGCATCGACGTGACCGAGTCAAAGACCCGCCAGGCCGAGGACTTCCAGAGCGTTGTCACCGTCCGCGTGGCCGGCGAGGACGAGTCCGTCGCGGTGTCGGGCACCCAGTTCACCGACGGCGAGGCCCGCATCGTCCGTATCGACGGCTTCCGCGTTGACGCTATCCCCAGCGGCCACATGCTCGTCGCCCGTAACCAGGATGTCCCCGGCGTGATCGGGTTTATCGGGACGGTGCTGGGCGAGGCCGAGGTCAACATCGCCGGCATGTTCAACGGCCGCGAGACCATCGGCGGCGAGGCACTCACCGTCTACAGTCTCGACGACCCCGTCCCCGAGGACGCCGTCGACCGACTGCTCGACGACGACCGTATCACGAAGATCACCCAGATCTCGCTGGACGACTGATCCGGGCGGAGTTCTCGCCGACCGACCGAGCGGGGTGACCGGTCACCGCCGTACCCGTTCGAGGACGCCGACGAGGACGCCGCCCACGACGGCGTAGGTGAGCAGTTCCCCCGGAATGTGCACTTCCGGGTCCCCGTACGGCGGGAGCAGGTCGATCTCGGCCTGCGTGCGTGTCGCCCTGACCAGCGGCGTCACGGTCGGTTCGGTCCCGTCCTGCGGTGGCGATGGCGCCATCCTGTCCCAGTTCTCTCGGCTGCTGTATTAAAACCAGGCACCCGATAAGCACTCCCTAGACGCCGCGATCGCGCCCGTCGACCGCGTCGGGATAGCTGCCTCGCCCGGCGCTCGCTTCCCTCTCGTCCGGTTTGGAGAGCTTACCGCTTTGTCCCACTCTGTAACAAAGAGGGCCGAACCCGTCGTGTCCGATGATGTCCAAATCATTGGCACAACAGGAAGCACGCGAGGCTAGCGCGGCGGCACGGTCGTCGAGTCGTGACCCGACGGTCATCGCGGCGGTCGCGTCCATCGGATTGGCGTGGTACTACTTTTACATCAAGGGCGACACCGAGCGCGGCATCTTCGTCGGCCTGTGGCCGCCGACGCTGCTCACACTCGCGAACTACATCTCGATGGCGAAAGTCCGGGACGAACTGCGCAAACTGACCAACCCCGGGAGCAACATCCGCAAGTCCGTCCAGCGGATGATCGGCAACGACTGACCGCTCACGGTCCACCGTTCTGAGGTCCGGTTGACGGTTGCCGTCACACGTCACGTTTTGCGGTCAGTTCGCCGCGTGCGTCCTCATTGCGACGGGAACGCTTGCGTTCCGATTCCGTCCGGTCGTGTCCCGACAGCGCCTGCTCGGGGGTCCACACGAGCGCGAAGTCGGCCGGACTCGGCAGCGCACAGCCGACCCAGCCGGCCGTAGCCGCGACCACCGGCGGGCTCCCGGTCGCCAGGGGGTCGGGGGCGACGCCTGCGCCGACGAGGACGAACGGGGCGAGTAAACAAACCGGGGTCAGGGCGGCGACCCGGAGTCGCCACGGCGAGAGGCGGTCGCGGTTCGCCGTGGGTTTCACCGTCGCCCACCGTCCCGTCACGCCGCTGAGGAACCCCGCTTTCCCGCTGTCCGGGAACGCGACGACCGTACAGGGGACACGCAACGCTTGCAACGCGACTGCGTGGGACAGTTCGTGGACGACTGTCCCCGCGACGACTGTCACGACGAGGACGACACCCGTAGCGACGAGTTCGACTGGGGTCGCGACTCCCATTGTCTAACCCGTGGGCCAGAGATGCTTGATACTGTCGGACATAAGCAAGCCGACACTCGATGCTTCGTTTGCGGTCTACGAGACGTCTCGATGGTTAAACACCGACAAGCGTGTTCACGTACTTGTGTCAGACAGTATGAGCTTACTGACTTCGTCCGGAGCGGCGTGGGTTCGTAGTTGTCTATTACCCGACCGGACGGACTGATAGTGATTGTTGTAGCGATTTACCGGTACGACCGTACGATTGCGTGCGGTCGATCCGGAACAGACCGACAATAATCACTATGACGACAGTCCCGCGATCTAACGGCTCGCTGACGGGTTCGGCGTACGACCGGCCTATCTACCCGGTCGGAGGGATAGCGTTACTTTAACAAAGGGGCTGGCCGACCGAGCGTATATATGGGAGTTACAACCGCAGTGACCACAGCACATTCAGCCACGCTCCAAGCCGTTCCGCTCCAGTTCGGTGACGGTCTGATCGGGTTGGCAGTCCTGTTTCTGGTGCTTGCGCTCGTCGCGGCACTGCTCGGTGCCCGCGGAGTCGCCGGGCTCAGCATGGACATCGCCAAGTGGCTCGTCATCATCTTCGTAGTGCTCGCGATCGTGACGTTCGTCCTCTGACCGGGGCCAACCGCCCGGGCTACCGGTCACGATAAGGGGTGTCGGTCCCAGCGACCGGTATGTACCTCGGAGACCGGACCTGGCCGGAACTCGGCGAGTACTTCGCCGACGAGTCGCTGGCGCTGGTTCCGCTGGGGTCGACCGAACAGCACGGGCCACACCTGCCCGAATCGACCGACCACCGCATCGCACAGGCGCTGGCCCGCGACGCCGCCGGGCGGACCGGCTTTCTCTGCACGCCGACGATAAACGTCGGTGTCAGCCCCCATCACCGGCAGTTCCACGGGACGATGTGGGTCGAACCGGGCGTCTTCCGTGACTACGTCGAGTCACTCACCCGGAACCTCACCTACCACGGGATCGACCGGGTCGTCTTCGTCAACGCCCACGGCGGCAACGTCGCTCACCTCCGGGAGGTCGGCCGGCGCCTCCACCAGGACCGGACGGCCTACGCCATCGAGTGGATGTGGAACGAATCGATCCCCGAGCTGGTCGACGACCTCTTCGAGTACAACGGTCCCCACGGCGGCCCCAAGGAGACGGCGATGATGCTCCACATCGACGACGAACTCGTCCGCGAGGACCAGTTCGAACGCGCCTGCGACGAGGGGATCAGGGACGTCGAGAACTACGAGGACACCCGCAGGTTCGGCGCACGCACGTTCTACGACGCCATCGATAACACCGAGAGCGGGGTGCTGGGCGACCAGACCGACGCCACCCGCGAGAAGGGCGCCCGACTGTTCGCGGCCGCCAGCGACCAGCTCGTGAACCTCGCCGAGTGGCTCGACGACCAGCCCTACGAGGACCTCATGCCCCGAGAGCACGTCTAATCCGGACTCCGCGAGTCGGAGGGCTACGGTGAGCGAGCCCCGTGGGTTCAAGCGGGTCCGGGTCCGATTTCCGGCATGGCCGAGACACTGTTTCTGACCAGCGAGGACGTCGCCGGCCTGGCGACGCCGGCCGAGTACGTCGATGCCGTCCGCGAGGGGTACCGTCAGCGCGGCGAGGGCGCGCCTGCCCGTCCGCGGACGCGACTGACCACGAGCGACCCGCCGGGGATGCTCACCGGCTACACGGCGATCCTTCCCGAGACGGGCGCGATGGGCGGGTACATGTATTCGGCGGGCTTCGGGAGCGCGGACGCACACTTCGTGCTCCCGCTGTTCGACGCCGACTCGGGCGCGCCCCTGGCCGTGTTCGACGGCGCGAGCATGAACCCCCTGAAAACCGGAGCGACCGGCGCCGTCGGCGTCGACGCGCTCGCCCGCGCCGACGCGACCGACCTGGCGCTGATCGGGAGCGGCTCCCAGGCCCGCGGCCAGTTGCGAACCGCCGTCACGGTCCGTGATTTCGAGTCGGTGCGGGTGTACTCGCCGACCCGCGAGCACCGCGAGTCGTTCGCCGACGCGATGGACGACGAACTCGCCCCCGACGTGTCGGCGGTCGCCTCGGCGAGCGCGGCGGTGACCGGTGCTGACGTGGTGATAACGGCGACGACCGCGTCCGAGCCGGTGTTCGACTGCGAGGACCTGGCCGACGGCGCCCACGTCACCTGCATGGGGCAGTACCACCCCGAGAAACGCGAGGTCGACGCCGAGACGGTGGCACGGTCGACGTACGTCCCCGACCTCCGGGCGCGGGTCACCAGGGACGCCGGTGCGTTCCTGGCCGCCCGTGAGGCCGGCCTCGTCGACGACGACCACGTCCACGCCGAACTCGGTGCGGTGGTCGCCGGTGAGGCGCCCGGACGGACGCGCGACGACGAGGTGACGCTGTTCGACAGCGGCGGCACCGCCATCGAAACCGTCGCCGCCGCGCACCTGCTCTTCGAGCGCGCTCGCGAGCGAGGACTGGGCGAACCGGTCGACTTTCTGCCCGCGAGCCAGGCGTTCGACAGTCAGTAAACGAAACTCCGGGTGGACTGTTCGGAGAGGCCCACAGACAGTTCGAGTGTTTGGGCGTCCTCGGTCGAGTCCCGTCTCACTGACGACACCGTCGTCGACAGTTGTGGATCGTGTCGAGAGCTTGCCGGGGGGCGACTGTCGTCCTGCGTGGACGGATATGCGAAAGCGCCAGTTGAAGACTGCTATGAGAGATATATACCGCTCGGTACACGAGTGGACCACCGGCGCCCGGCCGTTTCATACGGTCGTGCGTAACTAATTTCTGCAGTGTCGGTTTGGATCGGCGTTTCGGATCACGAGGGCGGCCGTCTATTTCGTGGGCATAAAAAGAATTACGCACGACCGTATCAGACGTACGGTCCGAGCCCGAGCGCCTGGACGAGCGTGAGGCCACCGGCGACTGCGCCAACGAGATAGCCGGCGATGGTGCCACCGTTCAATAAAGGCAGGCCGGCGTGGGCCCGCCCCTTGAGCACCATCCAGAGCAACGCGACGAGTCCGGCCGACGTGCCGACCATCGCCGTCAGCGCCGGCAGCGGCGCGCTCAGGAGGAGGAGGTCCACGACCGGTACGGTGTCGCCCGCGAAGAAGGCCGCGCTCGCGACCAGCACCGTCGGGATGACGGCGTCGCCCAGCCCGATGAACAGCGCGTCCCGGTCGAACGGGTCGGCGTCCGCCCCGTCCGTTCCGTCCCCGGCTTCGCCACCCATCTCGGCGTCGTCAGTTCCAGTGCCGGTCGTTTCACCGCCGTCGGCCGTAGCGGGGTCTCTCGTCACCACGCTGTCGGTTCCGGCGTCCGAGTCGTCGCCGTCCTCGGCGACGGGGTCGGGGGTATCGGCGTCGAGATACGAGTACGACAGCGAGAGGGGGACGACGAGGACGATGGGCACCTTGAGGTCCATCACGCCGGAGGCCAGCGTCAGCATGTGTTCGGTGCCGTAGACGCTGATGGCGTCGTAGACTGCGAGCACGACCAGCAGGAGGAGTGCCGGCAGGACGCCGAAACTGATGCCGAACAGGCCGGCGGCGCCGGCGCCCATCACGACCCCGGCGGCGTCGATGACGTACCACTCGGGGTAGACCCACAGGACGACCCCGAGCACGCCGGCCAACGCCCATGCCAGCAGGTTCACCCCGGCGCCGGCGACCGGCACGGTGACGACCGGCGGCACGAGGATCCGGAAGACGAACAGGCCGATGTACGCGCCGGCCCCGACCAGGACGACGCGCAACAGCCAGTCGACGCCGTACCGGATCACGGCCAGCATCAGCCCCGTCGCCACGAGGATCACGACCACGTACGCCAGACTGTTCGTCGGGTCCTGGGGGTCCTCGACGGCCTGGTACCCCGCCTGGTCGAACGGCCCGACCAGCGCGAGCGCCCCCAGCTGGACGAGGAGGAATATCCCGACGATACCGGCCGAGGCGACGTAGGCCCGCGTCCGCTGGTCCATGTACCGGGCCACGCGGACCGGCGATTTCAGGGTTTCGACAGCCCACTGTGGACGACGACGCTGGCGTGTCCGCGACGGAACCGCCCGACTGGCGTGCTCGAACCCACGACCGTATGACGCTCGTCGCGTTCACCGCGCGTACAGTTCCGTCCCGACCAGCGCCGGGAGGTATACTTCCTCGGCGGGCGAGACGGCGACGTACGGCCGCTCGACGGGACCGAACACGTCGACAACCCGGCCGATGTCGTCCAGTTGCTCGTCGATGACGGTCGTACCGATCCCGGGATGGTCCTCGCCGGGGAGCCGGACGACCGCGACGCCTCCCGCGACGCGGACGACTTCGCCGACGCGTCTCATTCGCGCAGCGCACCGAGGTACGCGGCGACCGCGCCCAGCAGGTCGCTCTTGGTCGCGTCGTCGGCGTCCTTGACGAGGACCCGACCCCGCTGTTCGTACTCCCGGGGGTAGGTCTTATCGCGCTCGATGACGGCGTCGTAGCCCACTTGCTGGACGGCTTTGGCGATCTCGTCGACCGAGGGGTCGGGGACCGCCAGGTCCTGCGAGACGCGCCGGCCCTCGCCTCGCGTCCGCTCGGCGTCGAGCGTGGCCGGCCAGATGACGTTCTCGACCATACCCCCTCTGGTCGGGCGAGACCTAAGGGCTTTTTCAGTCGTCGGCCGGCGACACCGCTACAGAACGCCCGAAAAACCAGCCGTCCCTGCCCTGCTCACCGGCTGTCGTCCAGTGGCCTCGCGAAGGTGCTCCCTGGCGCTCTCCGCTGGTCGCTGCGCCGCGTATTCCATACCCCGTTTACCGTGACCTCTCATATAATACGCCGAAACCGTATTCATAAATTGAAAAAACACACCGGAAAGTTAGATAATTGTTAGGACTCCCTCCTCCGGCGGCCCAGCAGCGCCACCGCACCCAGCGTGGCGAGTTCGTCGGCCTGGTCGGGCCCAACGGCGCGGGCAAGACGACGCTGCTGTCGGCGATAAACGGCGTTCTCGACCCGGACGCGGGCACCGGTCGCGGACGTCGTCGAGATGGGCCGGACCCCCTACCACGGGCGCCCGTCGGGCATCCATCGAAGGCCAGGTGGAAGACACCGGGCGTCGGTCCCGCCCGTCTCACAGCCGTCGTCCGGACTCGCGCAGCGGGCTTCGAACCGTTCTCCCCCCCAAAACAATTAACACGGATCACACTGACCAGGGGATATGGTCAACAAGACAGCAGTCCTCTTGGTGGGGGGAATCGTTCTCGTGGCTGTGGTGGTGATGGGCGGGGTCGCCGCTCTCGTCCTCACTGGCGGCGGTGACGGCGGTGGCGCCGGCAGTACCGGGGGTGGAGGTGGGTCGACGGCGACGGCGGCCGACGCGACGCCGCTCCCGTCGCCGGGGCCGGAGACGCCCAACGCCACTGTGACGCCGACGACGCCGACTGCGACGGCGACGGCGACCCCGACGGCGACGCCGGTTCCGACGCCGACGGCGACCCCGAAGCCCGACCCCAGCGACTTCAACGAGACGAACATCGAGACCCTGATCGCCGACGAGATCAACGACCGCCGCGAGAGACAGGGACTCGACCGTCTCAGCCACAACGGCTCGACGGTGGCCGAGCTGAACGAGATGGCGCGCGCACACAGCACGTCGATGGCGCGCCGGGGTAACCTCACCCACGTCATCAACGGGACAACGAGCGCGGACCGCTACCGGCAAAACGACCTGTACCAGGTCTGCAAGTGGAAACGACCCGGTGAGGACGGGTTCGCGAGCCCGGACAACAACGGCATCGAAGTCAGTGAGAACGGCTTCGAGATGATCGGACGCACCGCCGCCGGTCGCGAGACCGAGGTCGTCAATGACACCCGGTTCATCGGGACCGACGAGGACGCCGCGGACGCGGTCGTCGACCAGTGGTTCAACACGACGTATCCGCGCTACCCCGAGCGGCTCACGTTCGTCAACGCCAGCCGGGTCGGCGTTGGCGTGGAAGTGACTCAGTACGGGGAAGTGTACGCGACCGCGAACCTCTGTTGATCACTCGCGTTCGACCTCGATGAACGCGGTTTTGGCGTCCTCGAAGTCGTCGAGAATGTCGTCGAGCACCGTCTCCAACTCCTCGGCGCGCTCCCGGAGGCGTTCGACGTCCTCGTTCTCGGCCAGTTCGCGCTCGGTCTTCTCGGCCTCCAGGAGTCCGAGTTTCGACGTGACCTCCAGGTACTCGGTGAGCCGTTCGTCGTAGCGCCTGGCGATCAGTTGCTGTTCGATCGCGGTCACGAGGTCCCGTTTCTCGACGGGCTTGTTGAGGTAGTCGTCGAACGGCATCTCGACGATGTCGAAGTCCGGGTCGACAGCGGTGATCATGATGACCCGACAGTCCAGTCCCCGGTCGCGGATCTCGTTCAGCACCTCGTCCCCGGAGACGCCCGGCATCCGTCTGTCGAGCAACACCACGTCCACGTCGTCGGCGACCCGGTCGAGCGCCTCCTGGCCGCCGTAGGCCGTCTCTATATCGTAGTTGTCGCGCAACCGCAACGCGTACACGTCGGCGACGTCGGCCTCGTCGTCAACGACGAGCACGCTCGGGTCCGCGCTCGAATCCATCACACTTCTCCGTTGATGCAAACCGCATATAATTGTGTCGGCGAACGGCGGTCGGGTCGTCCGGACGGGACCAGGCCCGCCTGCCGTCCCCGCAGGGTGGCCCCGGCGTCGGGCACTCCCGTGGTGCCCGTGTGTTCTGTCGGCCCGCCCGGTCGCCGGGAACGAGTTCGACGGCGCGACGGGGGGTTGGGCGGCGCTCGTGCGTCACCCACAATTCATTTGCCCTGGCGACTCTAACGGCCAGTAATGTCGAGGTGCGACGAGTGTGGCAAGCAGGAGAACATGCCCTACCAGTGTCGCCACTGCGGGGGAACTTTCTGTGCCGAGCACCGGCTTCCCGAGAACCACAGCTGTCCGGGGCTGAACAACTGGGAGGACCCGGGCGGCGTCTTCGACAGCGGGTTCGACGATAGCGTCGTCGACGAGGGTGGGTCCTCGTCGGGGGTGGCCGCCAGGCTCGGCCTCGACCGGCCGGGCGGACCGCTGGGCTACTTCCGGGGGAACATGACCTACGTCTTCCTCGGTGCGATGTGGGTCACCTTCGCCCTCCAGATCGTCTTCCAGCTGGTGACGGGGCTGTTCCCGCTCAGCCAGGCGACGGTTAGCGCCAACCCCGACGCGTACGCGCTGTACAGCGCCATCTTCACGCTGTCGCCACAGAACCCCGAGTACGTCTGGACCTGGTTCACGTCTATTTTCGCCCACGGCGGCTTCGGTCACATCGCGATCAACAGCATCGTCATCTACTTTTTCGGCCGACTGGTCGAGGACTACGTCGGCTCGCGGGACTTCACGCTCCTCTTTCTGGGCAGCGGCGCGCTCGCCGGTCTCGGACAGATCTCGATCCAGTTGCTCCAGGGCGGCGTGGGCGCCACTGCGGGCGTCGTCGGCGCCAGCGGCGCCGGCCTGGCCATCATGGGCGTGCTCACGGTTTTGAACCCCAGCCTCCGGGTGTACCTCTACTTCATCCTCCCGGTGCCGCTGTGGCTACTCACCGTCGGCTACACGGGCTACACCGTCTTCCGGATCTTCACCGCCGGCGCGGGCGCCGGCGACGTCGCCCAGGTCGCCCACCTGCTCGGACTGGGGATCGGCCTGCTGTACGGCCAGCACGTCAAGGGGCGCCACCGCGTCCCCAACCAGCTCCAGTTCGGCGCCGGCGGTCGCGGCCCCGGCGGTCCGGGTGGACCCGGTGGCGGCGGCCGCGGCCCGTTCTGATGGACGCCTCCCGGTTCGTCCCCGATCGACCCCGCCACCGACGAGGCGAGCGGCGACCAGACGACCCTCACCGGGGCGGGCGACGTGGACGCCGCGGCCCCACTGGTCGCGGGCGTCGACCAGGCGTTCGTCGGCGACCTGGCGGTCAGCGCCGTCGTCGTCGTCCGGGACGGGGCGGTCGTCGAGCGCGCGAGCGCCGTCGAGGAGACCGGGATCCCCTACATCCCCGGCCTCCTGAGCTTCCGGGAGGGCGGGGCGGTGCTCGCGGCGCTCGAAGCGCTCGACTGCGAGCCAGACCTGGCGCTGGTCGACGGGAGCGGGCGGATCCACTTCCGCGAGGCCGGACTGGCGACCCACGTCGGCGTGACGCTGGACCTGCCGACCGTCGGCGTCGCCAAGTCGCTTCTCTGTGGCACGCCCCGCGAGTCCCTGGACCGGAAACTCCCTGCCGGCACCCGCGTCGCCATCGAGGCCGACGCCGACGTCAAGACCGCCGACCCGGGGACGGTGATCGGTCACGCCGTCCAGTCCCGCCAGTTCGAGAGCGGGAATCGCCACGTGAATCCGCTTTACGTCAGCCCCGGCCACCGGGTCAGCGCCGAGACGGCGGCCGACCTCGTCGCGGCCTGCTGTGGGGGGTACAAACTCCCCGAACCGACGCGACTGGCCGACACGTACGCAGACGAACTGAAAGCCGGGCTCGGCTGACCGGCCGTCCGTAGTCTCCGTGAGGCCACGCGGCTCGCGGCTCCTGGCGTCGCCGCTCACTCCGTCCGTGGCGCTCGCTGCGGTCGCGCCACGCGGCTCGCGGCTCCTGGCGTCGCCGCTCACTCCGTCTATGCCCTCGCTTCGCTCGGTCACACGACCGTCGGGACTTAACTTGAGGGCGCTCCACCGGGCGACTATGACGAAGACGGCGCTGATAACGGGGACCTCCTCGGGGATCGGACGGGCGACGGCTGCCCACTTTCTCCGCCGCGAATGGACGGTGTACGCGACGGCACGGGATACGGACGACGTGGCCGACCTGGCGGAGGCCGGCTGTGAGACGGCCCGCCTCGACGTGACGAACGACGACGACGTCGAGCGCGTCGTCGACCGGATACTCGACGAGACCGGGCGGGTCGACTGTCTCGTCAACAACGCCGGCTACGGGCAGTACGGACCGATGGAAGACGTCACGACCGACGCCCTCCACGACCAGTTCGACGTGAACGTCTACGGGCCCCACCGGCTGACCCGGGCAGTGCTCCCGAACATGCGCGAGCGCGAGACCGGGACCGTCGTCAACGTCTCCAGCGTCCAGGGACGGCTCTCGACGGCCGGCAGCGGCGCGTATTCGGGGTCGAAACACGCGCTCGAAGCGATGAGCGATGCGCTCCGGCTGGAACTCGAGCCATACGGCGTCGACGTGGTCGTGGTCGAACCCGGCCCGGTGCGCACGAAGTTCGGCGACCGCGTCGACGACGAGATCGACGGACTCGACCGGTCGATCGCCTACGAGTCGGTGTACGACCTCCTCGCGGACTCGAACGTCCTCGCCAGCGGCGGCGACGTCGGCGTCCACCCCTCGGACGTGGCGACGGTCATCGGCGACGCGGTCTGTACGTCCGACCCCGCACCGCGCTACCCGGTCGGTCCGACCGCCCGCGTTCTCGTCGCCGCCCGTCACCTCCCCGACCGCTGGCGCGACGCCGCCTACCGCCGCGTCCAGTGGGTCGTGACCTGATGATCGACGACCGGGGGGCCCTGGCGCGGTCGCCCGCCCACGACCTCGCGCTGGACTGTCTCGTCGCCGGGATCGAGGCGGCCCACCCCGAGCGTGTCTGCCGGGACGCCATCACCCTGTCGGGCTCGCAACTCCGGGTCGAGGACGCGGTCTACGACCTCGACGCCTACGACGAAGTGCTCGTCCTCGGCGGCGGCAAGGCCGCCGGCCAGGTAGCTGCCGTCCTCGAAGACCTGCTCGGCGAGGCCCTCGACGGTGGGGTGGTTGTCACCGACGACCCCGTCCCGACCGACCGCGTCGACGTCGTCGAAGGCTCCCATCCCGTCCCCGACGAGTCGGGCCTCGGCGGCGCCCGCAGGGTCCGCGAGCGGGCAGCACGCGCGACCGCCGGGACGCTCGTGCTCGCGGTGCTGACCGGGGGCGGGAGCGCGCTCCTTCCCGCACCGGCGGGTGACCTCTCGCTGTCGGACCTGCGGGCGACGACCGACGCCCTGCTGGACTCGGGTGTGGCCATCGACGAAATAAACGCCGTCCGCAAGCACTGCTCGGCGCTCAAGGGGGGTCGTCTCGCCGCGGCGGCCGCCCCGGCGACGGTGGTGACGCTGGCGTTCAGCGACGTGGTCGGGGACGACCTCTCTGTCGTCGCGAGCGGGCCCACGGTACCCGACCCGACGACCTACGCCGACGCGCTGGCCGTGCTGGACCGCTACGCACTCGCCGTGCCCGACGCGGTCCGTCCCCACCTCGAAGCGGGGGCGGCCGGCGAACACCCGGAGACGCCGGGTCCCGGCGACATCGAGGGGCGGGCCCACGTCCTCGCGACGGCCTGGACGGCCATCGAGGCCGCCCGCGAGGTGGCCCGCGAACGGGGGTACGGGACGCTCGTCCTCTCCTCGCGGGTCCGCGGCGAGGCCCGCGAACAGGGGCTGGCCCACGCCGCCGTCGCCGAGGAACTCGCCGCGACCGGCAACCCCCTCGACCCGCCGGCGGTCGTCCTCTCGGGCGGGGAGACGACCGTCACGGTGACCGGCGACGGCACGGGTGGCCCCAACCAGGAGTTCGCACTGCGGGCCGCGCTGGCACTCGACGACGGCGTGGTCGGAGCGGTCGACACCGACGGCCGCGACGGCGGGACCGACGCCGCCGGCGCACTCGTCGACGGGGCGACCGTCCCAGACCCTCAAACCGCCGCCCGTGGACGGGCCGCACTGGCCGACAACGACGCGAAGCCGTTCCTCGCAGACCGGGATGCGCTGATACACACTGGCCGGACCGGGACGAACGTCAACGACCTGCGGGTCGTCGTCGTCAGGTAAGCCGCCGCTCGCTACACCCGGACGAGGGGCGCGGACAGCCAGTCGGCCGCTCGGGCGGGCGAGTCGAACCGGTCGACCGCCAGCACGACCGGTGCCCGGAGGTCGGCGACCCGCCCGACCGCAAGCGCCGCCGTCACGTCGTCGACGGCGAAGGGGTCATCGACCCCGACCAGGTCATCGACGGCCGCCGCGTACTCCTCGCGGAGACGCCCGACCAGGTGGGACCGCGCGTCGCGTTCGAGGTTGGCCAGTCGGTCCTGGCGTCGCCGGCGCCGCTCGCGGTCGTCACGGTGTCGGCGGGCGCGTCGCTCGGCGCGGTCGAGCGCCTCCCGGGCGGCCGCCCGCTCGGTCTCGGCCTCGGACAGTTCGCGGGCCGCCTCGGCCAGTTCGGTTTCGACCCGTGCGGTGTCCCGACCGCCCTCCCTGGCGGCCTGGACTCTCCCCCTAAGGGTGGCGACGCGCTCGCGGAGGCGCTCGACCGTCGATTCGGTCCCCGTCCCGGCCTCCTCGCCCAGGCGCTGGCGGACGGTGGCAATCTCCTCGTCCTGTGGCGTCGAGAGGCCCCGCGACCGACCGGCGGCGGCCAGCGCCGTCCGGACCGGGACGGTCACCGCCGCCGAGACGACGCCGACGTACTCGGAGACCCGGCGGGGCTCCGGACACTCGACGCAGAGCCCGTCGACCGGGCCCGTCCGGACTGCCCGCCCGACCCGTTCGGGGTCGACCGCCGCTCCGCGCAGGTCCAGCACTCGCCCCGCGAGGACCCGGCCGTCGCACTCGACGCGGACCACCTCGTCGTCGCTCATCGGTCCAGTTCGCTGTTCCGGAGGTCGTCCGGGTCGGGGTAGTCGGTCCCGGCCGCGAACGCCCGGTACGGTATCGAGGGTCCGTCCCGGGCCTCGTAGGCCGTGGCGGCCTCACGAACCTCGGCGTCCAGCGCCGCGAACTCGTTGAACGGTTCGGTTCGTTCGATCTGGACGTCGGCCCCGTGTTTCTCTCGCAGTCGGAGCGCGTGGAACGCGGCGAACTCCGTCTCCGCGAACAGTGCGACCCGGCCGAACCGCCGGACCACGACGTCCTCGTGCGTGCGACACACGTTCCGCAGCGTTCCCCGGGCCCCCCGCGAGTACGTCACCACCAGCAGCACGGCCGGCGGGTCGGACGCGACGGAAATAAACTATTCGGACGGTTGTCAGATAACTCGCGACGGGTCGGAGCCCCGGCGGGCCGCTACGCCAGCAGGCGCCGCGACCGGACGGCGGGTTCGCCGTCGCCCAGCGTAATGACGCCGTCGAACAGCGAGGTGATCGCCGCCACCGTGTGGGGGTCGTGTGCGCTGGGGTCGATGTGGAAGTGCGCGCGGGCGTCGGCGGCGTACAGCTGCCCGGTGATCGTGTGGAGGAACTCGTAGGCGGTTTCGAGTTCGACGTACTGGAGCATGGCGGTCAGCGAGTCGAAACAGACGACGAGGTCGCCGTCCCACTCAGAGAGGAAGCCGCCGATCTCGATGCCCAGTCCGGTCAGGTCGCTCGCCGAGGCGATCCCTTCGACGGTCGCCCAGTCGGCGTCGACGGCGTCGCCGGTGTCCCCGACCGCGATGACGGCGGCGTTCTGTGGTCTGTCGCCGGTCTCGGTCTCCCACTGGTCGACGCAGGCCCGGGCGTCCCGCCGGAAGGTCACCCAGAGGACGCTCGTCGACGCCGGGTCGTTGGGCACCAGGAGGTCGCTACAGACGGCGCGTTCTCCCCCGCTCATCGACGGTGAACTGAGTAGCACGTTCCGCGCGTCACTCACCGCCTCGTACATATCGGCCATCTCTTTCGTGTCTGGCCCACGAGCGATAAAAAATCCTTCCTCTCGTGACACCGGCTACCGATCCGTGACCCGTCTCGGGCGAAACTCCTACAAGCACGAACCCACACCGCCCGCTGACCGGCAGTTGGTCACTCTCCGACGCGTTCGACGGTGAACCGCCCCGGCGTCTCGACGAGGTCGCGGACCCGTTCGCGGGCCCCGTCGGGGCCGGCCGCCAGCACGACCAGGTCTACGTCCTCGCCCTCGGCGCGGTAGGCCGACAGGTCTCCCTCGAACTCCGTGGCGTACGTCCGGAGGACGCCCCGGACCTCGCGTTCCAGTCCCGCCAGGTCGGTCTCGCCGGCCTCGAACGCGGTGAGGGCGTCCTCGATGTTCCTGAGTGCCGAGATCCGGTCCATCTACGTCGTTCGCAGGTGGTCGGTGCGTGGCTCGTACACTTCGCCTTTTTCCTTGAGTTTCTTGATTTCGTGTTCGGTCTTGGTCGCGTCCATGCCGGCCTCCTCGGCGCGTTCGATCACCACGTCGACCGGCGCGCCCTCGTCGTACTCGTCTTCGAGGTCGGCGATCAGGTGTTTGATGTTCTTGATCCGGTCGCGCTGGCTCTTGGTCGTGCCCGACTCGATGACGTCGGCGTCGAGTTCCCCCGTCTCGGGGTCGACGCCGATCGCCTCCATCTGATTGCGGACGATCTCGATGACCCGCTCTGCGTCCTCGGCTGTCACGGTGTCCGACAGCCGAACCCGGGCGCTGGCCTCGGCCAGCCTGACCAGCGCCTCTAGCTTCCGGGCGGTCACCGGCACGGGGGCGTCTTCGTCTTGCCCTTTGGCGCGCAGGTCGACGTAGAACTCCTGGATGGCCTCCCGTGCGGCCTCGGTCATCGTCGGGTAACAGTTCCGTTTCGCGTAGGCGACGTACTTGCGCAACAGCTCCGGGTCGATGGTCGGGTCGACGTCCTCGGTGACGTTGGCGACCTCCTCGTCGCTGTAGTCCGAGGTGTTCAGCTCCGTCTTGTGCGTGTTGAGTTCGCCCGCGTAGTTGGTCTTGAGGATGTGCTCGGCCAGGTTCCGGTCCTCGTCGGCGTCGGGCTGGTCCGTGACCGTGAAGATCAGGTCGAACCGCGAGACCAGCGCCGGCTCCAGGTCGATCTGCTCGCTGATGGCCTCGTACTGGTCGAACCGCCCGTACTTGGGGTTTGCCGCCCCCAGCAGCGAACACCGCGACTTGAGTGTGGCGTTGATCCCTGCCTTGCTGATGCTGATCTCTTGTTGCTCTAGGGCTTGGTGCATTGCACTGCGGTCCTCGGAGTTGTGGACCACCATCCCGTTTGCGACGAAGTTGTGCGTTTTATCGACAGTGAGGTCGTACACTTTCGGAGACGTCGCCGCTTCGATGTCGTCGAGTAGCGACCGGATGGTATCCCGAACCTCGTCGACGTGCTCACGTCCGGCTTCTCGAACGTCCCCGAACCGGTCGGTCGCGACGATACCGCGGGACCACCGTGACAGCGTCGACTGGTCGACGTCGAGGTCGGCTGCGACGGCAGTGAGCGAGGCCTTGTGGTCGGCAAGCGTCTCACGAAGCGACTGCCAGTCGTCGATGGTCGCATCCGACGCAAGCAAGTCCCGTGCCCGTGAGACGGCGTCGTCGACGGGACAGTCGAGCACGGTCGCCAGTTCCTCGCGCCGGAGGCGTTCGAGGTCGGTCTGTCGGTCGGGTGAGACGCGCTCGACGGCGTCGACGCGGCGCCACTTCACGTCACCGTAGACCAGTTCCTGCAGGCGTGTGAGGTCAGTTTCCCCGACGGAGGCGACGACCGACTGGAGTCGTTCCCGAACCGTCGTTTTCAGTGCCTCGTCCTCGCCCCACAGTGTGGAGACCTGCTGCTGGCGATACTCGGTCCCGGCCGCGAGTTCCCGCTGTGAGACGTGGTAGGTCGTCCGGAGCTGTTCGAGTCGCTCCCAGGTCACCCCGTCGTCGAGTGTCGCCGCGTGGTCCCGGGCGGTCCGCTTTCGCTCCTCGAACGCTTCGAGTATCTGCCGGCCGAGCCGAAACGAGACGTTCGCTTTCCCTGTCTCGAAGTGACAGTACGTCGCGTCGTTGATCCCACACTCGGATCGGGACAGTCGAAGTGACTCACGCGCCGACGCGAGGTGGTCGTCGCAGTCGGGCACGACGTCGAGTATCGTTCGGTCTCCGGTCGCTGTCTCGACGACGCGGTCGAGTGCCCGCTGTTTCCGGTCCAGTCGAAAGCCGATACAGCGGTCGAACGCAACTAGCGAGTCGGCATCTGTGACCGCGAGGAGAGACACGTCCCGCCTGTCGTCTCGCTGGCGCGTCTGGATCTGACTCGAAATACCGAACTCCAGGAGGAGCTGCTTCGCACCCAGCAGGAGGTCGTAACTCGACGAGACGATCCGGACAGTACGTTCGTCGACGGTTCCTTCGCTGTCGGCGAGCGCACGGAGAAACGCCGCCTTCGTCGTCCGTGATGCCCGACTTACGTCCTCCAGGAGACGTTTCCCGTCGCGGTCACCGTGCTGTCTTCCCTGTGTCGTCCGGTCGACTGTCGCCGCTCCCCCCCCGTCAGTCGCTGGCTGCGAGAGCTGTCGCGGAACGTACACCCAGTCGCCGGGTTCGAGGTCGGCGGCGGGCCTTTCCGTTCGTTCACCGTCTTCAAGCACGAAAAACGGGTGGTCGTGGGTCCCGGTGATACGTTCTCCCGTCCCCAGCGAGACCCGACACAGTTCCTCGGGCGCGTCGTACTCGTGGACGGCAGTCACCGGTCGCGTGACCAGTCTGCCGTCGTCGGTCATCGTCCACACGGTCGCGTCGACGTCACGGATCGTCCGCCCGTTGGGAAGCTCCTCTATCGACCCGGATTCGGCGGCTTCACGGGCGAACTCGCCGATGCGAGCGACCCGGTCTTCGAAGTGGACGAGCGCCTCCCCAGTCACACAGCGCATCTTGTCCAGCTCGTCGACCCCTGCGATCCCTTGATCGGCCAAAACGAGCGCCCCAGCCTCTAACGTCCACTGCTGTCCGTCACCGAAGTCGTCTTTAACAGCTGCAGCGGTCAGGCCGGCGCTACTCGATCCTTTTCCTGACGTGTAGACGGATCTCGGCGCTATGTTCTGTATATACGATAGTAACTGTGAGTTGTGAGACACGACACCGTTCGAGACATACGCGTGTGTGTCCTCGACTTCGAGGTCGTACACCCACTCGTCGTCCGGTTCGACGGGTTCGATCGATTCGATCCGGTCGATTGCCGCCGTCACACTGCCGCCGTCCGCGACAGCTGTCGTTCGCGGGTTCGACTGCGTCTCGGTCGGATACCGGGCCAGGCGGTCGCCGGGCTCGAGTTCGTCGGCCCGCACCGGTTCGAAACGACCGTCCGACCGGACGAACAGTGGATGGGACGGCGTAACTTCGAGTTCGCTCCCGTGGGCGGTCCGGATCCGGTACATGCGCTTCGGGGCCTCCCGCTTCCAGACTTTCGTCGCCTGTCGTGTCGTAATCTGGCCATCAACCGTGAGTGATCGGACTCCAAAATCGACCGGTTGATACACACCGTCGTCGACCGGTATCGGGTCGTCGAGACGGGATTCGACGATGTCACCGATCTGTTGTCTGGTCCCGTCCGCCAGTACCACCTTATTATCATATTTCAAACACTTGCCCGTCCCGGGATCCCCGATCAGGAGGATGTGCAGGTCACCGCGGATCCGCGTTTCGTCGGGGAGGTGTTTGGTGACCCCCGAGAACAGTTGCAGGACGATGGCGAGTTTCTCCTCGTCGTAGCCGTAGATCGAGGGGGCGATGGCGCCGACCATCCGCTCGTAGAGGTCTTCCTCCTCGGAGAGGGCGATGATCTTGCGTTTGTCCTGGTCGGTGATGTCCATCTCCTCGAACTGTTCGTCCTCGATTTCGACGTCGACGCCGTCCATGTACACGTCGAACATCGGGGACTGGTCCTGTTCGCCGCCCTGCTGGTCGAGCTTGAGCACGCCCGTGACACGGACGTGGTCGCCGGCGGTCACCGCGCCGGTGATGTCGTCCTCGATGGTGACGTCGATGGCCTGGGGGGTCTCGCCGCCGCGCAACCCTTCGGGCGACTCCTGGACGCGGATCTTCTGGGCGTCGACGAACTCCGACTGGTCGAAGTTGATCCGGAACGGGCCCTGGCGCTCGCAGCTCTGACACTCGTGGGGTTCCTGGAAGTCGCCGCTCTGCTGGGGGATCCGGGTGAGCGTCCCGCAGCGCTGGCACTCGAAGGCCGCCTGGGTGATCTTGGGGCGGACGTCCGTGGCCTTGCGGACGATCCCCTGGACACTGATGAGGTTGCCCCGGTGGTCGGCACGTATCTCGCGGATGTCCGTGGTCTCGGGCAGGTTTCGGACGCGGACGTGTGCCTGCCCGAGCTTCACGTCGACGGGCAGGTCGTAGAGCCGTAGCGCCTCCTCGGCGTAGTCGCTCATCTGCTCCGGCTGGGCGATGAGGTCGTCGGCCAGGTCCGGGTCGAACCGGTAGAGGTCGTTCCAGTCGACGTACAGCGAGCGCTGTTCGTTCGGGTACTTCTGGGCGAGCTCCCCGATCTCGTTGCGGTAGTAATCACGGTAGAACTGCTCGAACCTGTCGATGACCTCGGTGTCCTCCGCGCGCGCCATGAGAGATACCACAACTTGGCGCGCCACCCGATAAGAACCTTGCCACCCGGTGAAAGTAGCGGCCGGTTCGCCGACCGCGGGGCTCTTGGGCGTCGGTTCCGTACGCGAACCGATGAGGGATACCCGACGGCTCGAGACCGTCTGCGAGGCGCTGCTCGCGCGGGGGTACGAACTCGACCGGGCCGACTGGCACGCGATCGCAGCACCGACAGGGGGGACGGATGCCATCGGCGTCCCGGGAGAGCTCCGGGTCGTGCCTGCCCCACCGGGTCCAGTGGGGACCCTGGAAGCGGTCGGCCGCGCCGTCGAGAGCGACCGGACCGCGCTGTTCGCGGCGCACCCGGTCGACGCGGCGACGGTCCGGGAGGTGCTGACCGACCCGCCGGGACTGGCCGCCGAGACCGCAGCGGGACGGGAGTTCTACAGCGTTCCGGACCGGCTCCGTGCCGGCGAGGCGGGCCTGGCCTGCTGTCGGGCGTCGGAGCCGCCGGTCTGGCGCGAGCGACCGGCCGACGGCGTCACCGCCGACGGCAGCCGGGTCGTCCTCTACGCGGACGGCGAGCCGGGGACGGCCTTCGGCTACGCCTACCGCCGCGACGAGTCCGGGCGGTTCGAGGTCCGGGACCTCGAGGACGACCGGACGGCCGGTCGGTTCGTCTCCGTGCGCGAAATGAAGGCCAACGCCTACCGGCCCGTGCCCGTCCCGCTCGTGCCCGAGCGGCTGCTGGACGACGCGCACCTGCCGGCGGCGTGGGCGCTGGCGACCGTCGAAGACGGCCGGGTGACGGAAATCGAGGGCGCCTGACGGCGAACCCGGGTTACGGCGTTGACTATCCGGTCGTGCCGGGGTGAGACAGTACGACGACGGCCGTGCTTGCTCGTCGGGTCGCGTCCGCACCACCTCGTACAGCGCTCCTCGAGTTTCGGCCTCTCCTCGACTGTCGCGACGTCCCTGGCGCCCCCGGCGGTCGGGCCGGACGTGTCCCAGGACGTACTCCGAATCGACGGACCCGCCTCGCTGGCCTGCGAACGAGACTCGTAGTACCAGAAGGACGTCGCCGCTCTCGGGATGCCCGTAGCCGATGCTGTCGCGCTTCTCGTCGAACCGTCGCTACGTCCCGACAGTCTCCAGGTCGAACCACTCGCTCGTTCGAACCTCCTCCCTCGGCCGTCCACCGGAACGGTGTCGGCGTCGGGAGACGAGGCTCCCGGGGCGGTTTCGATACTCTTTTTCCAAACTAGAGCAATACGAAAACAGAAGATAATAGTTCGGGAATAACCTGCTTTTATAATTAAGTATACGTCGCCGTGAGGGAGAATCGGCGACTCCGGAGCGCCTCGTGGCCACTGTGGGTCATCCTCGCCTCGGCCCCCTGAAATCGGGCGCTCGTCGTGGGAACGGGCGACAGGAGACCGTATCAGTCGTCGTCGCGGCCGACGCGGAGCGTCTCCTCGCCGTCGACCCCGCGGACCCGCTGGCCGGGCAGCGCGGCCGTCGTGACGGAGTGCCCGAAGTACGTTGCCGCGTAGTCGGCCGTGCCGAACGGGCGGAGGTTCGACCGGTTCGCGGGCGGCAGCAGAGCCCCGACGAGCTGTACCTGGCCGTCGCCGAGTTCGAGGCTCCTGACGATGACGTCGCCGCCGGTCGCTGTGCGCGACTGGCAGGGTTCGAATCGGCCGACGAACGGCGTTGCTCGTCACGTCCGTTCCTCGCAGACGCCGATGGGATCGCCCGGATTCGAACCGGGGTTACGGGCACCCAAGGCCCGAAGTATAGCCAAGCTAACCCACGATCCCGCACCGTACCGTACCTTCCGCCGGCGTGAAAACGTTTCGTTCCGGCCCTAAGGGATTTACAACGGCACGGAGAACCGCAGTTCATGGTCACGACAACCGAAATCGCCCTGCTGGCGCTGGTGCTGGCGCTGCTGTTCGGCGCGTACCGCATCATCCAGACGGTCAGGCCGCTCGTGGTCAACGCCATCGTCGGGGTGATCATCCTCCTGATAGCGAACTTCGTGGGACTCGGCGTCCGGATAACGCCCATCGCGGTGCTGGTGTGTGCGGTTGGCGGCGTCCCGGGAGCGGTGGTCGTCATCCTGCTGGCGTTCCTCGACATCGCCTTCGCCGGGATGCTCGCGCCGCTTCTGTCGGTGGTGGTGGCGTAGCGGGTCGTGTGTGAACCGGTGGCACAAAGAGCCGTTTTAGCTTAAGCCACCGCTTTGGTATCCCCCTCCGTTGTACCGTATATGAGATACGCCATCGTTCCCGGCGAGCTGTTCGAGCCGCTGGGCTGGGTCCTCGCCCGACTCGTGGCGCTCCTCGAGGGGGTCGCCTTCTGGGCGGCCGCGACGTTCCCCTTCGTTCACGTCGCGGCGGTCGTGCTCTACGCCCGGGAGTCGCTCTCGGGGACGGCGCTGGTTTTGCTCGTCGCGCTCAACGCCGTGGCCATCGTCGCGGGCCACCGGTACAACCGCGACCGGGCGGGTGAGCGCCGATGAGCCGAAGCGAGTCGGTCACCCAGGCTGACGAGGAGCGACTCGAGGAGTACCTGCGCCGGAAGGCGGCCGACGGGGAGGCCTACATCAAGAGCAAGTTCATCGCCGACGACGTCGGCCTGACGCCCTCCCAGGTCGGCCTCCTGCTCACGCGGCTCCGGGAGTCGGACGCGGGAATCGACGTCGAGAAGTGGTCGTACACGAACGCGACGACCTGGCGGGTGCAGGCGAGCGACTGACGCCGTTCAGTGCTCGTCGCGGAGTTCGATCTCGGCCACCAGTTCGTACGGGTCGGTCCCCTTCCGGATGGCGTCGAGCATCGCGAACGCCTCGTCGGGTTCGAGGAAGTGCTCGGTGACGCCCCGGCCCAGCGGCGTCGGCGCCAGCCCGTCGATGAACTCGTACTCGAGCAGCTTGCCGACCGCGTGCTTCGTCGGCACCTCGCCGACCATGCGGTCGTTGAGCCGCTTTGCCGCCTTGCCGGCGACGGTGACGTTCGCGAGCGTCTCCTCGATCGCCGCCGCCTCGTCGTAGCGCGTGATGACGGGCTCCATCTCGCCCTTCAGGAGCTTGAACGCCACCTCGTCCTCCGTCATCTCCATCGAGTTGTGGTACGTGCAGTCGGGCTCGACGAGCACGTAGACGGTCCCCTCGTCGTGGTAGTCGGGCCGGCCGGCGCGGCCGAGCATCTGCTCGAACTCCTGGACGGAGAGCCACTCGATGCCCATCGCCAGCGAGTCGAAGACGACCTGCGAGGCGGGGAAGTCGACGCCTGCCGCCAGCGCGGCCGTGGTGACGACGCAGGCGAGTTCCTGGTCGCCGAACTGCCGCTCGACGCGCTTGCGCTGGCCGTAGTCCAGCCCGGCGTGGTACGGCGCCGCGGAGTACTCCAGCCGCCGCGATATCTCGTGGCAGCGCCGCCGCGAGTTGGTGAAGACGATGGTCTGGCCGCGGTAGCCCTTCGACGACTTCGAATCGTAGGCCCGTCTGACGAGCTTGTTCTCGATGTCGACCTTCTCGGAGCCGTCCGCGAACGTGACGTGACGCTCGATGGGCACGGGGCGCTCCTCGAACTCGATGAGCTGGGCGCCGAGCTGGTCGGCCAGCTGGCCGGCGTTGCCGACCGTCGCCGACAGGTACACCCACTGGGTGTCCAGCCGGTTCGTCTCGCAGTAGTACTTCAGCCGGGAGACGAGGCCGTCGAGGCGGTGGCCGCGCTCCTCCTCGCCGACCGACCCGCAGCGTCACGTCCAGCAGGTCGCCGTAGTCGTCGGTGAAGTCCTCGTGTTTCTGGTTGGCCAGCGCCACGAGCGGCACCAGGAAGAGCATCTTCCCCTCGCCTCGCAGCGCGCGGTCGACGCCAGCCAGCTCGCCGACGAGCGTCTTCCCGGTCGCCGTCGCCGAGACGACGAGCTGGTCGCGGCCCTCGAGCAGGCCGTTCTCGACGGCGAGGCTCTGGACCGGCAGCAGCTCGTCGAACTGCTCTACGCTCGCGGTGAGGTCCGGGTGGACGTCCAGCGTGTCCGTCGACACCAGCTCGATGTCGTCGGTGGTGGCGCTTATCTCGTCGAACTTCGTCAGCTCGGGGTCCAGCTGGCCCGACAGCAGGTTCCGGACCCGCTCGAGGTCGCCCACCTCCACCAGCAGCTCCTCCAGCCGGTCGCGGGCGCCGGACCGCAGCCCCCGGTAGTTGGCCTCCCGCTTCAGTTCCCGCTTCGCGCAGTCCGGGCAGATGTGCTCGTCGTCGGCCTCGATGGCCGTCTCGGAGGTGAGCGGCGAGTACCGCCCCTTGCCGGCACAGATGCGGCAGGTCCGGACCTGCTTCGCCTCGAGCTGGTAGCCGTCCAGCATCGCCTCGAGGTCGCGCCGTCCGGACCGGGAGGTCTGCTCGGAGATGCGGATGCGCGCCGCCCGGCGGGCCATCTCGACGAACTGCTCGGGCCGGCGGGGAATCTCGTCGTCGCCGTCCTTCACGCGGAACCGGCCCGGGCGGGGGCCGGCGTCGGTCCACTTCAGCTCCAGCCGTCCCCGGAGCAGCCGCTCGCCGTCACGGCGTACGACGACGGCGTAGTCGTCGCCGGCCTCGTGGAGGAACAGCGTGTCGACGTCGGCGACCTGCTTCGACACGCCCGGGAGTAGTGTATCGTAACATTTC
>PXQN01000040.1:0-3089 GCA_003021305.1 Halobacteriales archaeon QH_10_67_22 | reverse complement strand
CGTCCACGTCGCGGTCACGCTCCGCGGTGAGGGCAACACCGGCGTCGAGACGCTGCCCGTCTTCACCGAGGCAGAGCGGGACGAGGCGGTCGTCGCGCGGCTGGCGGAGTGAGCGGCGACTGGAACGAGTCCCCTCTCATAGTGATTATTGCGGTAGCTTTCGGCAGGGCCATCGAAAACAAAGTTGCTTCGGCCCTCGCTGACCGATTCTCCCGTCACTCAGCGGTACAGACTCCCAATAATCACTATCAGTCCTCGACCAGCCGTATCTCGTCGTCGCCGGCCGGCACCGCACAGATGAACGCCCCCGGTTCGTCGCCATCGTTGCGGTACCAGTGGACCGTCCCGGCCGGGATGTGCAGCGAGTCGCCCGCGCCGACGGTGTGCTCCTCGTCGCCGATGCCCACCACGTACTCCCCTTCGAGGACGTACTGCTCGTGCTCGACGTCGTTCGTGTGCTTCGGCACCTCGCCGCCGGCCTCGAGGACGAACCGTCGGATGGCGAGGTTGGGGGCGCCGTGCTCCTCGCCGACGAGAACGCCCTTCCGGAGTCCCTCGGCGGCGTCGACGGTCTCGTACTCGGCGTCGCTCTCGCGCCGGATCAGCGGGCTGGATTGCTGGGCCATGCGGACGCCTACGCCGCCGACCCACTCCAATCCCGGGGGTCGCCCACGGTTGCGGCGGAGTATTTATGCCTCCGGTGACAACTGCCTTGCATGAAGAGCTTCCGCGTCGGCAGCGCGTTCGGCATCCCCATCGAGCTGGACCTGACCTTCCTGCTGGTCCTGCCGGTGTTCGCCTACGTCATCGGCCTCCAGCTCGGCGAGTGGGTGCCGCTGCTCAACGACACGCTCGGGGTGGCCATCGACGCCGGGGTCCTGACCGGCTCCGACCCCGGGCGGTACGCCATCGGCACCGCCGCCGCAGTCGGGCTGTTCGTCTGCGTCGTCGCCCACGAGTTCGGCCACTCGCTCGTCGCCCGCCGCTACGGCGTCCCCATCGAGTCGATAACGCTGTGGCTCCTGGGCGGCGTCGCGAAGATGGCGGAGATACCCGAGGACTGGCGGAAGGAGTTCGCCATCGCCATCGCCGGGCCCATCGTCTCCGTCGCCGTCGGCGTCCTCGCGTACGTCGCCTTCCTCGTCACCCCCGCCGGCGGGTTCACCCTCGAGGCGGCCCGGTTCATCCTCGCGTACCTCGCGGCGATGAACGTCGTGCTGGCGGCGTTCAACATGCTCCCCGGGTTCCCGATGGACGGCGGCCGCATCCTCCGGGCGCTGCTCGCGCGGAGCCGACCGCACGCCAAGGCCACCCAGCAGGCCGCCCGCGTCGGCCAGGGCTTCGCCATCCTCCTCGGCCTCTGGGGGCTGCTCGCGGGGTTCAACCTCTTTCTCGTCGTGCTGGCGTTCTTCATCTACATCGCCGCCGCCTCGGAGTCGACCCGGACGGCGATGAAGGCCGCCTTCGAGGGCGTGACGGTCCGGGAGGTGATGACCCGCCGTGAGGAGTTGCACGTGGTCGGGCCCGAGGCGTCGGTCGCGGAACTCATAGAGCGGATGTTCCGGGAGCGACACACGGGCTACCCGGTGCTCGAGAACGACCGGATAGCCGGTATCGTCACGCTGTCGGACGCGAGGGAGGTCGACGAGGTCGAGCGGGAGGCGTTTACAGTCGCGGACGTGATGAGTCGGGAACTGGAGACGGCAACGCCGGCGACGCCGGTGATGGACGCCTTCGAGACGATGCAGGCGGAGGGTATCGGGCGGCTGCTGGTGGTGGACTCCTCCGATTCCGACCGATTGGTCGGGCTGGTGTCGCGGACGGACGTCATGACCGCGCTGGAGATAATGAAGGAGGGCGGGGAGCTGTCGGGGCAGGGCAGCGGGACACGGACCGGTCGGGACACTGCCAGAGACCGTGGCGACACGTCGTCGATCGGCCCTCGGTAGCCGTCCCCTCGCTCCTCTGTCACGCCGATGCCGGTGAATCAGATCCGTCCCCGAGCGACATCCGCAGTTTGACCTCGCTCCTCACCGTCCCGTACGGGGACGAAGGGCCGTGTCTGGCCATCAACCAGGAGCCGTTCCATGGCGAGGGGCTCGAGGAATACACTGACCACCCGACGCTCACGGTGAGATGATACCCGACGTAGCAAAACTCGTACCAGTACAAAAATACGGTTATGCGTGACACGCCTCTATTCGCCCTGAGCATCGGAGAGTCCAGTTACGCGTCCCCCGTATCGGCAGGGACCACGACGAACCCAAGCGTCTGGAAATCGTCGGTGTCGAAGGTGAAGATATGCTCTATATCGTAGTCGTCGGCGAGTACGCCACTGGAGTGGTCGACGAACGAAATCCGCCGAGCATCGTATCGAGCGAACTGCTCACACGTCCGGTCGAACGCGCCACTCCCGAGCGGGAGAACATTGATACTTTCGGCGGAACGGATCGTTTCGAGGGCGTTCACCGCCGGGGGATGACCGACCTTCCGGCGCATGAGCGTGGCGAACTCGGAGAGCACGTATCGACTCGTGACCAGCGGGCCGTACTGCAACTCCCCGTCGCGGATGCCCTGGAAGACAGCCCGTGCCCGATCATGCTCGGCGGCTCGTTCGTTGAAGCGAGCGAAGAAGGCCCCGGTATCGATACACAGTGGCACCGGCGGCTGGCTCATTCGGACCCGCCGTCGCCGTAGACGACATCGTCGATGTCCGACGCGCTCATGGCTTCGCCCACGTAGGTCTCGGCGTCCCAGAACCCGTCGTCGGGGTCGACGTCACGGATTGCTCCGACTCCGTCGGCGAGGCTCCACGCCAGGGAATTCCCGATCGTCTTGCTGGTGACGTTTCCTTCGTCCTCGAGCTTCCGAAGCCGGTAATCGGCACTCTGCCGCGCGACACCGACGACCTCGGCGATCTCGCTCGTGGCCGCCGGCTCGTGCTCGCGAACGGCGTCGAGGTACTCCTCGTCCGAATGGCGTTCCTCCACCGGTTCGCTCATGCCCGTCCGCACGAATGCGATCCGTATAAGACCTATGCTACAAAGCAGAAACCTTACGATCCGGCAACCTGGGTTCCACTGCCTATT
>PXQN01000039.1 GCA_003021305.1 Halobacteriales archaeon QH_10_67_22 | reverse complement strand
ACTCCCTCCTCCAGTACGGTGTCGAACTTGACCGCCCGCGTCAGCGCCGATCTCGAGAGCGAGGACCCGTCGAACGGCACGACCAGCGTCGCAGTTGCCTCTGGATACACCGTTGGTGTTATCTTTCGACGGCCACTCCGGAGGGTGATTAATGTGGCTCGGGCCGATAGGGTCGCGTATCAGTCACCGCTCATGACACGCAACGCACAGGGGAGCCCGTTCGCGCCCCACACGGACGCTGAGACGGCCGCGATGCTGGCGGCCGTCGGCGTCGACGACGAGGAGGACCTATTCGACATTCCGGAGGGCGTCCGGTTCGACGGCGAGTTCGACATTCCGGCCCACAGCGAGCGGGCCGTCCGCCGGTCTGTGCGCGGGACTCTCGCCGAGAACGACGACCTGACGGAGTTTCTCGGCCGGGGCCACTACGCCCACTACGTCCCCTCGCTGGTCGACGACATCGCGCGGCGCCAGGAGTTTCTGACCTCCTACACGCAGTACCAGCCCGAGGTCGCCCAGGGGTTCCTGCAGGCGCTGTTCGAGTACCAGTCCGTACTCGTCGAACTGACAGGGCTGGACGTGGCCAACTGCTCGATGTACGACGCCGCCACCGCCCTCGGGGAGGCCGCGACGCTCTCCCAGCGGGTGCGGTCGGTCTCGGGCGACCGGGTGCTCGTGCCCGACCGCCTGCGCGAGGGCAAACGGGCGGTGCTCGACCAGTACGCCCGCGGCCCCGGCCTCTCGGTCGAGACCTACCCGACCGTCGAGGGCACCGTCGACGTCGCGGGCCTGCAGGAAGCCGTCGACGAGGACGTGGCGATGGTGTACGCCGAGTCGCCGGCTGTTACGGGGTGTATCGAGGAGCGACTCGACGCGGTCGGCGACGTCGCCGCCGCGAACGACGCGCTGTTCGTCCTCGGGTCGGACCCGGTCGCGCTCGCGCTGCTGGAGCGGCCGGCCGACGTCGGCGCCGATGTCGTCGTCGGCGAGGCCAGCGTCCTGGGACTGGGCACCGCGTACGGGATGGGCATGGGGATGTTCGTCACGCGCGAAGAGTACCTCCGGCAGGTGCCGGGCCGACTCGTCGGCGCCGGCGAAGACGCGACCGGGCGCCGGGCGTACACGCTGACCCTCCAGACGAGAGAACAGCACATCCGGAAAGAGCGGGCGACGAGCAACATCTGTACGAACCAGGCGTGGCTGGCGCTGCGGGCCGCGATCCACGCCGCCCTGCTGGGCCCCGACGGCCTGGTCGAGTTGGCCGAAGAGTGCGTGCGCCTGCCCCGGGACTTGGCCGCACGCCTGGACGACATCGACGGCGTCCGGGCGCCGACCTTCGACCGGCATCACTTCCGGGAGTTCCAGGCACACACCGACCAGCCCGCGACGGCGGTCGCCGACGACCTCGCCGACGCCGGCTACGCCGTCCACGTCGTCGGCGACCACCGGCTCCAGGTCTGTGTCACCGACGCCAACGCCCCCGCAGTAGACGGGTTCGTCGCGGCCGTCGAGGAGGTGGCCTGAGATGCCCGACGACGAACGCCCGGGTGCCGACGACGCGACTACCTTCGACCAGGCCCGCTGGACCGACGACGGCGCCTACGAACCGTTGCTCTCGGAGAAAGACCTGACCGAGGTGCAGGTGGGCGCGACCGGTGGCGATGGGGACGGGAGCGAGGACCACGACGGCACCGGCACAGCGAGTCCCGGCGTCGGCGAGGAGGACGACGAGTCGGGTGGCCCTCTCCCCGACGAGTTGACACGCGACAGTCTGGAACTGCCGGCGCTGGCCGAGCCACAGCTGGCACGTCACTACAGTCGACTCTCGGAGATGAACTACGGCGTCGAGAGCGGCCCGTTCCCGCTGGGGTCGTGTACGATGAAGTACAACCCCAAGTTCACGGAGGACCTGGCGGCCCGGCCGGAGGCGGCGGTCCACCCCGACCGGCCGGCCAAGAGCGTTCAGGGCGTGCTGGCGGTCATGTACGCCCTCCAGGACTACCTGGGGCGGATCGGCGGGATGGACGCGGTGACGCTCCAGCCCCCGGCAGGCGCGGCCGGGGAGTTCACCGGTATTCAGATCGCCCGGGCCTACCACGAGGCAACCGGCGAGGACCGCTCGGAGGTGGTCGTCCCGGCCTCCGCCCACGGGACGAACTTCGCGACGGCGGCGATGGCCGGGTTCGACGTGGTCGAACTCCCGGGCGACGAGGACGGCCGGGTCGACCTCGCGGCCCTGGAGTCGGCCGTCGGGCCCGACACCGCGGCGCTCATGCTCACCAATCCCAACACGCTGGGCCTGTTCGAGCGCGACATCGAGGCCATCGCCGAGACGGTCCACGACGCGGGCGGCCTGCTCTACTACGACGGCGCGAACCTCAACGCCCTGCTGGGCCGGGCTCGGCCGGGCGACATGGGTTTCGACGTGATGCACTACAACGTCCACAAGACGTTCGCGACGCCCCACGGCGGCGGCGGGCCCGGCGCGGGGCCGGTCGGGGTCACCGACGAGCTGGCCGACTTTCTGCCGACCCCGCAGGTCCGCCGGGTCAGCGACGACGAGCATGGCGAGTACGAACTGTTCGAACCGGCCGAGAGCATCGGCAAGGTCCACGGCTTCCGGGGCAACTGGCTCGTTTTGCTGAAAGCCTACGCCTACATCGCCAGACTCGGCGACGCGGGGCTGGCCGACGCCGGCGCCAAGGCGGTGTTGAACGCCAACTACCTGGCGAGCCGACTCGACTACGAGGTGCCGTACGGCCCGTTCCACCACGAGTTCGTCGCGAGCGCGGGCGAACAGGACGCCGCCGACGCGGCCAAACGAATGTTAGACTACGGCGTCCACCCGCCGACGACCAAGTGGCCCGAGATCGTCGGCGAGGCGCTGATGACCGAACCGACCGAGGTCGAGAGTCGATCCTCGCTCGACGACCTGGCGGCAGCGTTCAACGCCGTCGCACGCGAGGCCGACGAGACGCTGGCGAACGCGCCCGAGCGAACGGCTGCGCGGCGCATCGACCAGGTCGGGGCCGCCCGCGAGCTGCGGCTGTCCTGGCGGGACCTGTCAGAGTGACCGGTCGGGGCGTGCGGGAGGTTTCAGCCGGAGAGAACGCCGCGGAAAGACTAAGCCGTTGCGGCGATTCTGTACGGTCGAAACCGCCGGGGAGAGAATGGAGGGAACGGTCCTGTACGTCCGCGGTCCCGCTGGTGACGGGCGCCGGACACTCGACGGGGAGTTCGAGACGGTGGCAGCGACGGCCACCGGAGCGGCCGTCGAGGGGCTGGCCGACCGGCCGATAGGGTGTGTCGTCGTCGAACACGCCAGTGACGGACCGGGACCTGACGCTGTCGCCGCCATCCGCGAGCGTGACGCCACTGTCCCGATCGTGTTCTGTTCGGCCGAACCCGACGGCGAGCTGGCCGCCGCGGCGACCAGGGCCGGTGCGACGGAGTACTACGCCCCGAGCGCCGTCGGCCAGTCACTCGAAGAGCGCGTGCAGGCGCGACTCGACGAGCACTGGACGGCTGCCCGAACCGGCGACGCCACCGCGAGTGTCGACAACTGGGCGAGCGTGGCCGACCCGCCGCCGATAGACGAGCGATACAGGGAGGCACTGGAGGCGATCGACGACGGCGTCTACGTCCTCGACGACGAGGGGCGATTCACGTTCGTCAACGAGGCGCTGACCGAACTGACGGGCTACGACGAGGCGGAACTGCTCGGCGAGCGGACGGCGATGATCAAAGACGAGCGAACCGTCGCACAGGCCGAACGTGTCCAGGAGTCGCTACGCGCGAGCGAGGATTCGGAGACGACGTTCGAACTCGACATCCTGCACAGGACCGGCGACCCGGTCCCCTGCGAGGCCCACATATCTGTCGTCAGGAACGAAGACGACGAGTTCGTCGGCAAGGCGGGCGTCGTGCGGGACGTGTCCGAGCGCCGGGACCGCGAGCGGCGCCTCTCCCGCCTGCTGGACGCGTCCCGGACCTTCCAGACGGCACAGAGCACCGAGGCGGTCGCCGAGGCGGTCGTCGAGGCGACGGTCGATGCGCTGGAACACGACCTGTGTATCGTCCGACTGTACGACGGAGAGACCGGCCAGCTGGCCCAGGTCGCCCGCGGGAACAGCGGGCCGTCCCTGGGGGACCGACCGTCCTACGAGGTCGGCGAGGGCGGTCCCGGCAGGGCGTTCGAGACCGGCGAGACCCGACAGTTGCAGGGGAGCGACGTCGAACCCGTCGGGGACATCGGCGCGTTCGAGGACGCGATCTACGTCCCGCTGGGCGAGCGCGGCGTGGTGACGGTCGCGACGACCAACTCCGAAGGACTGGGTCCGGCCGACGTCTCGCTGGCGGAGTTCGTCGCCTCGACGGCGGTAGTCGCGCTCGAACGGGTCGACCGCGAGGTGGAACTCGAACGCTACCGGACCGTCATCGAGAACGTCCAGGACATGGTGTACGTCGTCGACGAGGACGAGCGGTTCTCGCTGGTGACGGACCCGCTGGCCGACTGGCTGGGCTACGACCGCGCGGACCTGGTCGGGAGCCACCCCAGGACGGTGCTCGCGCCGGGCGAAACGGAACGGTTCGAGTCACGTATCGCCGACCTCTGGGCGGTCGGCGACGTGGCCGCGGGTCGCCGCTTCGAAACCGAGTGGGTGACCGCCGACGGCGACCACCTGCCCGCCGAGGTGGAGGTGTCGCTGTTCCCCACCGAGGCCGCGTACGCGGGCACGGTCGGCGTCGTGCGAGACCTGAGCGAACTCGTTCAGACGCGCGAGCGACTCGAAACCCAGCGCAACCGGTTTTCCTACCTGTTCGACAACCTCCCGGACGCGGTCGTCGAGACGACGATAGACGAGGACGGCCGCCCGATCGTCGGAACCGTCAACGACGCGTTCACCGAGGTGTTCGGGTACGAGAGCGAGACGGTGGTCGGCGAGTCACTCAACGACTTCATCCTCCCGCCGGAGGCCCAGGAAGAGAGCCGTCACATCGACGAACGAGCGGCGGACAGTGAGGTGACCAACCGCGAAGTCCGTCGTCGCACCGCGGACGGGTTCCGGGATTTCCTGTTCCGGGGCGTTCCGTACGAACTCGACGGCGGCACCCACGCGTTCGGTATCTACACCGACATCACCGCACAGAAAGAGCGCGAACGGCGCCTCGAGGTGCTCAACCGCGTCCTCCGGCACAACCTCCGCAACGACCTCAACGTCGTGCTCGGCTACGCCGAGATGCTCGTCGACGAGCTCGACGACGACCTGGGGAGCCGCGCCGAAGCGCTCCGGGAGAAGGCCGCTGAACTGGCAGCACTCAGCGACCGGGCACGCTCGCTCGACCGGACGATGCGTTCGGGGTCGCCCCGCGACGCCACGGTCGAACTCGACGGGCTCGTCGCGGATGCGGTCGCCGAGTACGAGGCCGAGTTCCCGCTCGACATCGAGACCGACCTCGCGTCCGTCCGGGTCGTCGGTGACAACCGGCTCAGGGTCGCCGTCGAGGAACTGCTCGAAAACGTCGTCGAACACGCCGGCCCGGACGCGTCGGTCCGCGTCGAAGCGGAGTCGGCCGACCGGGAAGTCCGGCTGACGGTCGCCGACGACGGGCCCGGCATCCCCGAGGACGAACGGGCGGTCATCACCGGGTCGGTCGACATCACGCAGTTCAGACACGGCACCGGGCTCGGTCTGTGGGTCGTCAAGTGGGTGTGTGAGTCGTGTGGCGGCCGGTTGCGTTTCGAGGAGTCGGGCCTTGGGGGGGCCTGTGTCGTGCTCTCGCTCACACCGGCGACCGACGACTGACCGTCAGGCGACCTCGCGGACAAGCGACGCCAGTTCCTCGTACTGGTCGCGGCCGGTCCGCTTGCGGACAAAGCCGGCGACCCGCTCGTCGGCGTCGTCCAGTGCCGCCGGTTCTGCGGCCGTGTACAACACGCAGGGAAGTGTGTCGTCGATCTCGCGTGCCGCGTCTGTGAGTTCGAGCCCGGTCATCTCGGGCATCCTGTAGTCGGTGACCAGAACGTCGAACGGATCCGCCTCGAGGTGTTCGACCGCCGCTGCCGTGTTCGTGACCGCCGTCACCGCCAGGTCCGGGTCGACCTGTTCGAGAAATTCGCGGGTGACCTGGACCACCGCGGCGTCCTCGTCGACGAGCAACACCCGGATCGAGGCTGTCATTGGCCCTGTTCCTCGGCGTGGAGACTTAAAATCCCTCCCCGAACGGACAGGGAGTTCCGCGTCGGACGGCGACGGCGCGGCGTCATAGTGATTATTGTCGGTCTGTTCCGGATCGACCGCACGCAATCGCGCGGTCGTACCGGTAAATCGCTACAATAATCACTATCAGGTCGTGGCGGTGTCGACGGCCCCGTCGATACTGACGAACGTGTAGTCACACTCGAAACAGCGCCACTTGACTTTCAGGCCGAGGTGGACACGCGTACTCGCCACCCGGTAGAACGACCGTTCGGTCTCACACTCCGGACAGTTCGTCGTTCGCTCCGCGGTCATGACCGAGTCTTCGAAGTCCCCGCAATTCAACGTGGTGGTTGCCGTCCGGCCGGGCTTAAGTCCCTGGCGGCCCGACCGGGGAACATGAAGATCTACACCGGGCGCGGTGACGGCGGGCAGACGGACCTGCGGGACATGTCCCGGGTCTCGAAGGCCAGTCCGCGCATCGAGGCCTACGGCACTGTCGACGAACTCAACGCCTTCGTCGGCGTCGTCCGGCCGACGGGCCACGACAACGTCGACGACCTCCTGCGGTCGGTCCAGAACCACCTCCACGTCGTCCAGGCCGACTTCGCCAACCCCGACCCCGACGAGGACGACCCGCAGGTGACCGACGACCACGTCACGACGGTCGAGGACGCCATCGACGAGTTCGAGGCCGACCTCGACCCACTGGAGTCGTTCATCCTGCCGGGCGGGTCCGAGAGCGGCGCCAAACTCCACCAGGCGCGGGCGGTCTGTCGGCGCGCCGAGCGCCGGGCGGTCGCGCTGGCCGCCGACGAACCGATCAACGACTCCGCCGTCGTTTATCTGAACCGGCTGTCGGACCTGCTGTTCGTCCTCGCGCTGCGTACCCAATTTCGGCAGTGTCGGTGAGGATCGGCGTTTCGGACCACGGAGACAGTGTTCTGTTTCGTGGGAATCAAAAGAATTACGCACGACCGTACGAGACACGCAGCGAGGTCACTCCGCGGCGGGTTCGTACAGGCGGAGGCCGCCGTCCTGGCGGACGGTCACGCGGCCCTCGGCTTCGAGGACGTCCAGATGGCCGACGGCCTCGCTCATCCCGGAGAAATGTTCGGTGACCGCGAGGTCCTCGAACAGGCCCTCCATCACGTCGACGGGCGTCGTCGGGCCGTCGACCAGGGCGGCGACTGCCTCGGTGCGCTCCTCGTGTGCGGCCAGCGTCTCGTCGATCCGGGCTGTGGGGTCGGCGATCGGTTCGCGGTGGCCCGGCAACAGGCGGTCGTAGCCGGCCTCGCGGAGGCGGGCCAGCGAGTCGTTGAACGTCGGGAGGACGCGCGGACGGTCGCCGCCTGACTCGGGCGGGGGCTGGAGGAACGGGTTGGGCGTGATGTCCGCGAGCACCTGGTCGCCGACGACCGCCACGCGCTCGCCCTCGGCCTCGAACGCGAAGCCGAGTTCGCCGACCGCGTGGCCCGCCAGCGACACGACGTCAAGCCGTCGGTCGTCGACGGCGACGGTGTCACCGTCCGAGACGGTGTGGTCGACCGTGACACTGGGCGCGTAGTGGACAAACGCCTCGGGGAGGTCGGTCACCGTCGCCGCGGTGTCCTCGGCCATCCCACACCGGACGAAAAACGCCCGGAAGTACTGCTGTTCGTAGTCGAGCCGGGCCGGAAAGTCGCTGAGAACGGACGCCGCCTCGGCACTGGCGACGACCCTGGCGCCGGCCTGGCGGAGGCGGGCGGCGAGGCCGAAGTGGTCGGGATGGGGGTGGGTGACCACCACCTGCTTGAGGTCCTCGGGCGCGAGGTTGCGCGCGGACAGCGCCTCGACCAGCGTCGCCCAGGCCCGCTCGCTGTCCGGGCCCGGGTCGACGACGGTCCGACCCGCCAGATACGCGTTGACCGGCCCCACCTGGAACGGCGTCGGCACCGACACCCGCTCGAACATGGGTCCGATACTGGCCGATGGGGTAAGTGTGTGGCGACTGATAGTGATTATTGTAGCGATTTACCGGTACGACCGCACGACTGCGTGCGGTCGATCCGGAACAGACCGACAATAATCACTATGACGCTCCCGGGAGTGTCGACCCGGAGTTGCCACTCGGCGCCGAAAACAGCGACGGGTGCTCCCCGGCACCCGCCACGGCGCGCGTCGATGCCCACCGTCGCGCGCCTGAACGAAGCGTCACGGGACAGACAGGCCGGCTATCCGGCGGTGTCCGGGTCACACCGGCATTCTTTAGGTATGCCTAAAACCTAAAAAGTGTTGTGGTCGCGGGGACAAGACATATATTTGTTCTCGGCGTCGGGTCAGATATGAACCGACACTTCGAAGACACGGTGTACTACCTGAAGCGAGCGGTCGGGAGAAAGAGCCCGAGCCCTCGGGGTTCGAGGCGGTGAAAGCCGACCTGCAAGCGCGAGTGGAGGCCGTCAAGAGTGCGGTCAGCGAGCGGCCAGGTGGCAACGGCCGGGTTGGTGATCTAGTCCGGTTATGATACCTCCTTCACACGGAGGAAGTCGGCGGTTCAAATCCGCCCCAACCCATCCTGCGACGAACGGACGTGAGGAGCGGATGGGCTCGGCTGATTTGAACCCTGGCAGTCGCGCGCAGCGAAGCGAGCACGTCTGCATCCGGTTCAAATCCGCCCCAACCCATCCATTTTTTCCCGAATCGAAAGGACAGTACGGCGTAGGGATGCTTATAAACTCCCGTCCGAACCGTGGGTCCATTCGAATCATTGAATACCTTGATTCGCTCGGCAAGTTCCGTCTCAAAATCTTGTCTAAGGCTAGAAAAGTCTTTCCCGTAGGGTGACTCGCCCCTTGTGCGAGGTGCGCGTGACTTCATGGATTCATTCACAGAAGGGAAGTGTTGGTGTCTGGCCTGTCTTTCCCGAAGGCCTGCCACCGTCTGACAATCGACAGATGGCAGGCTGATAATCTTTTAAAATATCAATATCTCAATTTATGTACTACTGCGCTAAATCGCGCGCACAAATGTCCCCACTCTCAAACCACGTTTCCGACTTTTCAGAAGATTGATATATCCTTGGCAGAAGAGTAGCCTTGTCGAAGGTGGGTCTGCTTTCGCCAAGGCAGGGTGTGGGCCGACACAAGTTGTCGAAGGTGGGATTTGCCAACCGTTCGGTTGGTGTAACTCGGCAGGAACCCTTACCAAGTCGGCTTCGATGCTGGCCATGCTTCGTGAATGGTGGTTGGATGCTTGCACCTGTCTTGTCTCGCTCCGCTTCGCTCCGCGAGACGGATTTATCACAGTTCCGCCACCGCCCACCGCCAACCTCGGAATGGCTGAAGGAAGTCGGGCCGCGTGTGATAACTCCCCAACATCCACCGAGTGGCCTTGCCGTCTCGGAGAACCCAACCAAGGTGTGCCGCTCTCCAAGGTGTGCCTCTCCGGTGAACCAAACGCCGACTGGGGCGTTTGTGCGTTTCATCAAGGCTTTGTCGGCGCTCCGCTGTCTCTTGATGAACCTCTTTTGTCAACCCTGCCTTTGTCGAGAACGTCGCCAACTCTTGCCGGAGTTGAATACTTACAACTACCCGCCGAACTAAACTTTTCAAGGCCGTAATGGCCTGCTCAAGACGGTGTGCCTCTCGCACATCCGCCCCCCAAAGTGTGACGCACCTTCGACAATAAGAACCAACTCGGGTATCTTAGCTCACTGCTTGTCCCGGTACGTCGGGGCCACCAACTTCGGTTTCCTTGTTAGCTTTGACAGCCCTTGGCAGGGTGACATGGCAGTCTTCGCCAATGTTGGGCGTGTGACGGTGTTACCGTCCCTTGGTGGTTTGCATCTTTCTCTCGGGAGAGGTACTTACTCTTCCGCTTGCCGGGGTTGCCAGCAAGTGGCTTCCGTGTTACTTCGGCGGTTGCTTGCTTCACCCACCGCCCAACCGAAACTTTTAAATGTTCGTAAACCTAACAATAAGCTAGGGACAACCCGGTTTCGGCCTTCCCCGCTTCTTCCGGAGGAATGTAGGCGTCTAAACAAGGCCGAAGTACCTTAATCTAAAAACCGCTGAAGGTCTTCAAGTCGAGAATTGCTTTCGTTTCCGATTTCCATGTCCTGTACCTGCCGGATAACAAGCCCTTCTTCCCTTTCGCGTCGTTCGATACCGTTTTCTTTCATCCAGTATTCTATCGCCGGTCCTGATACACCGAATACACTACCGATTTGCCGCATACTCATGCTGGCGTTGTGGTAGAGGAATCGTAGCACTTCAGCGTCTTGATACGCCTCCTTGTCGCCACGAACTCGCTCCACCACTTCCTGAACAGTGATTGATTGAGCTGTCTGGCTCATTTGTTGATAGATTCTCCTTTGACGAAATCGTTGACGAGCTGTTTCATGTACTTCTTCTTCTGGTCCTTAGCGTAGTGTGTTGCAACGAATACCCCTTCAACTGGTTCTCCGGTTCGCTCCATCTCCTCGCCCTTCTGGTCAACTGGCTCTGTATTAAGGAGGTAGGCATTCCGAGCGTACTTCGTCTGGTACGGAAGGTCGTCCTTCGTCATGTGGCCTTCCTCAAACAGGACCCGAATGAAATTGGCAAAGTTTTCCTTGTCACTTTTACTGTCCGAGAAAATGAACTCCTGAGAACTGTCGTCAAACTGGATGCCAGTCTCGCTCTCCAGCTTCTCATAGAAGTCCATGCTGTCCTCTGACTCTCCGTTCTCTGTGGTAGTGTATTCGACTTCCTCGTACTTCATACGGATGAGAGTGCCAGAATCGTCATCCACAGATTCGATATTAGAGACTCCGTTGATGACGATATTATTGATTGGCATCTCGTCAACAGGAACCTCTTCACGGGGAATCATTGTCTTCTCGTTGCTCGTGATGGACTGGTGTTCCATCACAAACCGTATGCCATCTGAGCCGATTTCGATGTACTCGTTTGGATTGCCCGCCATTACAGTTTGGCATACGCTCCCTACATACTTAATACCAAGTGCGCTGTAAAACTGTGTGCGTATGGCAATTCGTTAGATGATGCAGTATGTCTTTCGAGCGTTAGAACGCATGACTGCGACCGCTTTTTGCTGTCTATCCTGATAGTATTATTCGGTTCTCTTCGACAGCCTGAGCGGATAGGAGTGTCTGCCTTCCATCTGCCAAATCTACTCCGGCAAACTGGCTTGTACCCTCGTCATAGTGAACGCGAAGGGTATCATTATCAGAAGAAAATCGCACTACAGCGTCACGCCGTAGGCCGTCTTTGTAGTAAACATTACAGAACGTAAGTTTCGTATCTTTCCACACTATCACCATTTCTGCCGGGTTTCCTTGCCGAATCTGGTTTCTAATTTTAGTAGATTGAGGGGTTACATCGTGACTCATACTCATTCCTCCGTGATTGAACCGTCAGGTTGCACAACGAAGCCGCCACCTGAATCCACGTCAGGGTGAGCATCTGCCATGCCCGCCAGAATGTACGGAATCAATTCTTGTTTCCATTCCTTTGAGTTTCCGAGCCTGTCGGCAGAGACGGCCCCGCGATTGTTTGAGTGTTTGCCCTTTAAATCCACTACGGCTCTGTTGGGAAGCTGGAAGGTGACAGACTGAGCCGACACCGATTGACTTCTTTCCGTCATTTGCCGAACCTCCGGCGTAGCTCTTCGTGCTTGGCCTGAGCTTCCGTCTGTAAGCTACCAGACACTTCCTCTGTCGTTTCGTTGTCACCAATGCCGAATGATTGGCGCAATTCTTCGCGCTTCTCTTCGACCCGCTCTTGGCTCTCTCGAAGTTGTGTAAGCCGCTCTTCGAGGAGAGATTCAACCACGTCATCGACTGAATCTCGGCCCGTAAATCCGTCCGATTTGTTCCGCAATTCGACAGCCAAAACTCACCAAAATCAGGTCTACTTACTTCCCGTGACAGCGGAATCGAGTCCGATGGGTCGTCCCTGCTTCCACTCGACAGCGAGGACCGCGTCTCGAAGCGAGTTGAGTCTGCGCTCGACGACGTCCAGTGGATGGGCATCGATGAACTGCGCTGGTTCGTGCGCGACGGGTGTCGCGCCATCGTTGACCTGCAGATGAACTGGTCCGAGGTCGTCGTGCGTGTCGTCCTGGTGCCAGCCTACCAGCAGACTTCTTTCTGGCTCGATCCAGTTGAACCAGTAGTACTCGTACGGTTCCCCAGGCTGCAGTTGAAAGCCAATCTCGATGCGCGCGGTCGCCACCGGGTACTCGTCGTCACCGAGGAACTGGCGTGGGTCTACCTCAGCGACGACCCGGTATGGACCCGCTTCGCGCGGTTCCGCACGCCGTTGGCGAACGTTCTCGAATTCACCGCTGAGTCGATTCTGGATACGGTCGTGGAGTCGCTTGTTCTGCAAGTTCGCCCGATTAGCGAGGAAGACAACCATCAGGCGAGTGTCGAGGGAGAGTCAGTCCGCGGTGAAGAGAGCTCGATCACATCATCATACAGTTGGAGGGCGTGCTTCACGAGCCCGAGTTCCGTATTGATTGCCTCCCACGTGGCAATCACGTCACGACGCTCACGAAGCTCCTCAGCCGAGAACTCCTCGTCCGCGAGTCGTTCTCTGAACTCATCGAGAGAACTGACGTCGTACTCTACGGCCAACGCTTCTTGTTCCTCCTTCAGCTCCGTGAGCTGACTCTCCAGTTCATCACGCGAATGTGCCTCAATCAGGTCAGTCACCTCGTCGAAGAGCATCCGAACGGGATTCAGATCGTACGCCTTCGTCCCGTCGACGGTCGTTTCAGTGACCCAGTCGTCGCTCTGCAGCCGCTGGAGTTCATCGTCGGCTGTCGCGCGCGAGACGTCTGCCTGGTCCGCGATCTCCTGCACTGGCGTCGGCTCGTCCAGCAGCTCAACGACGTGCCGGACGCGCTCACGCCCGCTCATACTCTCCGTCCACGATCCCGGGTTCGAGTCAGCCATTCTACTAGGTCTTGTACTGCCTGGTTCAAATAATTTGGCTCTACTTAAATATTCAAATCAAGCCGGGTACATCGGTTCGAGATCACTTTGTTCGGGTGTCATGGGTTCTCACAGAGTCCCGTGAGAAGCCCCAGCCCGGCCGAATTCACCACCGAAGAGACCTTACGAGGTGCGGTCCGGTACCGCCCCAACCCACGTCTGATTCCTCGCAACGACGAGCGACGGCGAGGAGTCCGTGGAATCGAAGTGGTCAGGCGGATTCGGATCCGGGCAGACGCACTCGCCGTGCGGATCGCAGTCCCGATACCGACCGGTAACCTGATACCGGTCTCGCTTCCAATGGGGAGTGTAATGATCGATCAACACGACCAGCGAGGGGGCACAGATGTATGAACGAGTTAGACAGAGTCGTCCGGACGGTACAGGAGACGGCCAACTACGTCGAGGAGAACCTCGCGAGCCACGCGGGGTCGGGCGGCGGGACCAACCCCAGCGGCGAGGACCAGATCGACGCCGACATCTGGGCCGACGGGATCTTCTTCGACGAACTTGCGGCGCTGGACTGTATCGGCTCCTACGTCAGCGAGGAACGGCCCGAGGCCGTCGACTGCGGCGAGGGGTACACCGTCGCCATCGACCCGCTGGACGGCTCCTCGAACCTGGCGTCGAACAACCCCGTCGGGACGATAGTCGGCGTCTACGACGCCGAACTCCCGGCGACGGGCCGGTACCTCGTCGCGGCGACGATGGTGCTGTACGGGCCCTACACCACAATGACCGTCGCCCGCGAGGACCGCGACGGCGTCCAGGAGTACCTCCTGCGCGACGGGTTCAGCGAGCGCCGTGGCGAGGTGACGATGCCCGAGACCGAAACCGTCGTCGGCGTCGCCGGCAAACCCAGCGAACGGTCCGAAACGGTCAACGCCATCGTCGCAGAACTGGAGCGCGAACTGAAACTCCGGTACGGCGGCGCGACGGTCGCGGACCTCTCGCAGGTACTCGAGTACGGCGGGCTGTTCGGCTATCCCGCCAAGGAGGGCAGTCCCGACGGGAAACTGCGAGTGCACTTCGAGTCGGCGCCGCTGGCGTACATCGTCGAGGCCGTCGGCGGCGGGTCGACTGACGGCGAGCAGTCGTTACTCGACGTCGACCCCGACGGCCTGCACGGCCGGACGCCGACGTTCCTCGGGTCCAGGCCGCTGGTCGAACGCGTCGAGTCGGCACTGAGCGAGTGACGCGACGGGCTCGGCGAGACCCCGAAAGCGAACCGCCGATTACGTGAACTTGCTACGCCCGGCGCTGCCGGCGACCTCGGCCAGGTCGGCGTACACCTCGGCGATCCGGTCGCGGATCTGGCGCCCGGCGACGCGCGGGTCGAAGCGGTCCTTGTTGGGCGACCACGGAACGTCGTTGAAGAAGGCGTCGCGGTCGCCGCCGGTCCCCTCGGGCGGGACGATCTCGTCGGGTTCCTCCCGGTAGAGGTCGAACGCGGCCCGGGTGTACTCGTACTGGTAGCGGGTGTCCTTGTTGACTTTGCAGACGCCACGCTCGAGCATCTCCTGGAGCTGGTCGGGCTGGACGCCCGAGGAGCCGTGCAACACCAGCGGGGTGTCGAGCCCGTGGTCCTGGAGGGCCGTCCGGATGTCGCTGGTCAGGTCGGGACGCAGGTCAAGGTCCTTGCCCTTGGCGACGCCGTGCTGGGTGCCGACCGAGATCGCCAGCAGGTCACACCCGGTCCGGTCGACGAACTCGACGGCCTGTTCGGGGTCGGTGTAGAACGCCTTCTCGGAGACGATCTCGTCTTCGACGCCTTTGATCTTGCCGAGTTCGGCCTCGACGAGGATGTCCGCGTCGGCCTCCTCGACCAAGTCGACGACCTCCGTGCTGCGTGCGACGTTCTCCTCGAACGGTTCGTGGGAGGCGTCGATCATGATAGAGGAGGGGATCCCCAGCTGGATCTGGCGGCGTATCGTGTCGACGTCGGTCTGGTGGTCCATGTTGAGAAACACCCCGACGTCGTACTGGGCCGCGATCAGGTCGATGTAGTTGCCCATCGCCTGTAACCCCGCGATCGGGTCCCCGTTGCCCGCGAAGGTGCAGGCGCCGTTGCTCATCTGCAAGAGGAGGTCCGAGTCGGCCCGGGATGCGCCTTCCATCAACCCCATCATGATGTTCGGCTCCGCGATGTTACTCGCTATCAGCCCGAACCCTTCGTAGAGTGCGTCGTCGTACACCCTCGCCAGTTCACTGCCGCCGTGAAATGACACAATATGTCACCGGTCGTGAGTGGGAGTCCAACTGTAATAAACACACAGCCACTGTGTCGCCTTTTATACGCCGGGACGCCGGCGAGACGGGTACCGGTCCGACGGGCGCGGAGTGCGGTCCGGGGAAGGCGCCGGACAGGGACGCGTCGGACGAAAGTACCTATAGGGACGGGTAACACACCTGCATACATGATAGACGAGACAGTCAACCAGATAGAGGAGATGCAGACCCAGAGCGCGTCGATCGTCGCGGTCAAGGCTGCCGAGGCGCTCCGCGAGCTGGTCGAGCGGGAGTACCCCACGCCCGGCAAACTGGTCCGTGACCTCGAACGCAACAGCAACGCGCTCAAGCGGGCGAACCACTCTCACGCCCCGCTGTACACCTCCCAGCGCCGGATCGTCGACGCCGTCACCGAGCCCGAACCCGAGACGGTCGAAGAGGGGAAAGAGCGCCTCCGGGAGGCTATCGACACCGTCGTCGGCGAGATCGAGTCGAGCAAGGAGGGGGCCGGCCGGCGGGCGGCCGAGCTCGTCAGCGACGGCGACGTCCTCCTGACCCACGAGAACTCCTCGACGGTGATGGCGACGCTCGAAGCCGCACTCGCCGACGGCACGGAGTTCGACCTCTACGTCACGGAGTCCCGGCCGCGCTTTCTCGGTCGCAAGACCACCCGCCAGCTGGCCGACCGGGACGGCGTCGACGTGACGCTCATCGTCGACGGCGCCGCCGGCCACTACATCTCCGAGTGTGACCGCGTGCTCGTCGGCATGAACTGTCTCGTCGACGACGTCGTCTACAACCGCATCGGCACCTACCCGATGGCCCTGGCGGCCACCGACCAGGGCGTCCCGATGACTGTCGTCGCCTCGTCGGCGAAGTTCATCGGCAGCGGGTTCACCTTCGAGAACACTCACCGGTCGGCCTCCGAGGTCATGCTCGAACCGGCCGACGGGTTCGACGTGGCCAACCCCGGCTACGACGCGACGCCGACGCGCCTCATCGACTCACTCGTCACCGAAAACGCCGTCATCGACTTCTGACCTACGGCGCGTTCCGTGCCCGTCGACAGCCCCGTTTCAACGGCGACCGTCCTGGATCTGTTCGAGTACTTGTACCTCGACCTTTATAACAGCTTTTACATACTCTCGAAGCCGTCTCCAATCCGAACCGTCAGAACGGCCCAGCGCAGCTTTGAGCGTCTCTATATGGATAACAGAGGATCGAGCGAGAGGAGTTAGTGTATCGCCTGACGCAGTCGAGAATACGGTCCACAGCCGCTCGGTCTCCTCTCTGTGGAGTATCGTGGTCTGTATCGCGACAGTGGTGTACACAGTAATTATATAATTTCGTTATATACTATTTTTCTTATATTTCCGGGGAGAGATGGGGTCGCCGTCGAGTCTGAGCGGGACGAACAGAAGACATTTCACCGTCGAGACAGGCGTTGGGGGCATGGGAGACAGCGGCGCACCCAACAGCAAAGTCGAGCGAGTGATCCGCTCGTACGGGCTGACGGGACTCGGGGAGGAGTTGGAACGGCGCTGGCTCGGGGACGGATACGAACAACAGAGCTTGCGGAGTCTGGCGGATTATTTCAACGAACGGGTGCTGGAGAGCGCGCTGGGGGAGGCGAACGTGGTGACCTTACAGGGGGAAGTGGAGAACACGTACGACCTGCTCACGGGCGAGGAGGTCACCGAGGGGGCACGGACACAGGCTCGCAACCGACTCGAACGCGAGGGCGTCGACGTCGAGTCAGTGCTGGACGACTTCGTGAGTCACTACGCGGTCCACACGTACCTGCGGGAACACCGCGGCGTCGAGTACCCGTCGGCCGACGACGACGACCAGCGAGAGAAGTCTGTCGAAACGGTCCGGCGTCTCACGAGTCGCCTGACGGCGGTCACGCGGCGCAACGTCGAGAACCTCAGGTCGACGGAGCGACTGGACATCGGCCCGGTCGACGTCATCACCGAAGTTCAGGTCGTCTGCGAGGAGTGTGGTCGCCAGTACGACGCGATCGAACTCGTCGAACGCGGCGCCTGTCGCTGTCACGAAGAGTCGTGAGCGGAGTCGGGTCCCTCGGCGGGAGGATTACAGCGATACTGGTGTAATGCGGCCGGTCCGAGGGCAGTAGTTTTATCCCTCGGTAGCGGCGAGAGACGGACATGGGCGCGACAGAATCGGTAGCCGAGAGCGTCGACGTCGCCGTCGAGAAGGTCGGTGGAATAGACGAGACAGCAGTCTCATTCGACCCCGGTGTGACAGTCCTGACGGGGCGAAACGCGACCAACCGGACGTCGCTGCTGCAGGCACTCATGGCCGGCCTGGGCAGCGAGGACGTCTCGATCAAAGGCGACGCCGACGAGGCACACGTCGAGTTGAGTATCGGAGGGGAGACGTACACGCAGACGCTGACGAGGCAAAACGGCGACGTCTACGCCACGGGTGACCCGTACCTCGCGGACCCGGAACTGGCGGACCTGTTCGTCTTCTTGCTCGAGTCAAACGAGGCGCGACGCGCCGTCGAACTGGGGGCGGACCTCAGAGAGATCATCATGCGGCCGGTCGACACCGCCGCCATCGAGGCCGAAATCGACGAGCGCCAGGACGAACGTGACACTGTCGAACGCCAGCTGGAAGAGCTGGACACGCTCAAGCGCGAACTTCCATCGCTGGAACAGCGCCGCCAGGAACTCGAAACCGAGATCGAGGACAAGGAGGCGCAACTGGCCGAGACCAAAGCGGCCATCGAGGACACGGACCGGGAGGTGAGCGCCACGCGCGACCAGAAGGCCGAACTCGAAGACGCCCTGGAGACGTTCAGGGACACCCGCTCGGACCTGGAGGACGTCCGCTACAGCCTCGAGACCGAACGCGAGAGCATCTCGGCACTGGAGACCGAGACCGAGGACCGTGAGACCGAGCTGGCGGAGCTACCCGAGACACCCATGGCCGAGGTCGGAGAGATCGACGACCGTATCGAGACGCTGCGCTCGCGGCGCGAGGAGCTCGACGCGACGGTCAACGACCTCCAGAAGGTGATCCAGTTCAACGAGGAGATGCTCGACGGGACCAGTTCGGACGTCGTGGCGGCGCTGCGCGACGACCCGGACGACGTCACCGACCAGCTCGTCGACGACCGGGTCGTCTGCTGGACCTGTGGCAGCGACGTCGACAGCGAGTCGGTGGAGGCGACCGTCGACCGCCTGCGGTCGCTCCGGACCGAGAAACTCCAGCGACGTCGGGACCTCCAGTCCGAGATCGACGACCTCAAAACCGAGAAGGCGACCTACGAGGACCAGCGCCGCCAGCGCTCCCGGATAGAGGAGCGCCTCGAGCGGGCGACCGACGAACTCGAACGACGCCGCGACCGCGTGGAAGAACTCGTCGCCGAGCGCGACCGCCTCGAAGAAGCGATCACCGACCTCGAGGACGAGGTCGAACGCCTCCAGGACGAGACCCAGAGCGAGTTGCTCGACCTGCACCGCGAGGCCAACGAGATCGAGTTCGAACTCGGCCAGCTCGGGAGCGACCTGGAGGAAGTGACCGCCGAGATCGAACGCATCGAGTCACAGGTCGACGCCCGTGAGAGCCTGCAGGAACGCCGCGAGGCGATCCGCGAGGAGATCGCCGACCTCCGCACGCGCATCGACCGGACCGAGACCGAGGCCGTCGAGCAGTTCAACGACCACATGGAATCAGTCCTGTCGATCCTGGACTACGAGAACCTGGAACGTATCTGGATCGAGCGCCGCCAGGAGACGGTCTCGCAGGGACGGCGCACCGTCGAACAGTCCGTGTTCGACCTCCACGTCGTCCGCAGCACCGACGACGGGACGACCTACGAGGACTCCATCGACCACCTCAGCGAGAGCGAACGCGAGGTGACGGGACTGGTCTTCGCGCTCGCCGGCTACCTGACTCACGACATCCACGAGACCTGTCCGTTCCTGTTGCTCGACTCCATCGAGGCCATCGACTCGGACCGCATCGCCCGCCTCGTCGACTACGTCGCCGACTACGCCGACTACGTCGTCGTCGCGCTCCTCCCCGAAGACGCTCAGGCCCTCGACGACGACTACCGCCGGATCACCGAGATCTGAGACGCGACGCTGTCTCCCGTGACAGCGCCCCCGGCGAACGACTTTTATTATGTATATTTTATATTTCGCAAGTTGTTACTGTTTTCGCATACGTTCGATTCAATGAAACGGGCGAGGCCGTACGCCAGTATCGCCATCACAGGCTATCTGTTCGGTACTGACGACGACCGGCTCATCCCGTGACTTGTGGCCGAAACCGTTTTTCGTCGGTCCAGCGACTGTTTCCCGGATCCCTATCGATTTTTGTCGACTGTTTCACCGGCCTGTCGCTTCTCAGTAGTATCATATTTTAATTATAATTGTGTATCGTATACTTTCGAAGCGGTCTGGGGTGTCGACGAACGCGCACGGTCGTCGGGTCAGCGCCGGAGGGTCCGCCGGCTGAGCGACCGGAGGCGCTCGAGGGGGCGATAGCCCGCCCAGTACAGTTCGGTCCCGGCCCAGGCGGCGGCGGTGACGACGGCGACGAGGCCGAACACGAGGTCGGGGAACCGCAGCCACGATGGGCCGGCGAACAGGAGGCCGTTGACGAGGAGACTCGGCGCGAGTGACCGCAACACGGTCCAGAGCGTTCCGACGATACCCCGGTCGGGGTGGGTGACGGCGGTGTCACCGCCGACCAGTGCCGACAGGGCGCTGTCGTCGGACGTGGAGGGTCGGTCGTTCATCGCACGGGTGGGCCGCCCGCCGGTGCTCTCGTCGCCGGTACCCAGTCGCTCGACGTCGTAGGGCATCCCGACAGTCTGGCTCCAGACGACGGTGCCGTTGGGTGCGACTTCGACGACGCGGTCGCCGTGCGTGTCGACGACGAGCGTGGTGTCGCCCGGCAGGCGGTCGGCGTCGCGGGGCCACTGGAGACGGGCGTCCTGCCAGCCCCACGCGCGGCGCCACTCGCCGTCCGGTCGCGCCGTCGCGTTGCCGGTCTCGGGGTCGACGCGCTGGTACTCGAGGACGCGCCCGTTCTCCGAGTCGGCGACCGTGATGGCGGGCCCGCCGTGCTTGGGCGGGATGTAGTCGGGGTTGTGCTGTTCGTAGAGGGTGTCGTGGTCGTCGTCGGTGCCTAGCGTCCAGTTGTCTTGGACGCCCGCGCCGGGGTCGAGGAAGACTACCTGGTCCATGTTGCGGACGCTGGCCATGATCCGCCCGTCCGCGAGCACCTCGACGTCGTTGACGTGGGTCCAGTCGCCCTCCTGGCCGCCCTGGTCGCGGTCGTAGGCCTCGCTCGCGTGCCAGCGCCAGGTCGTCTCGTCGCTGGTCGTGTTCACGACCCGGACGCTGTCGTCTTCGATGTCGGCGATTGCGACGTGCGTGTCGTTGACGCGGTCGACGTCGTGCCACCGCGCGGAGTAGATCCGGGGAGTGACCTCGCCGTACACTTCGCGGTCCGCGCCGGTCGAGAGGTTCACCCGCCGGAACACGTTGTACGTACACCGCGGCGTGACCTCGCAGTCCTCGCCTTTCAGGTGGCGGGCCGCGACGTACTCGACGGTCGCTTTCCGCCCGGGCACGGGGTCGACGTCGAAGTAGACGCGGTAGCTGTCGTCGTGGAAGACCACCTCACCATCGCGGTCGAACGCGACGAGTTCGGCGTCCTCGTCGGAGACGAAAAAGCCCTGCGTGGCGACGACGGTGAGGTTCCCGGCGTCGTCCAGTCGCGACCGGTCGAGGGTCGTGTCCGGTCCGTCCGACCGCGGCGAGGTTTCCGGGACCGGCTCGCGCGGGACGCCGTCGTCGGCGGGGATGGCGACGTCGTCGTAGCCGGTTGCGGGGCCACCGGTCTCGACTGAATCCGCCCGGGCGTAGCTGCTCAGGACGGCGCCGGCCGAGAGCACCAGCACCACCGCCAAGAGAACCCGAGCGTGGCGTCTGGAGGGCGTGCGCATCGGTCTGATCTGGAGCGGGCTCCCTAAAGAGTTTTTATAGAGCGAGTGAACTGATAGTGATTATTGTAGCGATTTACCGGTACGACCGCACGCAGTCGTGCGGTCGATCCGGAACAGACCGACAATAATCACTATGAGACGCTGTGGCCCCCGTGATGGGGAGGTCACCCGCCGTCGTCGGACCCCAGGGGGTCGAGGCGGGTCGTGACCAGTTCCATCAGCGTCTGGAGGTTCTCCGTGTCGTCGCGGTTGTACGACACCAGCGTCTCGAGGGCGCCCTCGTCGCCGCGTTCGTACTCGCGCCAGAGTCGGACGGCGTCCCTCCCCGACAGGTCCGGGCGGTCCCGGTCGATCCCCACTTCGCGTTCGACGGCTTTGAGTCCGCCGGTCAGGCCCAGCGACCGACAGGGGTACATGAGGTCGACGTGGGGCGCCCCGACGGAGACGTCGAAGGTCGTCTCCAGAAAAGGAACGTCGAAGCGCTTGCCGTTGAACGTCACCAGCAGGTCGGCGTCGTCGAGGTGAGACTGGAGCCGGCGGGCCGTCAGGTCGCGGTCGGCCACGAGCGTCGTCGTCTCGCCGCCCCGATAGAGGCCGACGACGGTCACGTCGTCGCGGTGCTGGTCCAGGCCGGTGGTTTCGATGTCGAGGAAACAGGCATCGGCCCGGAAGTTCTCGTAACACCGCCAGTGTTCGCCCGACGGGAACTGTTGGCGGTGTCGATGAACCGCCCGATGCGCTCGGCCGTCGTCTCGCCGACGACCGACTCCTCGAAGTCGTCCCAGCGGGTGACCCCCGCCTCCCAGAGCCGCTGTTCGGTCCGCTCGCCGACGCCCTCGACCGGGATGAAGCTGTTTTCGATGCGCACGTACTCCGATGCGTACTCGCCCCTCTAAGCGCTTTCTCTCCCTGACTGTTCCGTCCACTGGACCCGCCGGATCGAACCGCCCACACGTCTCGTGGGCTGAATGTCGCCGTCACCACTCGGCGACGCTGCCGTCCTCGTGTCGCCAGACGGGGTTGTGCCAGTCCACCTCGCCCGCCCGCTCGCGGACGACGGACTCGTCGAGTTCGACGCCGAGCCCCGGCGCCTCGGGCAGGTCGACGTAGCCGTCGTCGAACTCGAAGACCGACCGGTCGGCGAGGTACGCGAGTTCGTCGGTGCCCTCGTTGTAGTGGATGCCCAGGCTCTGTTCCTGGATGAGGGCGTTGCCGACGGCGGCGTCGACCTGGACGCAGGCCGCGAGTGCGACCGGCCCGAGCGGGCAGTGTGGGGCCAGCGCCACGTCGTAGGCCTCGGCCATCGCGGCGATGCGTGTCACCTCGCTTATCCCCCCGGCGTGGGAAAGGTCCGGCTGGACCACGTCGACGGCGTCGTCCTCGAGTACCTCCTTGAACTCCCACCGGGAGTACAGACGCTCGCCGGTCGCGATGGGCGTCGACGTGTGGGCCGCGATAGCGGGCAGGGCGTCCTCGTGGCCCGGCGGGACGGGTTCCTCGACGAACATCGGGTCGTGGACCTCCAGGGCGGCCGCGAGTTGCTTCGCCATCGATTTGGCAACCCGGCCGTGGAAGTCGACGGCCACGTCGACCTCGTCGCCGACGGCCTCGCGGACCGCGCCCAGGCGCTCGACCACGTGGTCGACGGCAGCGGGCGATTCGATGCGGCGGAACTCGGCGGTGGCATTCATCTTCAGCGCGGTGAAACCGGCCTCGACCTGCTCGCGGGCGCGGTCGGCGACGTCGGCCGGGCGGTCGCCGCCGACCCACTGGTACACCCGCACCCGGTCGCGCGTCGGCCCGCCCAGGAGTTCGTACACCGGAACGTCCAAGTGCTTGCCCTTGATGTCCCACAGCGCCTGGTCGACGCCCGCGATGGCCGACATGAGCACCGGCCCGCCGCGGTAGAACCCGCCCCGGTACATCGCCTGCCAGTGGTCCTCGATGGCCCGTGGGTCCCGCCCGAGCAGGTACGACTCGAACAGTTCCTCAACTGCCGTCTCGACGGTGCGCGCCCGGCCCTCGACGACCGGTTCGCCCCACCCGACGAGACCGGTGTCGGTCTCGACACGCAGGAAGAGCCACCGCGGAGGGACCTGAAACAGGTCGTAGTCGGCTATCTCCACGCGGACCACCCGCTCGTACCCCGTGTCCGGTCTCGAACGCTCGAACCTGCCATGGGACCCCCTTCGGCGTGGACGGCAAAGAGACTGTCCCGCCGCTCAGGGCAGGTCGTGCCGGTCGAGTTCGCCGGACTCGGTGTCCAGGACGACCGCCGACGGCGGTTCGGGCGCGGCGTCGATGGGGACCCCGCCGGGGTTGATCCGCGTCGTCTCCCCGCGCTGTTCGTGGGCCCGTTCGTGGGTGTGGCCGTGCAGGACGTAGTCGTAGGTTCCCGAGTCGACGAGGGCGTCGACGACGGCGCCGCTGGTGCCGTGGTAGACCGCGACGTCCCGGCCGTCGACGGTGAGTTCGGCCGCCTCGCCGTGGTAGGTGCCGAAGTCGGCGACGGTGTCAGCGAGCGCCCACTCGCCGTCGTTGTTGCCCCGCACCGCGTGGAACTCGAAGTCCGCGTCGAAGGGGGTCGCCGAGAACGGCGCGACGATGTCGCCACAGTGGACGACCGCGTCGACCGCCTCGCGCTCGAAGACGTCGACGGCCGCCTCGACGACGTCCAGGTTGTCGTGCGTGTCCGAGACGATTCCCAGGTACATACCGGCGGTTGGGCTGGCCGGCTAATGAACGTGGGGCGCCGTTCGGAATGTTGCCGAAAGGTGTCGCGGCGAGTGGACAGACCGCTGTCGTTTTGTCGTGGGATGAGAAACACTCGTCGTGGACCGCACGTTCAGATATCCGGTCGCCTGTATCCTCGGGGTCGCAGCCGCTCGCGTGGTCGCCGTCGAGACGCGCTCGCCGGACCTACTGGCCGTCGCCTTCGCACTCTATGCCGTGAGTACGGCGGTCGTCCTCCGCTATCCAGTGCTCACACGGGACTCGGGGCGGGCCGGCCTCCCGGCGGGTCTGTACGGCGGCGGCGCGACGGCGGGAGTGCTCACCATCGGGAACGCGAGCGGGGAGTTCGGGCTCGCGGCCGCAGTGCTCGGGCTCGGACTGGCGACGTTCGGACTGGCGATGGGCGCCTGGATAACCGACGACGCCGGCGACGCGGACACAGCCGGGAACTGACGGTGTCCAGCGCCCCCGGACGTCGGTCGCGGACGCCTACTCGGCGGCCCGTTCGAGGGCTTGGACGCCCGCCAGGTCCGCGCCGGTCAGCGCGCGGATGTAGGCCCCGCCGGCGATCGAGACGTGGCCGAAGTCGTCCTCGCTCATCCCGTACATCCCGATGGCCCGGGAGGTGTCCCCGCCCCCGACCACGGAGAAACAGTCCGTCTCGGCGATGGCCTCTAACACCGTGACCGTCCCCACGGAGAACCGTTCGTCCTCGAAGACGCCAAGCGCCCCCTTGACGAAGGCGGCGTCGGACTCACGGAGCACGTCGGCGTAGCCCTCGGCGGTGTCGGTGCCGATGTCCAGGAAGTCGATGTCGTTGTCCGCCAGTTCGTCGACGTCGACCTCGACGCGGTCGCCGTCCTCGCCCTCGTAGGCCATGTCGTGTGCGAGCGTGACCTGGTCGCCACGCTCGTCTAAGATCGCCTCGATCTGGTCTTTCGTCTCCTCGTACTGGCTGTCGAAGAGATCCATGTCGGGCGCGGTGTCGTGTCCCAGCGGGTACCCCTTCGCGCGCAGGAACAACTGGCCGGCGACCCCGCCCAGCAGGAAGTCGTCGACCTTGTCGCCGATGTGGCCCATCACGTCGATGATGTCGGTGGCCTTGGTGCCGCCGACGGCCATCGTCACCTGGCCGTCGAACTCGCGTTCGGCGATGGCGGTGTTTGCCTCGTACTCGGTCTCCATCACCCGGCCGGCGTAGGCAGGCAACACGAGCGGGAACCCGACCAGCGAGGCGTGCGAGCGGTGGGCCGCCGAGTAGGCGTCGTTGACGTAGGCGTCGAAGTGGGGCGCCAGCGCCTTGACGAACTCCGTCTCGGCTTTCACTTCGGGGTCTTCCTCGGGCAACTCCTCGTCGCACATCCGGGTGTTTTCCAGGAGGAGGGCCTCACCGCCGTCGAGGTCGTCGATGGCGGCCAGGGCCTCGTCGCCGTAGGTGTCGGCGACGAATCTGACCTCGCGCTCGATGTAGCTCCCGAGGATCTCGGCGTGCTGGTCGAGCGAGACGAACGTGTCCCGGCCGGGCCGCCCCTGGTGGGCCATGAGCACGACCGCACAGTCGCGGTCCGCGAGTTCGGCGACCGTCTTGGCGTGGCGCCCGAAGCGGCGGTTGTCCTGTACCTCCCCGTCCTCGACCGGGGAGTTCAGGTCGAGGCGGACGAGGACGCGCTGTCCGTCCGGCAGGTCGTCGAGCGTGTTGAACGCAGCCATACCCGGAGAGTCGCCCGGCGGCGAGAAAAAACCGCGTGATCCGGCTGGCGACTCATACGGTCGTGCGTACCCAATTTCGGCAGTGTCGGTGAGGATCGGCGTTTCGGACC
>PXQN01000038.1:81550-95221 GCA_003021305.1 Halobacteriales archaeon QH_10_67_22 | reverse complement strand
ACGCTACTCGAAAACACTGACTGGTCACTCACCGACCTGGCGACGAAAGTCGCCGCGTGGGAGAACGACGTTCCCGAACACGAAGTGACCGAAAATCAGCACGAGGAGGTGTACGTCTCGTTGTACCACGCCCACGTCCCGAAGCTGGTGGACGAAGGGGTGATCACGTTCGACGAGGCGACCGAGACGATTACGACTGCCGAGCACGCCGACCAGGTCATGACCGCGCTCGAAGGAATGGGTGCCAGCCTCGACGCCAGGCAGGAAACACACGCTCGGGGTGGGATAGATGAAAAAGCGGACCGACGGTGAGGGTATAGACGAAGACGAGCCCACCAGTACCGAGACACACTGGTCGCAAGTCACACAACGCCACTACGAACCCGACGGGCAGGGTGAACTCACGAGCGCGGTCGTCTACGCGGTCGCGGAGTGCGAAGGTGTGTCTCCGGCCGACGTGAAATCCCCACCGCTGTACGAATTCGTGGACGTGCCGGCGATCGAAGACGCGTTCTTCGGGCCAGAGGTCGCCAGTGATTCTCGGCGCGGTGTCGGCACTGTCGAGTTTCAGTACGCTAACTACCTCGTGACAGTCCGCAGCGACGGGTGGATCCGGATCCACGAACCGACCGAACCAGCCCGCCCGTGAACCGTCTCGACCTGCTCGGCCTGTAGCGTATCACGCCGGAAATGCGGCCGCTCGGCGTGTTCGCGAGCGTACCGGTGGTGTCGGTCCGTGGAGTGTGACCCGAACCTCCCCCGGGTGAGGAACCACGCAGTCGCCCTCAACCGACAGTCTCCCGCCCGGCACCTGCAGACACTCCCCCGCGGGGACTGACTGCCACCGCAGCAGCCATGCGTCTCCGCACTAGCCGGACGGCGACCTGCTCCGGAACCGTCCGGACCGAAAGCTTGAATTAGTGTTCGCTAATATTAGTAGATACTAATATGGGTGCCCAACAGCCGGACCGGAACGCGTCGGACGGGGAGTCGTGCTGTCAGCCCGGCGCGCACGGATTGAGCGAGGACGAACTGGCCGACGACGTCGGGACGCTCAGTGCGCTCGGCAACGACACACGCTACGAGGCCCTGCGACTGATAGCGGAGAGCGACGAGGGCGTCTGTGTCTGCGAACTCGAGCCAGCGCTTGGCGTGAGCCAGGGGGCGGTCAGCCAGGCGCTCTCGCGGCTGTACGCCGCCGGGCTCGTCTCCCGGCGCAAGGAGGGGCGCTGGCGGTACTACACCGCCACCGACCGTGCGCGGCGCCTGCTCGGGGCCTTAGACGAGAGCCGACCGACCGACGCGGAGGGCCACGACGATGAGTGAGGACGGGACGATAGACGACGCCGAACGCCCGAGCGACGCGGACGTACGGGATGCGGTGCGGGACCGCTACGGCGACATCGCGGCCGAGTCCGACTCCTGCTGTGGGGACTCGTCGTGTGGCGACGGCAAGGCCGACCCCGGGAGCCAGTCGCGCCAAGTGGGGTACGCACAGTCGGATCTGGACCGGGCCCCCGAGGGAGCGAACCTGGGGCTGGGCTGTGGGAACCCGACGGCGCTCGCGAGCCTCGACGCCGGCGAGACCGTCCTCGACCTGGGATCGGGTGGCGGCTTCGACTGTTTCCTGGCGGCCGAGGCAGTCGGGAGCAAGGGGGAAGTCGTCGGGGTCGATATGACGCCCGAAATGGTCGAACGGGCCCGCGAGAACGCCGCCGAGAGCGAACGCGACAACGTCTCGTTCAGGCTCGGCGAGATCGAACCCCTCCCGGTCGCCGACAGGTCCGTCGACGGTCGACGTCGTCGTCTCCAACTGCGTCGTGAACCTCTCGCCCGACAAGCCACAGGTGTTCGCCGAGGCGTTCCGCGTGCTCCGGCCGGGTGGCCGACTCGCCATCTCCGACGTGGTCCGGACGACGTCGTTCCCGCCCGACGTTCGGACGGACCCGTCGTCGGTCTCGGCCTGTGTCGCGGGGGCGTCGACGATCGCCGAGGTCGAGTCGATGCTCGCCGACGCCGGCTTTCGGGACGTGTCGGTCACGCCCGAGAACGATAGCGAGGAATTCATCCGCGAGTGGGACGAGGGCGACCTGAGCGAGTACGTCGTCGCCGCGACGGTCGAGGCCGAAAAACCCCCGCGCTAGGCCCACACCGGGTCGGGGAGTCCGACGCCCTCGTGGACGAGAAACTCCAGGGCGTTGACCAGATAGTGTGCGACGACCACGACGAGGAAACTCCCGGTGAGGACGAAGCCAGCCGCGAGGACAAAGCCCAGCGCGCCGGTGACGACGACGCCGACCCGGCCCTGTGCGCCGTGGCCGAGCGCGAACGCGACCGAGGAGACGACGGCCAGCGCCCAGGGGCTCACGGGGAGGGTAGCGCCCGTCGCACCGATGGCCGCCGCACGGAAGAGGAACTCCTCGACGACGGCGATGACCGGGAGCGTCCCACAGAGCAGGACCAGCCAGCCGCCAACGTCCCCGGGGGCGAGCATCGCCCGGAGCCCCTCGTCGTAGGCCGCGCCGGCCGCGTCGGCCAGTTCGGACGCGACTTCGTTGCCGAGCCACAGGACACAGCCGAAGGCGACGCCGACGGCGACGGCGAGGCCGCCATCGACGGGCCCGCCCCAGAGCCCGAGCGCGGTGGCGGGGACGCCGAAGTACCACGCACCCGGCCTCGCCGGGCCGGTCGGCGTCCACGCTCGCCGGGGTGTCGACGCCGTGTCCGTCCGCCGTCGCGGCCGCTCGGTCGGCGGTCGTCGGCCGCCTCTCCGGCGTCTCGCCGGCCCGTCGACGACTGTCACCGACTCGCCCGTGGACTCCGTCGTTCACGTCCGTCGGTGGCTGGCCGTCCCAACCCGGTGTCGGGCGTTCGTCCCCGCGTGCCGGCGGGTCGTCCGCCTCGTCGGGGTCGACGACGCGCTGTGAGAGCCGTGCGAGAACGAGAAAGCCGGTCAAAACGAGTCCAGTGACGCCCACGAAGGCGCTCAGCTGGGTCACGGCCGGTTACTGCGGGCTGGGGTTGCTCGGCTGGCCCACTTCGCGCTGTTCTAAGGCCTGGCCGGTGATAGACTTGAGCCGGTCGACCAGCGAGTCCTTCTCGGGTTCGCCGGCCAGCGCCACCTCGAGCACCTCGGAGATGTGCTTGACCGGGATGATCTCGATCTGGTCTTTGTACTCGTCCTCGATCATCACGTCCTGTTCGTTGGCCTTGGGGATGATCACCGTGTCGAGGCCCGACTTGGCAGCGGCCTCGATCTTGTGGGTGACCCCGCCGACCGGGAGCACGTCACCGCGCACGGACAGCGAGCCGGTCATCGCGAGGTTCTGCTCGACCGGCACGTCCTCCAGCGCGGAGATGACTGCCGTCGCCACGGTGATCGAGGCGGAGTCGCCGTCGACGCCGCCCTCGCCGGCCTGGACGAACTGGATGTGGACGTCCTTCTCGGAGATGTCCTCGTCGCTGAACTTCTTGATGATGGCCGAGACGTTCTGGACGGCCTCTTCGGCCATCTCCTGGAGCTGGCCGGTGGCGATCACCTGGCCGGGCCCCTGCGAGGGGGTCACCTCGGCCATCACGGGCAGGACGATACCGGAGTCCTCGCCCATGACCGCGAGGCCGTTGACGCGGCCGACCACGTCGCCGCGGTTGACGGTGAGCTCGTAGTCCTTGCGGCGCTCGATGTAGTTGTCCGCGAGCTGTTGCTCGATGGACCGCGAGCGCTGCTTGGCCTGGAGCACGTCACCGCGCTCGGTGAACTCCTTGTTCTCGGCGCGGGCGATGTCGCCCGCGACCCTGACGAGTCCGCCCAGGTCGCGCAGTTTCAGCGAGAGGTGGCCCTTCCGGCCCGACCGGCGACGCGCCTCGAGGATGATTTCCTCGACGGCGTCCTCGGTGAAGTGGGGGAGACGACCGTCCTTCTCGACTTCCTGGGCGACAAAGCGGGAGTACTTGCGGCGCATCTCGGGGTCGTCCTCGATGGTGTCGTCCATGTACACCTCGTAGCCGTACCCTTTGATGCGCGAGCGCAACGCGGGGTGCATGTTCTCCATGGCGTCCAGGTTCCCCGCCGCGACCATCACGAAGTCACAGGGGACGGGTTCGGTCTGGACCATCGCGCCCGAGGAGCGCTCGGACTGGCCGGTGATCGAGAACTCGCCCTCCTGGATGGCCGTCATGAGCTTCTGCTGGCTGCGGATGTCCAGGGTGTTGATCTCGTCGACGAACAGCACGCCCTTGTTGGCCTCGTGGATGGCGCCCGACTCGACGCGGTCGTGACTGGGCGTCTCCATGCCGCCCGACTGGAACGGGTCGTGGCGGACGTCGCCCAGCAGCGCGCCGGCGTGAGCGCCGGTGGCGTCCTTGAACGGCGCGGTCTGCTGGTTGGCGTTGTTGACCAGCAGGTTGGGGATCATGGCGTCGTTGCCACGCGACCCGTACCGGAAGGCGAGATAGACGACCCCTGCCGCGAGGATCCCCAGCAGGATAGAGCCCTGGATGAGCAGGGCGTAGCCGATGATGACCGCGATGATGATCCACATGAGGAACGAGCGCATCTGGTTGCGCTTGCGGGCTTCCTCCTTGTGGGCGTCGACGATCTGTTCGCCCTTCCCGGCGGGCACGGTTCGGATCTTCGGTTCGTTCCCGTCGTCGGGGTTGTGATACACCAGGACGTCCTGCAGTTCCTCCTTGGGGAGCAACTGGCTCATCGCCTTGGCGAGCATCGACTTGCCCGTCCCGGGCGAGCCGATCATCATGACGTGGCGGCGCTGCTTGGCCGCCTTCATCACGACGTCTCGCGCGTGGTCCTGCCCGATGACCTGGTCGACGAGCCGGTCCGGAACCTCGATGTCGGCGGTTGAGGCGATATCGATCCCGCCGAGCAGGTCCTCCTCGTCGTTCTCGACGATGGCTTCGTCCGCGTCGAGCTCGACGTCACTCCCCAGGACGGTGTCCTCGTCGGCCCCGGACGCGTCGTCCGCGGCGACGCTCTCGGCGTCTCCATCGTCGGTCGCGCTCTCGGCGTCCGCAGTCGCGTCGGCCTCCGTTGTGTCGGCGCTGTCGTCCGCGGCGCTCTCGGTGGTGGCCGCGTCTGCCCCCTCCGGCGGGGGGGTGTCGGCGACATCGTCTGTCTCCTCCGCCTCGTCCGCCGCCGGTGCGGACGAATCGTCGGTGTCTATATTCTCGCTCATACAATCGTTGCTGACATTCCAGGTCAAGGGCTGTCGATTGATATACTTTCTCCCGTAAAATCCGCGATTGAGAACGGTGAAACCGCAAGACACGACCGGGACGGCGGTGCCATCCGGTAGCAGTACGCTAACGGTTTTACACAGAGCCAAACCAGCTGGTAATGACAGTCGCGAGGCCCGACCCAGGATAGTTAAGAGCGTGCCAGGTCAGGGTCAGCTATGACTCGCGGATTCTACATCGGCCGGTTCCAGCCGTTCCACAACGGCCACCGCGCAATGGTCGAGCACATCGTCGACGAAGTCGACGAACTCGTGTTGGGCATCGGAAGCGCGGACGTCTCTCACACAGTTCACGATCCGTTCACCGCCGGCGAGCGCCTCATGATGATCACCAAAGCCGTCGAGGATGTCGACCTGCCGACCTACGTCGTCCCCATCGAGGACATCGACCGCAACGCCGTCTGGGTGAGCCACGTCCGGAGCATGACCCCGGCGTTCGACTGTGCCTACTCGAACAACCCGCTGGTCGTCCAGTTGTTAGAGGAGGCGGGTATCGAGGTGCGCCAGTCGCCGATGTTCGACCGCGAACGCCTGGAGGGGACCGACATCCGCGAGCGGATGCTCGACGGCGAGGACTGGACAGACCGGGTCCCCGAGGTGGTGGCCGCGGTCATCGACGAGATAAACGGCGTCCAGCGCCTCCAGACCGTCGCCAAAGACGACGTCTCCGAGCGCTGGGAAGCCGAAGATTAGTTCGCGGAGATGACGTCGTCGATCCGGACGATCATCGTCGCGGCCTCGGTGGCCGACTCGATGGCCTCGTCTTTGACGGCGACCGGGTCCAGGACCCCGAGGTCGACGGGGTCGTCGATGACGCCCGTCTGGCCCTCGGCGATGATGCCGGCGACGCCCTCGGTTTCGAACTCGGCACGCAAGTCGACCAGCGCGTCGATGGGGTCCATGCCGGTGTTCTCGGCCAGCGTGCGCGGCAGGACGTCGACGGCGTCGGCGTAGGCCTCGACGGCCAGTTGCTTGCGACCCTGGATGCCCGCGGCCTCCGAACGGATGTGGTCGGCGACCGCGATCTCGGTCGCGCCGGCGCCCGGCACGACGCCGCCCTTGTCGATGGCGGCGGTGACGACGTCGAGTGCGTCCTCGAGGACGCGTTCGAGTTCGTCGGTGACGTGCTCGGTGCCGCCGCGGGCAAAGAGCGTGACGGCCTCGCCGGCCGAGCCGCCTTCGACGAAGGTGAGCGTCTCGTCGGCGAACTTCTCGACGGAGACTTCGTCGGCACTGCCCAGGTCCTCGCTGTCGAGTTCGTCGACGTTGGCGGTCCGCGAGAGCCCGGTCGAGTGGGCCAGCGCGTCGCCGTCACTGTCGCTGGCCTCGAAGGCCAGCACGTCGTTTTTCGCCAGGATGGCGGCCACCTGGTCGGCGATGTCGCCGTCGACGAACAGCACGTCCACGCCGACGTCGACGACGTGCTCGGCGTAGCCCCGCAGTTCCTCGGTCTCGGCGTCCATCGCCGCGTTGAGGTCGTCGACGCTCGTGACGTTGTACTCGGCGTCGATGTTGGCCTCTTTGAGGTCGATGTCGTCGTCGACGAACGCGATATCCGGGTCCGCGACGTGTAGGGGCATGTTGTCGTGGACCGGTTCCTCGTCGACGATGACGCCGTCGACCAGCCGGGTCGCACTCGACGACGACCCCGTCTCGGTGTGGACCGTGATGTTGTCGCGGGCGACCGACCCGTCGGTGGTGACACGTCGGACGGCGTCGACGACCGTCTCGGCGAGCACGTCGGCGGCGACGTCGCCGGTGCCCTTGCCGGTCATGCTCGACTCGGCGACCGTCGCCAGCAGGTCGTCGTCGAGGTCCACGTCCAGGGTCACCTCGTCGACGGCCTCGTGGGCGAGCGTGGCCGCCTCGTAGTACCCCTCGACGATCGTCGTCGGATGGACGTCGTCGTCGAGCAGGTCCTCGGCTTTCGAGAGCAGTTCACCCGCCAGCACGGCCGCCGTAGTCGTACCGTCGCCGACCTCGTCCTCCTGGGTCTCGGCGACCTCGGCGAGCATCTGTGCCGCGGGGTGCTCGATGTCCATCTCGTCTAAGATCGTGGCGCCGTCGTTCGTGATGACGACGTCGCCGCTGTCCGAGACGAGCATCTTGTCCATCCCGCGGGGCCCCAGCGTCGTCCGCACCGCCTCGCTGACTGCCTTGCCCGCGGTGATGTTCGAACTCTGGGCGTCCTCTCCCTGTGTGCGCTCTACGTCCTCCTCGAGAATGAACATGGGCTGTCCACCCATGCGTTGCTGGCCGGATGACATGGTTTCGGTTCACTAAGTTAGTCGTTAGCGGTTCTATATAATATTTTCGATGCTGCCGGTCGAAGCCGGGCGAGGTGTGTGTGAGCGAGCCACAGGGTCGGCCCGAGCCGGGTATTTAAATAGGGGAGGGGTCCCGACAACCGTTTTAGGCAGGTCCCCACAAAAACAGGGCATGCTGGAGTTAGAGCACGGGTTCAGGGTGGTCGACGTCCACGCCAGCCTGGAGCCCGCAGCGGGGCGCCGACGGGGGGAAGGGCTGGGCGACCCCGAGCGCTTGGAGCGGGAGATGCACCAGGCCGGGGTCGTGCGGGCGCTGGTCTCGCCCGGGGGGCGCGACACCGCCTACCTGAAGGCCAACAACGCCGTCGCACGGATGAGCGTCGAGCGACCGTTCGTCGCCGTCGCGCGGATCAACGGCGCCCGGGACCCGTCGGACACGCCCGTCGCACGCCTGCGCAACCTCACCGCACGCCGGACGGACCACCACACGACGCCCGCGGACATCGAGCAGTACGCCTACGACGACCGCTTCGTCGGGTTCAAACTCCACCCCGCCCGCGACGGCCTCCCCGACGAGGAGGTGCTGGCACAGCTGGAGGCCGTCGGCTTGCCGACGGTCGTCCACGGCGGCCGGGGTTCCCGCCGGCGGCCGTCGAGGCGACGCTTCTCGAGTACGACTTTCCCGTCATCCTGGCTCACTTCGGCGGGTACCCGCTCCAGCGCGACCTGATGGCCGACAGCATCGACCTGCTGGACTCCTCGGACCAGCTGTACCTGGACACGAGTTTCGTCCGCTTCCGGGCCGAACTGGAGCGGGCCATCAGGGAACACCCCGACCGCGTCCTCTTCGGGAGCGGCGCGCCCTCCTCGCATCCGAACGTCGCCGTCATGGAGACGCTGACGCTGGACGTCCCCGAGGACGCCATGCGACGAGTCTTCTCGAAGAACCCCGGCCGCGTCGTCGAGGCGCTCGCGCCCGCCGGCGAGCGGTGAGCGGAGCGCGTCGCTCCGCCGCTATCGCCGGTCGTACACCGCGACCGCCCGGTCCGAGCGGGCCGACCGCCCGTAGGGGTTCCGGCGGGGCGTCCGGTCCAGTGTGCGTGCCCATACGCCGTCTTTGACCCCCAGGGCGATGCCGGTCGTCACGTCACGGCCGGTGCCCAGCCACCCCGACGGCGTCCCCTCGCCGCGGGCCACCCCGCGGAGCGAGCCGGCAGCCTCGCGAGCGGCGAGTCCGAACACCCGGCGGACGACCCCGGGACGGAGGTCGTAGTTTTTCACGAGCCGGTAGGCCAGCGAGCGGTACTTCCAGCCGCGGTCCGGGTCGGGCGCGCCGCCGTCGGTGCCCACCTCCGTGGCGACGCCCATCGCCGGGTCCCAGGTCACCGACGCGTCCAGCCCCGCCAGCCGGTGGGCACAGTCCCGGGCGCTCCCCACGGCGAGGTACTCGTCGAAGCCGTCGACGGCGTCCAGCGTCTCGCGCCGGAAGGCGACGTTGCCGCCGGTGACGAAGGTCACCTCCCGCCCGGCGAGAACGTCGGACTCGCGGTCGTCGGTCCCGAGGCCGCCGCGCAACCGTTCGCGGACGGGCCCCGTGACGACGTCGGCCCCGTCCAGGCCGTCCCTGACGGCTCCGGCCCACGAGTCCGAGACCGCGAGTCCCTGGTCGACGAGCGCGACCGTCCCGTTGCTGGCGTGTTCGATGCCGGCGTTGCGGGCGGCCGCGACCGTCCGGTCGGCGATCTCGACGAGGACGTCGACGTCGTCGCGCTCCCTGACCATCCCGGTGGTCCCGTCCGTCGAGGGACCGTTGACCACGACCACCTCGGCGCCGGGGACGCGGTCGGCGAGCGAGTCGAGCGTGTTCGTCAGTCGCTCCCGGCCGTTCAGTGTCGGTACTACCACCGAGAGCTGCATACCGGTCCTTTCCGCCCGACTACTAAAAAAGACCGCGTTCGGGGACCGGTCGTCGACGCGGCCCCTCTCGGTATTGTCGGTCCTTTCCGGACCGACCGCACGCAGTCGGCGGGGTCGTACCGGGACATCGCGACGATACTCGCTATCAGTCCACCGTGGCCGACCAGTACGATATCGAGGCGAGTCCGTCGCCGAGGGGAGTGTTGGCGACCGCCCGTTCGGCCCGCCGGAACCCGCGGGCGACACTCCCCGGGAGTTTGCGGTACAGTCCGAACGGGACGATGAAGTCGTGGTACTCCCGGGTCAGGCGCAGGTCGGCGGCCGTTAGCATGTCGTCGACCTCGCCCCGCGAGTACAGCCGTGACCCCATCGGGAGCGCCCAGTTGTACAGTACCCGGCCCGACCGCCGGTTGTACGTGTCGAACACGACCTGGTCGTTCGAGACGCGGGCCATCTCCGAGAGGTACGACTCGGGCGTGTCGGCGAGATGGAAAAACCGCATCCCGAAGACGGCGTCGAAGTGGTCGTCGGGGAACGGGAGCCGCCCGGCGTCGCCGCGCATGAACTCGATGTGGTCGGCGACGCCGTCCCGGTAGGCCTTGGCCAGTCCCTCGCGCAACATTGGCGCCGAGATGTCCAGCCCGACGATGTCGGCCCCCCGGTCGGCCAGCAGGGTGGTGAACCGCCCGGTGCCACAGGCGATCTCCAGGATCGTCTCGTCGGCGACCGGTTCGAGGGCGTCCAGGACCGCCTGCTTCTCCAGGCGGTCAGTGAGCCGTCCACCCCCACGGGAGAACCGTTTGTCCTCGTAGTCGTCGACGACAGTCGCCTGCTGGTACCACTCCTGGCCCTTCACGAGTGTCCGCACATCCAAAGTCGGCGCACAAAAACGTACTGATAGTGATTATTGTCGGTCCGTTCCGGATCGACCGCACACAATCGTGCGGTCGTACCGGTAAATCGCTACAATAATCACTATGAAAGCCCGCGAAGTCAGGAGATGAGCGTCACGACGTACCAGACGACCAGCGCGATGGTCGGCAGCGTAACGGCGAACTTCAGCCCCGCCATCAGACTCACGTCGCGGATGTAGCCGGCGATGAACGACGACAAAAGCGCCTGCAGGACGACCGCGTGGAAAAAGAGTACCGACAGCACCTGCGTGTTGACGCCGCTGAAGTCGGCACCCGGTCCCCGGGACCCGCTCGACCCCGCAGTCTGGGTCGCCAGGTCCGCCATCACGTTGAGAAACCGGATCTTCAGCAGTGCCATTACCCCGAGCAGGGTGAGGTAGGTCATGATGATGATGACCATCTGCATCCGGGTGCGTGACTTGCGCTCGCGGTCGATGTCGTCCTGGTTCTCGCTGGCCTGGGCGGCCGTCGAGAGGACGTCCTGGATCTGGCTCGACGCTTCCTGTGCCTCGCTGATGAGTTTCATCGTCCGCGCCAGTCGCGGGATGTGATAGCGGTTGTTGAACTCCCGGAGTGCGTCTTTCAGGCTCGTTCCGTACTCGACTTTCGTGTGCATCGCGCGGAGTTCGTCGGCCATCCGCCCCGAAGACGTATCGGCGACGACCCTGATCGACTCCAGCAGCGTCATGCCGGTGTCGTTGGCGCTGGCGAGTTTCCGGAGGTTCTCAGAGAGGTTCCCGATGACGCTCCGGCGGGTCCGCAGGTTCCACTCGTAGAAGACCGCCAGCGGCAGCAGGTTCAGATAGATCGGGACGTACACCCACATGAACGTCCCGACGATGACCGGATACTTCCAGCGTTTGACGGGGGTGTCCATCCCCTCGGGCACCGAGGCGCCGGTCGGGACGACCAGCTGTGGGATCGACTGGGGTGCCAGGTGGAACAGCCAGGCCCCGCCGAGCACGACGACCGTGATCGGGACCGTCACGCCCAGCACCATCAGCGGGTTGTCCCGGAAGAAGACGTGCGGGGCTTTGAGTATCTCGACGACGCGGTAGGAACCCTCGCGGCTCTTGATGCGGTCGAAGACCTCGTGGCTGCCGGTGTAGTTCTCGACGAGCCCGAGACTGAACACCCCTGAGTCGGCCTCGGCGACGCTCTGTTCGTCGCTGTCTGGCCGCAGGTAGCCGTCACCGATGCTGTCCTGGGTGACCGTCGAGGTCAACACCAGAAAGCCCAGCCCGGTCAGCGGGATCAACCCGTAGACCGTCCCGAGCATCATGTCCATCTTCGACCCCGCCGACATCATGCTCATGATGACCAGAATGATGATCAACAACAGCGGGAACAGCGAGAGCGTCATGTACATCTCCCCGAACAGTTCGAGGGTGTCCAGCATCTTCTTCTGTTCCTGCTTTGCGGTACGCATCTGCTTGTTCTTCTGGTCCTCGAGGAACGAGGTCATGTCACCGCCCGAGTCGACGATAGAGAGCATGTCCGTCAAAAACTGGCTCAGCTCCTCGCTGGGGGTCTGCAGGGCCTGGTTGCGGATCGCCGTCCGGTAGTCCGTATCGAAGTACTCCGTCTCCAGGACGATCACCTGGAACTCCCGTGCGACCTCGCCGTAGGTGTCGTCGGCCTTGGCCATCGCCTGGAGGATCTCAAGCTGGTTGAGGCCGCCGACCGACAGCGCGTACATGAACGCGACCGAATCCGACAGCAGGACGTTGATCTCGCGTTTGCGCGAGTTCGACCGGAAGTACGGGATCGACAGGAGAGACCCGAAGCCGACGGCGAAGCCGATAGCCCCCAGCACCACCCCGGAGACGAACACCAGAAACGGGATCTTCAACAGGGAGATGACCTGTGCGACCTCCTCCGACAGGCGCAGCCCCAGGAACTGCGGGTCCGTGATACCGAGCAACTGGAGGACCAGAAACGTCAACAGCATGCCGAGCACCCACAGGACGAGCCCCGAGATGGTGCCGATGGCCAGCGACCGCGAGATGTACATTTCGACGTTGTCGGCCATCCGGGCCTCGGAGAGTTTCCGGTCGACGCTGTTGACGAAGTCGCCCTCCTCGTCGAACATCGTCTGGTACAGCGGGTAGAAAGCGTCCCCGAGCGTGCTCGTGGAACTGACCTGTTCGGACTGGCGGCCGAGACTCATGCTTCGTCGGCCTCCGCGCCCGCCGCCGGAACGAAGTCACTGAAGTCGATGTCGTCGTCGCCACCTTCGACCGGCGTGATGTCGCTCTCGGGCTCGTCGACGCCGCTGTCGGTCAGGGCGCTGACGATGTCCGACGTCTCCTTGTCGCGGAACTGCTGGAACAGCGGCTCGGCCTGGTCGAGGACCTCGTTTGTCTCGGCGCGCATCTCGTCGGGCGCGTCCGGTCTGGGCACCATCTCCTCTTTGTCGGGGTCGATGTCGATCTCGACCGACTCCATCTCCCGCAGGTCCTCCAGGGACCGTTCGAGCTGGTCACTGGAGATGAGCGCCATGATCGTGTCCGGGTCGTTGATAAAGGCCTGGATCGTCGCGGCCACCTCGGTGTAGGTGTTGAGCCCCGTGTTGATGAGATACGCCAGCACGACCTTGCGTTTGAACAGCTCCTCGTCGAGCCGTTCCTGGCGCCAGCCGCGGTCGAACTTGAGTTCTTCGAGGGTGTTGGAGTTACCCATCTGGAGGAACTCGTCGGTCTCTGCCTGCCACTCGTAGACGTCCCTGACGTTGATCTCGTCGTGTTCGGCAGAGTACTCGTTGATCTCGGTCAGCGTCTTGTTCCGGCGGACCTTGTTGCCGTCGACCCGCGTCTGGGTCTGGATCGACACCAGGTCCAGCGCGGTAAACAGCGTCTTCGAGACGTTGATCGGGTCCGTGGTGAACCGCTTGATGACCTCGCCCACCGAGTCGGCGTGGAACGTGGTGTAGGTGGTGTGGCCCGTCGACATGACCTGGAAGAGGACACGGCCCTCCTCGCCACGGACCTCCCCCATGACGATGTAGTCGGGCCGCTGGCGCAGTGCCGCCTCCAGCAGGTCGAACTCGTCGACGTCGCCCTTGTCGTCCTCGCCGAACGAGGGGCGGGTCACGGAGGCGACCCAGTTGCGCTGGGGCAGCTCAACCTCGCGGGTGTCCTCGATGGAGACGATCTTCGCGTTGCTCGGGATGAACAGCGACACCGCGTTCAGCGACGTCGTCTTCCCCGAGGCAGTCCCGCCGGCGAAGATCATCGACTTGTTGTTCTCGATACACAGCCAGAGGAACGCCATCTCGTCCAGCGAGAAGGTGTTCCAGTTGATGAGGTCCACCGGTGTGAA
>PXQN01000038.1:54430-81471 GCA_003021305.1 Halobacteriales archaeon QH_10_67_22 | reverse complement strand
GTGATGATGTTCTCGTACCCGGTATGGTAGACGAACACCCGCGAGTTGTACCCGTCACACGAGATGTCCTCGACGTTGATGTCGTGTTTGATCGGGTCGATTCGGGCGTACCCGATGAAGTCACGCTTGAGCCGATACAGCAGCTTCTCGACTTCGTACTCGTTGAGCGTGCCCCCGTCCTCGGAGACCACGACCGGTTCCGGCCGGGCTTTGATACCCCTGAGTTCCCCTTCCTGGACCACCCGTTCGTCCTCGACTCCGAGAGCTTGTTTGACCTGTCCGAGCATCCCCGTCTGGTCGCGGTCGGGCCTGTCGTACAGGTCGTAGCGGTCGAGCAACTGTTCGGTCTCGCGCTGGATGACGTTCGCGCGGTCGGCGTCTGACCCCTCGACGACGACGTCGTCGTCGGAGTACTTGATCGATGACCGCAACTTCCCGGACAGGAAATCCGACAGGTCCCGCTCGATCTCGTTCTGGTAGGGCTCGATGGCGTAGTACTTCTTTTCGTTTTCCTTGCGCGAGTGGAAAATGATCACGCACGCGTACGGCTTGTTCACCCAGTACCGTTCTTCCTCGACGAAGTGACTCTTCTTTTCGGCCGGGACCGCCTTCTCCAGGTCGTACCGATTGACGACCGTCGTGTGGCCCTCGACCGTCGTGAAGAAGTCGTCCTCGTCGAGTTCCGGGTTGACGTCGACCGTCCGCTCGTCGACGGTCGCCGCGAGCTGGTCGGCGAGCGCTCCCGCCCCGGCGAGTCGGTCTTCGGTTTCCTCGGGCTCGAAGCCCAGATACTCCTCGGGTTCGAACGGGACCTTCTCGCCCCCCGAGTGCGGTGCGGTCCCTCCCTCGGTGTAGTAGTACTCCTGTTTGAAATGTTCCCACGTGTAGCGGTCTTTGACGACCACCGAGCGTTCGGCCTCGATCAGTTCTCCCCACTCCTGGTCGATCGTCTTGGCCGCACTCGCACCCGCTTCGAGACGGTCCGCGACCGTCGTCGGGTCGAACCCGAGATACTCGTTCCGGACGAACCGGCCCCCGTCGTGAACGTCACGACGCAAGTCGTTCCACGTGTACTCCCCGACCCGGACGTCGTCTCCCCCCGAGAAACCGGACCCCGATCCGACCTGCTCTGTCTCGCTACCCCCTGTATCATCAATTGCCATTACAGGCATACTACCGCTTATACAGAAAAAACTTTACGCCGTGTGACCGAACCGCACGTTCCCGTTTTCGGACCCCGAAATCGCGGTTTTGACCGGTATGCCGCGCTTACCCGAGCGACAATGGCCACTTCAACTGGAGATCAGCGGACTGTTTCATTCACGGGCCAGAATCAATTATGAAAACTACCTGGGGGTCACAGTGCCTCGTCAGCCAGGGGGCGACGGTCACGAGAGGAACGCTTCGATCCGGTTCATCGCCTCGCGCAACTGTCCGAGGCCGGTCGCGTAGGACACACGAAGGTTCCCTTCGCCGCCGGCGCCGAACACCGACCCGGGGACAACGGCCACGCGCTGGTCTTCCAGGAGCGCCTCCGCGAAGGCGTCGCCGTCGTCCCACGGACACTCGGGGAACGCGTAGAACGCCCCGGACGCGGGGAAACAGTCGACACCCATCTCCTCGAACCGCGAGAGGACGAACTGCCGGCGGCGGTCGTACTGAGCGGCCATCTCGGTGACCGCGCCTTCGCAGGTCTCCAGCGCCTCGATGGCGGCGTGCTGGGCCGTCGTCGGGGCCGACAGCATCGTGTACTGGTGGATGCGGTTCATCGCGGTGATAGCTTCGGGCGGTCCCATCGCGTAGCCCAGGCGCAGGCCCGTCATCGCGTAGGCCTTCGAGAAGCCGTTGAACACGACCGTCCGTTCGCCCATTCCCGGGAGCGTCGCGATCGAGGCGTGTTCGTGTTCGTAGGTCAGGTCCGCGTACACCTCGTCCGAGAGGACCAGCAGGTCGTGTTCGCGAGCGAACTTCGCGACCGGTTCGAGTTCCTCGCGGGTCATCGTCGCCCCGGTCGGGTTGTTCGGGTAACAGAGGACGAGCATCTCGGCGTCGGCCGCGCCCGACCGTTCGAGAGCCGCCCTGGTGAGTGTGAACTCGTCGGCTGCCCGGGTGGGGACGTCGACCACCTCCGCGCCCGCAAAGGTCGCCCCGGGGATGTACGAGATGTAACACGGCTGGGCGACCGCGACGGCGTCGCCCGGGTCCAGGAAGGCTCTGTAGGCCAGGTCGATGCCCTCGCTGACGCCGGTGGTGACGAGAACCTCCTCGTCGGGGTCGTAAGACAGGTCGTAGGCGTCGGCGGCGTGGGCGGCGATCGCTTCGCGGAGCTCGCGCTTGCCACGGTTGGCGGTGTAGGAGGTCTGGCCCCGTTCCAGCGAGGCGATGGCGGCGTCCCTGGCGGCCCAGGGCGGCGCGAAGTCGGGTTCGCCGACGCCCAGCGAGATGATGTCGTCGTACTCCTCGGCGAGTTCGAAAAACCGCCGGATCCCGCTCGGGGGAACCGACTCGACGCGCGCGGACGCCTCGAACGTCATGGCGAGACCGACAGCCGGTCGTCGTCGTGGCCGTCGCCGAACTCGACCCCGTGTTCCTTGTAGCTCTCCATGACGTAGTGGGTCACCGTCTGGGTGATCTCGGGGACGGGCGCGACCTTCTCGCTGATGAACCGCGACACCTCGCTCATGGAGTCGCCCTCGACCTCCAGCGCGAAGTCGAAGTCGCCACTGACCAGCCGCAACCCTTTGACCTCGGGGAACTTCGCCAGGCGCTGGGCGATGTCGTCGTACCCGGTCTCGCGGTCGAGCGTCACGTTCAATTCGACTGCGGCCCGCACCGGTTCGGGCTCGAGTTTACTGTAGTCGACGATGGCCTGGTACCCTTTGATCACGCCCTCCTCCTCCAGCGCTGCGACCGTCTCCTCGACTGTGGCTTCGTCGGTGTCGGTCATCCGGGCGAGGTCGTCGGTCGTGTACCGGGCGTTGTCCCTGAGCAAGGCCAGGATCTCTTCGCGACTGCTCATACTACCACCCGGCACAGCGTGCCCTAAAGCGTTTCTGCATCGTGGTATCGTGTCACGTGGCCGGGACCGAACTGTCTGCTCTCCGTTTCGACTGTGGGTCGTCGACGCTGGTCTTTTCGATCCTGATACTGTCGCCGGTGACGCCGAGGGCTGATACGGTCGTGCGTAATTCTTTGTATTCCCATGAAACAGAAGACTGTCTCCATGGTCAGAAACGCCGATCCTCACCGACACTGCCGAAATTGGTTACGCACGACTGTATGACAGGCCGTCACCCGCGAGGTGGCCGACTGAGGCGAGGGGCGTCGCTGGCGACGCCCGCGGACAGTGACGGCCCTCCGGACCGCAAACACCTTCGTGGTATCGCTCGTACGGCCCGGTATGGCACTGGAATCCCAAGTCGACGCCCTGGAGCGTGGCGAGCGCGCACCGTCGTTCGAACTCCCCGGGACTGACGGCCAGACCCACAGTTTAGACGAGTTCGCCGACCACGATGCCGTCCTCGTGGTGTTCACCTGCAACCATTGTCCCTACGCGAAGGCGAAGCTCGACGAGCTGAACGACCTGGCTGACACCTACGACGAGGTGGCCGTCGTCGGCATCAATCCCAACGACGCCGAACAGTACCCCGAAGACTCCTTCGAGACGATGGTCGAGTACGTCGACGAGGGGGTCATCGACTTCGACGCCTACCTCCGCGACGAGTCCCAGGCCGTCGCCGAGGCCTACGGTGCGGCCTGCACGCCCGACCCGTTCCTGCTGTCGGTCGCGGACGGCGAGTTCCGCCTGGTCTACCACGGCCGTCTGGACGACGCGACGAACCCCGACGACGAACCCACCGAACGGGAGATGAAAGCCGTCATCGACCGACTGCTGACCGGCGAGGAGATCACCGAGGAGTTCAGACCCTCCCGCGGGTGTTCGATCAAGTGGCGTGAGGACTAAACGACCGAGCCCAGTTTCCGGGGTCGACGGGACCGCTCGGTCGCGACACCGATCGCAGGAGGTGATGCGGCAGGTGAGCCGGGAGGAGCGTTCACGCCGACGGTTCGTCCGGGGCCGCTTCGAACGGCGACCAGACCACCAGCGCACCGACCATGACGAGAACAGCGAGGTGGCCCGTCCGGAAAAACAGCCCGAAAAGCCCGATGTCCGCGGCCAAATTCATCACGAAACCGGTGTCCAGGAGGGACAACACCGGTGGATAGACGAAGTACAACAGCAACCAACCGAGCAGATACCGGGACACCCGCCGGTCAGCCGCGATCAGCCCCAGCAACACCAGCAACTGCAGGGTTATCACCCGTTGCTCCGGCGTCGGCGGCAGGATTCCGGTCGCGACGTAGCCGACGCAGTAGGCTGCGACGAGGTCCCGTCGAGAGACTGCGACTAGCACGGCCCCCAGACAGAAGACAGCGAGGACGATTGGGAATCCGACCGTCTCGTACCACTCGACGAGCCCCGCTTGTGCGACCGGGTCCAGAAGGAATCCGCCGAGGTCGCCCGCATGCCAACTCAACGTCCGGTGTTCGACGAACAACCACAGGTCGGCCGGGAAGACGAGGAAGTACAGCGCGTTCGGGAGCTGCGAGAGGGCTCCTCCACCGGCGACCGACCAGAGGGCGCTCCGTCCGCCGACGACGACAGCGTACGCGGCCAGCCCCGGCCCGAACGGAATCCCAGTGAATTTGAACATCGCACTCCCGGCGAAAAAGCCGGCCAAGAGCCAGCGCTCGCGCTCGACAGCGAGTACCGAGAACAACGCGAGGACAGTCACGAAGAGGTCAGGGCCCGAAGCACCGACGCGAAACCAGAGTCCTGGCAACAATAGGACGATAAGGCAAGCCCAGAACCGTTTTTCGGCAGTTTCCAAGAGATGTGAAGCGACGACGGGCAGGACCAGCAGCGACAGGTAGCCGAAACTCCCGGCGACGAGTTTCGTCGCGCCGTGGTACGCGATAAACGGAAGACCCAGACGTTCCAAGAGATAGAACGGAACGGATAGTATCCCGATGAAAACGCCGAAGGACGGTAAATACGGGTAGTGAGCCGCGACTTCACCGTTCGGGTTCGTCAACAGCGGTCTGTAGATGCTCTCGCCAGCGTGCAACTGCATCGCCGCGTAGTCCCAACTGCCGGTATCCGAGCTCCAGATCAGCCCCCAGATCGGAAGTAACGCCACGGCACAGAACAGCCAGATACGCCGAATCTCCGGTGGAACAGGTGCGAAAATCCTTGACCTGGCCGCAACGAGACGATCGAAAACCGGGAGCCTCGATCGGTCCATATCTCCCGGAATGACGTGGACACAAATAAACGTGCGATCCAGAGTGAGCGCACCGCCCCACCCCGGGCTTTCCCTGCATCGAGGACCTCGGATGTAGACCGTCCAGTGTTTTCGGGTGGATAGACGCGACTACGAATACCGGCCTGCACAGGGATGTGACGCCGACGTGGCCACATCGCCGGCAACGGCTGGCCGTCGGGACCCGTTGCCAATTCTTTCGGGTCGTCTAGCGCTACCGTGCCCGCTCCGGACCGCAGCGCCGAGTTACACCACGACCATGGCCAAGTTCGACGCCGACCTCGACGCTGACGAGTACGTCGTCGACGGCGACACCGTCACCGGCCAAGGGGCCGAGCGGGTCCGGAAAGTCGTCGACGAGGTCCGCGAGCGCGCCGGAGGGGTTGGATCGGTCACGCCGTCACCCTCTCCCGTGTTGCAGGGGCAAGGGTACTGTCCGAACGGCACGGGGACAGCCGAACGGAGACCCGTCCCGAGCTCGAACGGCACGGAGCCAAGGACGCCTCGCGAACCCGCTCTCTTCACCTGGAGATACGACCGACTGCGGCCGGATCGACCCCCGATGATCTCCGGTCGAAACGGGCCCAAAGAACACTACCGAGCGCTCCGGAGTACTGGATATATTCGCGTGTCCGGGTCGGTAAAAAACGTTACGGACCAGGGCCGACTGCGTTGAGCGACCAGGGGAGTCTGGAGCGTCCCGCGTCGGCTCACCACCGGTGGTGGACGGACGCTTTGACATGTTCCTCGTAGACATCGCGGACCGCGCCGTGGGTCTCGTGCGAGAGCGGGGGCAGGTCCGCGGCGGCCGCGTTCTCCCGGACGTGCTCGGGGGAGGTCAACCCCGGTATCACCGTCGAGACGGCGTCGTGGTCTAAGATCCACCGGAGGGTGAACTGTGCCATCGTCGCCCCCTCGGGGACGAGTCTACGCATGTCCGCGACGGCCGCGAGCCCGTCCTCGATGGGCACGCTGGCGAACGTCTCGGGTTCGTAGAACGCGGCGGTCTCGGGACAGTGCAACTGGAGCAGGTCCAGCGAGTCGACGCCCAGCCGGTCACTGGACCCGGCGACCGACTCGCGCAGTCCGGCCTCGGAGTGGCGCTCGTCCGCGTCCGGTTTCGCCTTCGTCGGGACGTAGACGCGGCGGTCGTACTCGTCGAGCACCTCGCCGATGAGTCGTTCGGCGCGACCGTCGCCGTACACTTCGGCGGTGTCGATCAGGGTGACGCCCGCGTCCAGCGCCGCGCGGATCGACTCCCGGCAGGTCTCGTCGCTGGCGTCCGTCCAGACCGGCCCGACGTTCCAGGTGCCGAGACCGACTTCGGTCACGTCCAGCCCTGTCGAACCGAGGGTGCGCGTGTCCATACACTGCGTCGGGCGAGAACGCGCAAAAAGGTGTGCGAGGCCGCGCGAAACGGTGCGGGCCAACCGTCCCGGGCACCGGGCCGGGAGTCAGGTGTCGTCCCGGACCACGTCGCCGTCGGCGACGACCGCGCGCGGTCGCTGCCAGGCGGTCACGTCGGAAAGCGGGTTCCCGTCGAGGACGACCAGGTCGGCGCAATACTCCTCGGTGACCCGGCCCACGTCGTCGAGTGCGAGCAGGTCCGCGGCGTCGACGGTCGCGGCGTCGAGCGCCCGCTCGGGCGAGAGGCCGCGCTCGACCATGAGTTCGAGTTCCTCGGCGGCGTCGGCGTGGTCGTTGAACGGCGTCCCGGCGTCGGTCCCCATCGCGACGGGGACGCCGGCCTCGAGAGCCAGTTCGAACGACCGGCGGTGGGCCTCGAACGCGGCGTCGTTTTTCCCGACGGCCCACTCGGGGATGCCACTCTCGACCCCGCCGCGGTCGATCCCGACCAGCGCCTTCGTCGTCGGGACCAGGTAGGTCCCCCGCTGGGCCATCAGTTCGGCGGTCCCCTCGTCGAGGTAGGTCCCGTGTTCGACGCTGTCGACGCCCGCCCGGACGGCGTTGGCGATCCCCTCGGTCCCGTGGGCGTGGGCGGCGACCGGAACCCCTGCGGCCTCGCCGACCTCGACTATCGCCCGGAGTTCGTCCGCGAACAGTTCGGGCCTGCCCGTCCGCGCACCCTCGGTGAGCACGCCCCCGGTCGCGATACACTTGAGCACCGTCGCGCCGCGTTTGAGCTGGGTTCGTGCGGCCTCGCGGGCCTCGGCGGCGCCGTCGACCTCGTACCCCGTGTAGTGGGTGTGACCGCCGGTCATCGTGATGGTCTCGCCGGCGGCGACGACGCGTGGCCCTTCGAGGACGTCCGCCTCGACCGCCCTGGCCGCGTCGACGCCGACGGTGCCCGGCGCACCCAGATCCCGGACCGTCGTGACGCCCGCCCGAACCGCCTCGCGGAGCCGGGCAGCCGCCCGGTAGGAGTGCATCGCTTCGGACTCCCCGGCGACCGACATCGGGTCGGGCCGGCCGTCCAGCATGAGGTGAACGTGCGAATCGACCAGTCCCGGCGCGACGAACCGACCGCTCGCATCTATCGTCCGGTCGGCGTCGGCCGCCAGTCCGGACCCGACGGCCGTGATCGTTCCGTCTTCGACCGCGACGTCGGCCTCGCGGACCCCCGCCGTGTCTACCACCGTCCCACCGCGAACCACAAGCATGCCCCCACGTTAGGCGGCGGGACCTAAACTGTTCCGTCGTCGGGGACGAACAGTCAAGGGTCGAGAGCGCCAACGTCGGGTATGGACTTCGCGCTCACGCAGGAACAGCGCCAGATCCGGGACATGGTCGCGGAGTTCGTCGACGAGGAGGTCGTCCCCCGCGCGGCCGACATCGACGAGACCGACGAGTTCCCCGAGGACCTGATCGACCGGATGGCCGACCTCGGTCTCATGGGGATGCCGATCCCCGAGGAGTACGGCGGTGCCGGCCTGGACTACCACGCCTATCCGGAGGCACTGGTCGAGATCTCCCGGGGGAGCGGCGGGTTGGGCACTGTCGTCGCCGCCCACGTCTCGCTGGCCTGTCACATGGTCTCCGAGTTCGGCGACGAGCGCCAGCGAGAGGAGTATCTCGTCCCGATGGCCGAAGGGCGCGAGATCGGTGCGTTCGCCCTCTCGGAGGCCGGAGCCGGCAGTGACGTGGCGGCGATAGAGACGACCGCCGAACCCGTCGGTGGCGACGACCCCGACGCTTACGTGCTCAACGGCGAGAAGCTGTGGACCTCCAACGGGTCGGTCGCCGACACGGTCGTCGTCTTCGCCAAGACCGACCCCGACGCAGGCCGGCAGGGGATCTCCTCGTTCGTCGTCCGCCCCGACGAGGACGACGGGTTCGTCGTCGAGGGGACCGAGCACAAACTCGGCGACAAGGGCTGTCCCACCGCGGAGTTGCGCTTCGACGACGTGGAGATCCCCGTCGACCGCCGGCTCGGCGCGGAGGGCGAAGGGTTCGTCCAGGCGCTGAAGACGCTCAACGGCGGCCGGATCACTATCGCCGCACGTTCTATCGGGCTCGCGCAGGCCGCCCTGGACGACGCACTCGCCTACGCGGGCGAGCGCGAGCAGTTCGACCGGCCCATCGGCGACTTCCAGGCAATCCAGCACAAACTCGCGGACATGGACACCAAGATCCAGGCCGCCCGCTACCTGATGCACGCCGCCGCCGACCGGAAGATGCGAGGTGAACGCTACGTCAAAGAGGCCGCCCAGGCGAAACTGTTCGCCTCCGAGATCGCCCGCGAGGTGTGCAACGAGGCCATCCAGATCCACGGCGGCTACGGCTACACCCGTGATTTCGCCGTCGAACGCTACTACCGGGACGCCAAACTCTCCGAGATCTACGAGGGCACGAGCGAAGTTCTCCGCAACACCATCGCCGACCAGTTGCTGGACTAACCCCCAGCCTCTCCGGGCGCCACACACGCTCGCTCGTCTTCGAGACACGCGCTCGCTCACCTGTCCTGACGCGCCTGCCCGCTCGCGACACAGGCTCATTCCTCGTCGACGCGCTCGCGCACCCACGCGACGTGGGTCTCCAGCACCTCGCGGCCGGCGTCTGTGAGCGCGTACTCGTCGTGGATGCCAGACTCCCGGAGTTCGAGGTGGCCGGTCTCGACCAGCGCGTCCAGGGCCCCGTAGAACGACTTCGGGTCGATGCGCTCGTCGTAGTGCGATTCCAGTCGGGACTTGAGCGCCTGGCCGTGGAGCGGGCCCTCGTCCGCGAGGATGTAACAGCAGTCGCGCCGGCGTCCGCTCTGGAGCCACTTCGTCATGTTCCAGCAGTGGAACGGGGCCACTGTAGTCTTGTGGTTAGCGGTACCGTTCGTCCAGTCGTGCCAGTATCTCGTTGACGATCCGCGCCCGGTAGGTCCAGAACCCGCGGTAGGTGCATTCGGCGGTCTCGCGGGCCAGTAGCGCACCCTTCTCGTCGTCGTCGCCGTCGCCGTCGAAGGCGACGAACCACGACTCGGCCACCTCGCGGGTGTCGTGTCCGTGAACACGGACGCCGAGGTCCGGGGGCTCGGCGTCGGGCACGCCGTAGACGTGGACGTCCAGGGCGGTCGCGGCGAGTTTCCGGTAGATGGGGCGCTGGCTCTCGACCAGCGAGAGGCGCTGGAACCCGGTGTGGAGCGTTCCCCTGCCTGCTTTCCAGGCCCGTTTCTCGATCTCTCTGGAGGCGACGATCATCCGTTGTTTGCCGTAGTCCGAGAACGTCGTGTCGTCGAGTTCCCGGACGACCGCCGGAATCTCGACGGACTCGATGTCCGTCGTCGTGTGGACACCCACCTCCGGGTCCGCGAACCGGTACAGGTCCTGAAGATCGGAGGCGGCACAGAACTGGTCGCCGTCGTGGAGGATGGCGAGGTTCTTTGGGACGCCGTGTTCGGTCGTGGTCTGCCTGATAGCGAGGTGTCTGGTTTCGAAGTACCGCCCGACCGCATCGAGGACGGCGGTCGGCGCGTCGACGTTACAGAGCGCGAGCGTGGAGCGGGTTCCCTCGACCGTCGCGATGATCTCGCGCAAGTCCATACCGCACACAGCCTCCCGCTCTACATGAATCGGGCGGTGGAACTATCAACAGTGAGAACAGCGGGTCGGGAGTCGCTGGCACGGCGCGTTGAGATCGGAACCTACGACTGTCACCAGTCCCGAGTGTCGCCGATGACCGAGACGGCCACAGCGAACGGCGTCCGGGCCCGCTACGAGGAGACCGAGACCGAGCGACTGCTCACCTTCGAGTCCGAAGGCGCGACGGCGGCCATCGCCCAGAACGTCGAGGGCTACGCTATGCTGAAGGTCCGGCCCTCGGCCGACGGCGACGAACTCGAACGCTACTACGGGTTCGACATCGCGCTCGACCACGCCGCCGAACTGCTCGGCTGCTCCCCCCACGACCTGCCTGTACCAGACGCTGCCGAGGACATGGGGATGTGATCCCCGGTCGACCCAGGATCGAAACGCGTGGACAGGCCCGGAGACAGACCCTCGTGACCGCGAGAACGCTCGCCAGCAACCCGGTGACGATCGCAAGACTGCGGGCCGATCGATCGGTTCGTTCGTGTGAATGGTTTACCAGTGAACGCACGGCTTTTACCCACTGGGTCACCTAGGCACTCGCGATGACAGACCCACGCGTGGCGGGCGTCGGGCTGACGCCGTTCGGCGAGCTCTCGGAGCGAACGGGGCGGGACCTGTTCGCCGAGGCCGGACTGGCGGCACTCGACGACGCCGGCGTCGACCCCGACGACGTCGAAGCGCTCTACTACGGCAACTTCATGGGGGAACTGGCAGAACACCAGGGTCACCAGGCACCGCTGATGGCCGAGGCCGTCGGCCTGGACGTCCCGGCGACGCGCTACGAGGCCGCCTGTGCCTCCAGCGGCGCGGCAGTCCGCGAGGCCGTCAAGACACTCCGCAACGGCGAGTCCGACGTCGCACTCGTCGGGGGGACCGAACGCATGACGAACATCGGCACCGCGGCGGCGACGGACGCGCTGGCCATCGCCGCCGACGACCTCTACGAGGTCCGGGCCGGGATGACTTTCCCCGGCGCCTACGCGCTGATGGCCCGCGCGTACTTCCGGGAGTTCGGCGGTACCCGGGAAGACCTCGCCCACATCGCCGTCAAGAACCACGAGCACGCACTCCCCAACGAGTACGCACAGCTCCGCACCGAGATCACGGTCGAGGACGCACTCGACGCGCCGATGGTCGCCGACCCGCTCGGACTGTACGACTCCTGTCCGATCACCGACGGAGCCAGCGCCGCCGTCCTGGTCAGCGAGGAGTACGCACGACACCACGACCTGACGGCCCCGGTCGCGGTGACCGGAACCGGCCAGGGCGGGGACAACCTGGCACTCCACGACCGCGCACACTACGCGCGAACCCCCGCGGCGACCGAGGCCGCCGAGGAGGCCTACGCCGACGCCGGGGTCGAACCCGGGAACGTCGACCTCGCCGAGATGCACGACTGTTTCACCATCGCCGAGGTGCTCGCCCTGGAGTCGCTGGGGCTGTACGAACACGGCGAGGCCATCACGGCCGCCCGCGACGGCGAGACCCACGCCACCGGCGCGTTGCCGGTAAACCTCTCGGGCGGGCTGAAGGCGAAGGGCCACCCGGTCGGCGCGACCGGCGTCGCACAGGTCATCTCCATCGCGAAACTGCTGGAGGGCGAGGGGTCGTGGGCCGACGAGGTCGGCGACGCCGACACCGGTATCGCCCACAACGCCGGCGGTACGGTGGCGAGTACGACCGTCCACGTCCTGGAGGTGGTCGAATGAGCGACACCGCCCGCGACGGCGCGTACGACGACTTGCTCGACGCCATCGAGGACGGCGAAGGACGCTACCTGGAGTGTCCGAACGGACACGGCTGGCTCCCCCCGCGGCGGGTCTGTCCGGACTGCGGTGCCCGCGAGTTGACCGAGACGCCGTTCCCCGACAGCGGCGAGGTGTCGACGTACACCACCATCTCGGTCGCCACGCCACAGTTCAGCGACGACGCCCCGTACGTGACCGCCATCGTCGACTTCGGCGCGGTGCAGGTAACGGGTCTCCTGCGCGGCGTCGACCACGACGAGGTCGAGGTCGGCATGCCTGTCGGCCTCACCGTCGGCGAGCGCGAGACGACCGGCGACCGCGCGCTCGTTTTCCGGTCGCGATAGCCTTGGCATTGCTTGTGTTCACCCTCGTCGGGACCCAATTCACGGTCGTGACGCGACGCTCTCCCCGGGGATACGCCGTCTCATACGGTCGTGCGTAACTAATTTCTGCAGTGTCGGTTCGGATCGGCGTTTCGGACCACGGGGACGGTCGTCTGTTACGTGGGCATACAAAGAATTACGCACGACCGTATCAGAGGGGCCGTTCCACGTCGGTACGTTCCCCCTGAAACGTCCCCTGCCCGCCCGAATCGGCAGTGTGACCGTGTTGGGTACCAGGAGCAGGGACGCGGTCGTCCGTTTCGGTCGATGGCACGACCTGAGACGGAAGTGATCTCTGAATTAACAGTATGATATAAATGGAAGAGTCGATTACACACTGAAAGCCACGCATCTGACCGAGTGGGGGCGAATCTAGATAGCACTCGTGAACCGAAACCATCTCCTGGTCGTTGCACTCGTGTTCTCGCTGGCGCTGCTGGTACCGACGGGTGCAGCCCCGTTCGACTCGCTCGATGCCGACCAGCCCGAGGGGATGGAGAACATCGAGCTGGCGCCGGCCGACGGACCGAACGGTGACTACGCCGTTCTGAACGACGACGGTGAAATAGAGATACTGATCTCGGACGAGAATCCGGCCGTCGACAGCGATGGGGTCTCGGCCGGTGGGACGACGATACTCACGGGCGTGTTCACGATCACAGAGACCGGCGAGACAGGCCGGGAAGTATGGATCACCGACGGGGCCGACGCCGTTCAGTTCATCCGTGACGACGGCTCGTCCATCGAGGGTCACGAGAACAGACGAGACGGCCGTCGAGGACCTCAACAACTTCTCGATCGAGGCAGGCATCCCGGAGACCCCGACGGCCACGCCCACCGACACCGCTACGGCGACCGAAACGTCGAGCGAGGGCTCGGTTGAAACCGAAACCCCGACCGAAACCCAAACCGGAACGCCGACTGTGACTCCGACACCGACACAGACGTCCGGTGAGGGGACTGCTACCCCGACGGAGAGCGGCCCACAGACGACCGAGGAAACCGACGGCGACGACGCCAGTGTCGATGCCACGACGCCAGTTCCGACCACGCAGGTGGCGGAAGCCGAACGCGAGCGGGGCGACGACGACACGTCCGAGTCGACGTGGTTCGATAGTATCACCCCCCAGTCGGTCTTCGGGTTTGCCGCGGCAGCGACGCTGGTGGTGTTCCTGCTTGCCGTGTATCGACGGCGTGACCGTCACGGATAACCCACGAGCGTCGCTCGCCGTTGCACCGCTCGGTCGGCTCCCGCGAGAGAGGTGTTCCGTCGAAGCGATACCGCTCAGGTGTCGACGACGTCGGCGAACTCGTCGGGGTGTTCGGCGTAGGGGACCAGCATCGAGTCGCCGATCGAGACGAGTTTGACGTCGGCTTCCTCGGCCAGTTCCTGGCCGGTCGACAGCGGCGGCATCGTCGCCTCGGCCCCCCAGACCAGCGTCACCGGGATGTCGATGCCCCGGAGCGCCTCGCCGAGGTCGACGTCGGCGTCGAGGTGGCCGCTGACGAACGAGGCCGGGGCGAAGCGAGCACCGGGCTGGTGGCCGGTGAGCCACTCGTAGTCGACGGTCGCTTCGTCCAGGTTGTCGAGGTCGTAGTACCCGTGGTCGTCGTGGAAGTACCGGAGCGACGGCTTGCTGACGACCAGATTGAACAGCGCCTCGCCGACGACCGGCGCCCGGACGAGCGTGCGCAACCACACGCGCTCGCCGGGGACGGTGTCGGCCGTCGGACAGACGAAGACGTACCGGCTCGCGTCGACGTCGGCGGCGACCTCCGCGACGTAGGCGGCCGTCAGCGACGAGGCGACGACCACCGGCTCCTCGAACTCCTCGAGGAAGTCCCTGACGAACGTCTCGTACAGCGACGCCGAGTAGGTCAGCGGGGGGCGGTCGGAGTGGCCAAAACCCGGCAGGTCCACCGCGACGACGTGATACTGCTCGGCGAGACTGTCGAACACCGCCTCCCACTCGTGGCTGGAGGCGGCGGCGTTGATCCCGTGAAAGAGCACCAGGTCCGGGTCGTCCGGGTCGCCCGCCTCGGTGTAGGCGACATCGAACCCCCGCCAGCGGTACGTCCGGTGGTCGCCGGCCAGCGGTCGCTCGAACTCGCTGGCGCGTCTCGCCAGCGCGCGATTGACCAGCGCGGCCGCGCCGACCGCTCCGACGACAGCGCCTGCTACCTTCCGGAGTCTCATACCCGACCGTAGGAGCGGTGACTGTTTATATGTGATGACAGATGTCCACGATCAGCCGGGGCCGGACCCCAGCGTGCCCGCCCCTCGCGGGTCACCCACCCTCGCGGCGGTCGCGGACACAGGTTTCGATGGGTTCGACGACGTCTGCGGCGACGCTGTAGGGGTCGGTCTCGCGTGCCACGATTCGGTCGACCGCGGCGTCGAGTCCGCCGCGGGCCTCGATCTCCTCGGCCAGGAGTTCGTGGACGTCCTCGCGCAGGAGTGTGCGCACCTCCTCGGCGTACCGACGCCGGGCCTGGCGGGCGAGCTCGCCCGACTCGACCAGGTAGGTGCGGTGGTCCTCGACGGCCGCGATCAGGTCGTCGACACCGTCGCCGGTCTTGGCGACCGTCTCGACGATACGTGGCTCCCACTCGCCCGGTCGGGGCGCCACGTCGTCTCCCGTCCCGAGACCCGCCTGGCCGTCGCTATCGCTCGCGCGAGCCTCGTTTTCGGGGGTTTCGCCCCCCGTCCCGGAAGCGTGCTCACTCGTCGGGCTGTCGGCCGCGACCGTGGTCCCGACGCCGTGGTGGCCGCCCGCGGGTGTGCCCCCGTCGTTCAGCTTGAGCATCTCGCGCAGTTCCTGGACCGTTCGGTCGGCACCCTCCAGGTCGGCCTTGTTGACGACCAGCAGGTCGGCGATCTCGAGGATGCCGGCCTTGAGCATCTGGACGTCGTCGCCGCTGCCGGGCGGGACCAGCACCGCGACGGTGTCGGCGGTCCCGACGATGTCGATCTCGTTTTGGCCCGCGCCGACTGTCTCGACGATTATCTTGTCCTTGCCGAAGGCGTCCAGCGCGGTGACGGCGTCGGTCGTCGCCGTCGAGAGTCCCCCGAGCGTCCCGCGGGCGGACATCGACCGGAAGAACACGTCCATGTCGCCGACGTTCGAGGCCATCCGGATGCGGTCGCCCAGGACCGCACCGCCGGTAAAGGGCGAGGCTGGGTCGATCGCGATCACCCCGACGGTGAGCCCGCGGTCCCGGTAGGTGCTGGCGAGTTTGTCGACCAGCGTCGACTTCCCGGCGCCCGGACTGCCCGTGATGCCGAGGACGTCCGCCTCTCCGGTGTGGGCGTGCAGGCGCGCGACCAGGTCACGGTACCCCGGCGCCCGGTTCTCTATCTTCGTGATCGAGCGGGCGAGCGCACGGTGTTTGCCCGCACGGACACCCTCGACGAGTCGGTCGACCTCGGCAGCGGTGTCCTCGGACCGCCCGACCCCGGCCGCGTCCCCCTCACGGGCCTCCGCTCCGGAGTTCCCGGTCCCCGTGGTGTCGGGGTCGCTGGCGTCCTCGTCGGGGTCGGTCATCGTCGCTCGGGGGCGTGTGCGCGCACGTACTCGATCATCTCGTCCATCGAAGCGCCGGGACCGAAGATCTCGGCGACACCCGCTGATTTGAGCGTGTCCTTGTCGTCGTCCGGGATGATCCCCCCGACGAGGACGAGTGTGTCCTCGAAGGCGTCGTACTCCCTGAGCCCGTCCATGATCTTGGGGACGAGCGTGTTGTGTGCCCCCGAGAGGATCGAGATGCCGAGGACGTCGACGTCCTCCTGGACGGCCGCCTGGACGACTTCCTCGGGCGAGCGATGCAGGCCCGAGTAGACCACCTCGAAACCGGCGTCGCGAAACGCCCGCGCGATGACGTGTGCGCCACGGTCGTGACCGTCGAGACCGACCTTCGCGACGAGACACCGGATCTGGCGGCCGTCTTGCTCTTGCTCCGCACTCATACCCCAACGTTCGGTCGCCCGCCGCTTCACGTTTCCGGTGAGATCGACCGACTGCACGAGGGCGGTCCGGAGCCGCGCCCGTCCGTGGATTCCGAAGCCTGTATGTCGACGGCGTCCAGAGTACGGCTATGGCAGTCGCCGACTCGTTGCAGGCACGGGCCCGGTCGAACCCGCGGCGCGTGACTGCCGTCCTGTCGGTCCTGGGGTACGTGCTGGTGCTGGGCGCGTTCACCCCATACGCGCCGTTCCCGTCGATCAACGACGAACTGGTGATCCTGCTGGGCGACGCGATCGCAGTGGTGAACACGCTCGCGCTGGCCGCGATCCTCGCGGGCGTCTGGTTCATCAAACACGACCAGGTCCGTCGTCACCGCGGGGCCATGCTCACCGCCTTCGTGCTCATCCTCGTGTTCCTTGCGATGTACCTCCTCAAAGTCGGCGGCGGCTTCGAGAAGTCGATCAACGCCAGCGGGGCCGTCCTGTACGCCTACCTGGCGATGCTCGCCGTCCACATCCTCCTGTCGGCGGTGTCGGTGCCGGTCGTCCTCCACGCCGTCGTCCTCGGGCTGACACACTCGCCGGCGGAACTGCGCGAAACGGTCCACGCCCGCGTCGGCAGAGTCGCCGCAGCCGCGTGGTCGCTCAGCCTGTTTCTGGGGATCGTCACCTACGTCCTGCTCAACCACGTCTACGGCTGGGACCCGCGCGGTCACGAGGCGCTGCTCCTCGTGGCCGCCGGGCCCGCGTGGCGAGGACTGCTCCCCGGACGCTAACCGCTCACCTCGACGGACGCGATACACTGACGCCGGCCGTCACGACTGTCCCGCGCACGCCGGCGTGCCGCCCCTTCGCCTGCACACGCGCCCAGCAGTGTTTTCCCCCAGCCCGTGGTACGTAGTGACATGGCAGACGATAAGGCCGGAGCGTCGACCGACGCCGTGGCGAGCGACGACGGGACGGACGGCGAACAGCGCCGGCGGTGTGACTACTGTCGGTTGCCGCTTGTGTCGGGCGGCGTCGAACTCGTCCACGACGGGGACACCTACCGCTTCTGTTCGGAGCGGTGCCGGGACGCCATCGAGAAGTCCGAGAAGGTGTTCACCGAGTACCACGGGTTCAGGCGGACCCCGACGGGCGTCGCCCCTATCGACGACAGCCTCCCCCAGGGGATCCCGCGCAACTCCTTCGTGATGCTGACCGACCTGGCGGGCACGCGGACCGAGGCGATCCAGGCGGAACTCGTCTGGCGGGCGCTGGAGCGGGGTGAACCGGCCGTCGTCGTCTCCTTCCTGGAGCCGCCGGTGTCGGTCGTCCAGGAGTTCGTCACGCTGGACTGGAACGTCCTCCCCTACCTGGAATCCGGCCAGCTGGGATTCGTCGACGCGTTCACCTACCGGATGGACGACCGCGAGCGGATGTACGAGCGGCTCAACGACTGGAACAGCCACCTCTCGGGCTTTTGCGAGGAAGCGACGACCCGGGTCCGGGACCCGTCGGACGTCAGCGAACTCGGGAGCCGGATCGACGACGCGCTCGAACGTCGCGACATGCAAGACTGGGGAGTCGTCGTGCTGGACTCGCTCAACGAGTTCGGCTCGCTGCTCCAGCCGGTCCGGTCCTACCAGTTCGTCAAAGACCTCCGTGCCGGGGTCTGCAAGAGCCGGTTCGTCCCCGTCTACGCCAGCGCCACCGTCTCCAACGACGGCGAGGGCTTTCCCCACGACCTCGACTACATGGTCGACGGTATCGTCGAGATGCGACTCGACGACGACCTCGTCGAGGGGTCGCTGCTGAAACAGGTCCGGGTCCGCAAGATGAGCGGCGTCCTCAGTCTCCCCAAGTGGGTACTCTACGAGTACACCGCTGGCGAGGGTATCGTCACTATCGAACTCCACGAGGGACCGCCCGACTCGAAGGACGGCGCCGACACCAGGGAACCCGACGACGGTGACGACGAGCGCGGAGACGGCGTCGGGACTGCGGGTCCCGGGGAGGTGGTCGACGGGACGGGCGACCCGGACGCGGGACCAGCAGACGGACCGCCTGGATCGGGCGACGGGCGCCCGCCGTCGGCAGACGGACCCCAGACCGACGATCGACAGTAGCCCGACAGCAGACGGTCAGTCGTCGACGAGCGCCCGGAGGTCGTCGCGCAGGTACAGGACGGACTCGTAGCGGTCACTCCTGTCTTTGGCCATGGCGGTCATGACGATGTCGTCGACGGCCTCTGGCAGGTCCGCGACCTCGCTGGGGGGCGTCGGCCGACCCTCGACGACGCTCTGGACGACGTCGGCCGGAGGTCCCTCGAACGGTGCCTGGCCAGTAAACAACGTGTAACAGAGGGCCCCGAGCTGGTAGATGTCGGTCCGGTCGTCCGGGTCGCCGAAGCTGTCGTCGACCTGTTCGGGCGCGGCGTAGTCCGGCGAGAACCCCTCGACTGTCCCCGAATGGGTGAGGAGCCGCCACGACAGCCCCCAGTCGGCGACCTTGGGCACGTCCCAGGCGTCCTCGACTACACGGAAGAGGACGTTCGTGGGCTTGAGATCCAGATGGACGACCCCCTGGCGGTGTGCGTGGCGGACCGCGTGGACGGTCGAGACGGCCGTCCAGACCGCGTGGTCGAACTGGAACGTCCCTGCCCGCTGGCCGAGGTGGCCACCGTCCATGTACTCCATGAGGATCCACGGCTCCGGTTCGGTCCCCCAGTCGACCACGTCGACGACGTTCCGGTGGTCGTCCAGCGCCGCCCACGTCTCGGCCTCAGACTGGACGTTCGCCACCAGCGCCGAGTCGGAACCGCCCTCGATGCGCGGTTTCTTGAGCGCGAGGGTCCGCGCCCCCGAGTCCGTCTCGGCACGGACCCGGTACACGTCGCTTCGCTCCCCGCTCCCGACCAGATCCAGTTGCTCGATGTCCGCGTAGTCGACCGCCGCCCGCGACTCGTGTGGCACAACCACGGGCACGTCCCAGTCGGCCCGGATCCACGAGTCCGCGTGGCCGGTCACGTCCACGGACCCACCAGTGTCCGCGTCGGCCTGCCTGCGGTCACCCTCGTCCGAGAGATAGTCGCTTCCGCCCGATGTCGGGACCTCGTCGGCCCCACCCGACACGCGGTCGGGTTTGTCGACGGTCTCCGCTTCGATGAGCCTGTCCAACCAGGGATTGTCGCTCGATTCGTCCGAGCCCTCGTCGTCCCCGTCCGACCCGTCACCGCTCTCTCGTCGCCCCTCGCCGGCCTCTGCCTGCTCGTCGCTGTCCCCTGCGTGTCTCTCATTAGCCCCCCGTTCCTCGTCACCACTCTCCTGTCGCTCGTCGCTGATCGCTCCCTGTTCGTCACTGGTCTCCGCTCGTTCGTCGCCACTGTTTTGTCGCCCCTCGCCAGTCGCCTGTCGCCCCTCGCTAGCCCCTCCGTGTTCTTCACCGCTCTCCTGGCGCTCCTGACCGCTTTCCTGGCGGCCGTCACTGACCGCCGTTTGTTCGTCGCCGGCCTCCTGTCGCTCCGCGGCGTCCGTTCCGGTCAGTTCCTGGTTGTTCGTCGTCTCTGGCGAGTCGCCGTCACCGCCCCGGCGGACCCACAGGTAGCCCGCACCCAGCCCGCCGACCCCGACAGTACCGAGCGCGAGTGTCGCGGGCTCGACCGGGAGGTCCCGCCCGTCTGGGTCGCCACCGCCCGACTCCCGGGCGGCCGCCGTCGGCACGGCGCTACTCGTCGGCGCGCTCGCGTTCGTCCCACTCGTGGTCGGGGAGGCCTCCGGCGGGGTATCGGTCGGAGTTCCGTCGCCCGGCCCGGTGGTCGTTGCAGACCGGGTGGTCAGTTCGGCCTCCTCGGTCGCCGTCGGTTCGGCAGTCGTGCCCGTTCCGATGTCGACAGGTGTGGCGTCGGGGTCGGCTTCGAGCGCGTGGAGTGTGTTGGCCTGGGTCCCGACGTAGAGGCGCCCGTCGGCGACGGCCATCGTCGTCGAGGGGGCGTCCGGTAGGACGTAGGTCCAGGCGACCGAGCCGTCGGCGGTCCGCAGGGCCTTGACCTCGCGTCCGGCCGTCGGCACGTACAGGCGGTCGCCGACGGCGACCGGCGAGACGGACAGCCCGGCCGCTCCCGAACTCCCGTCGTCGCTCGTGACCGTCGTCAGCCACTGTTCGGTCCCGTCACTCACGTCGTAGGCGTGGACCCGACCGGCAGTCGTCGTGGCGTAGACGGTGTCGTCGGCGACGACCGGCGACGTCCGGATCCCGTCCGAGACGCTGGCGGCCCACTGTTGCTCGCCGGTTTCCGCGTCGAGTGCGCGCAGTGTGTCGTCGTCCGCGCCGACGTACACGGTCCCGTCGACGACCGTCGGCGCCGAGAGCACCGACGCGTCGGCCTCGAACGTCCACAGTTCGGGCCCGTCGACCGCGCCCACTGCCGCCACGAGCCCGCTGTTGCTCGCGACGTAGACGGTGCCGTCGGCCACGGCGGGCGCCGCCTGGACGAGGCCGCCGGTGTCGTAGGTCCAGCGCTCGGTGCCGTCCGTCGCGACGGCGTAGAGCCGACCGTCGTGGTTGCCGGCGTAGACCGTGTACGACCACACTGTCGGCGGCGTGTCGAACACGCGCTCGTCCTCGCTCGACAGCGACCACTGCTCGGTCCCGTCGGCCGCGTCGAGCGCGTACAGCGTCTCCGAGGCCCCGACGTAGACGCGCCCGTCGGCGACGGCCGGCGTCACGGCGGTCTGCCCGAAATCGACGGTCCACTCTCGGGACCCGTCGCTCGCGTCGACGGCGTACACGCCGTCTAGGTTGCCGAAGTACACCGTCCCGTCGGCGACAACCGGCGAGCCGCTTATCCAGTAGTCCTCGTCGGTCGGTTCGTGCTCCCAGGCCTCGACGGCCCCCGCGACCGGCGCCGCACGGTCCGGTGCGTATCCCGTGTTTGCCGCGTCCAGTCCGAACGTCGGCCACGTGTCGGGATCCGCGGCCGACCCCGGGTCGACCGTCGACCGGGTGGCGGTCACAGTGGTGCCCGTTCCGACCGCGACCAGTCCGGCGGCTGCCCCGAGAACGCCCCGTCGGGTCAGGCGGTCGGTCATCAGTCACCCTGACGGGCAGCCACGTCGAACCCCCGCTGACCCGTACGCCCCCCGTTCATATCCACTCTAGATCGAGCATCTATTATAATCGTTGTCACTCCCCGTCGGTCAGTCCGTCCGGGGGAGCGACCACGCGCCGACTGCGAGAAAGACGCCCGCGAGCGCGGCGAGAACCAGCAGCGTGTCCAGGCCCGATCCGACGCCGGCGTCGGCGGTCGCCGCCCGCACCCCGCGCGAGAAGTAGGTCAGCGGCGACAGCGCGACCGCCGGGCGGAACCACGCCGGGAGCATGTCCAGCGGGACGAACGTGTCCGAGAGAAAGAGCAACGGCAGTGCGATGGCGTTACTCGCGGCGATGACACCGTCTTGGCTGTCCGCCGAGGCACCGATGACCGCGCCGAGTCCACAGAACAGCGCGACCGCGACGGCGACGTAGACACCGAGCAACAGGACTGTCGCGACCGACAGCGACAGTACCGCCCCGGTCAGCGCGACGACCAGTCCGAGCAAGAACATGGCGGCCAGCCCGATGACGACGACGTTGACCAGCGTCTGGGCGAGCAGCCACTCGGCCCGGGAGAGGGGCGTCGTCGCCAGTTTCTCGAAACGGTTGCCGTCGCGGTGGCGCGCTACCTCGCTTCCGACCCGCGACAGCGGCGTGAACAGGACCACCACCGCGAGATAGCCCGGCACGTAGTAGGCCGGTGGTTCGGCGAACAGCCCCCCGCCGGTGGGCTCGGTCTGGACCAGCACACCGAAGATGACGACGATGATCAGCGGGAAAAAGAAGGTGAAAAAGACGGCCGTCCGTCGCCGCAGAAACGAGTGCCAGTCGGCCCGAACGGCCGCCCGGAGCCGACGCGTCCGACTCATCGCCGGCCTCCATCGCCCGGCTCCGCGGGATCCGTGGTCGCCCGGTCGCCCGCGACGCCCGCCGGAGCACTCCTCGACCCGGCCGGGCCGCTCTCGCCCGTCAGTTCGAGGTAGACGTCCTCCAGGTCCGGTTCCGTCCAGGTCAACGAGTCGAACGAAATCATGGCCCTGTCGAGGGCGTCGACGATCGCACCGATCTCGGCCGGCGGGACATCGTGGACGACGAGCGCGTCGCCGGACCGTTCGGTCCGGTACCCGATGTCGAGTGCGTCGGAGTCGGCGTCGGCCTCGACGACCAGCCGGCTTCGGCCGCCGTACTCGGCGACGAGCACGTCGGGGTCGTCGACCGCGGCGAGGCGTCCGTCGGCGAGCAGGCCGACCCGGTCGGCCAGCCGGTGGGCCTCGTCCATGTCGTGAGTCGTCAGGAGGACGGTCGTGCCGGCGGCGGCCAGGTCCTCGACCAGCCGCCACAGCGCCCGCCGTCCCCGGGGGTCGATGCCGGTCGTCGGTTCGTCGAGGACGAGCAGGTCGGGGTCGTTGACCAGCGCCGTCCCCACACAGACCCGGCGCTGTTGCCCGCCCGAGAGGGTCTCGTACCAGGTGTCGGCGTCGTCGGCCAGGCCCACGTCCGCGAGGACGGCGTCGGTCGCGCGGGCCTCGTCGTAGAGACCGCCGTAGTAGTCCAGCAGTTCCCGGGCGCTCAGTCGCTCCGGCGGGTCGAACGACTGGGGGAGCAGTCCCACGCGCTCGGGGTCGACCGCACGCGGGTCGCGCCCGAACAGTTCGACCGACCCTTCGGCGTCGGTCGTGCCCAGGAGGGCACGAACCAGCGTCGTCTTCCCGGCGCCGTTCGGTCCGACCAGTGCGAACACCTCCCCCGCCTCGACCGCGAGGGAGACGCCGTCCAAGGCGACCGTCTCGCCGTAGACGCGGCGCACCCCCTCCGCGACGACCGTCGCTGTCATACCGGAAACCAACGGGTCGGTCGGCAAATGCCGTTCGGTTCCCGGTCTCATACGGCCGTGCGTACCCACTTTCCGCAGTGTCGGTGCGGAGTGGCGTGTCTGATTACGGAGACTGTCTTCCGTTTCGTGGGAAGAAACGACGTACGCACGACCGTATAGACGCCGTTGTCCCGACAGGCGCACAAGCCTGGGGTGTCGGGGCGTCACTCGGACTCGAACGACGCCAGCAGTCGTTCGGCCACCGCGACGTCGCCCGGGCGGTTGACGTTGACCGCCAGGCGCTCGTCGTCGACGACCAGCGTCGTCTCGGCGTCGTCGCCGACGACGTTGACGCCAGTCGGGGCGAGTTCCCGCCCGTCGCGTTCGAACGTCGTGTCGCGGCTGACGCCGAGGGCTCGCTTTCGCTCGACCGGGACTGCCACGGTGAGCGACCCGCCCTCGTGGGCATCACACACCCGGTCTACGACTGCCCCCGACAGCAGCGGCAGGTCCGCGGCGACGGTCAGCGTCGGCCGGTCGACCCGGTCGTCGGCGAGGGCGGTCCGGAGGTCGGCGACGTACCCCTCGCCCGGCGTCTCGACGATCGGGACGGTCCCGTCGAGATGGGCGGCCGTTTCGGGTGTGTGTGACGAGACGACGGCGTAGGTACCGTCCACGCCACAGGCAGAGAGCGCCTCGACGACTCGGTCGACCATTGGACGACCGCCGACGCGGACGAGGGGTTTCTCGCGGTCGGCGTCGAGGCGCGTCCCGCGGCCCCCACACATCACCAGGGCGTCCACGCGGCCACCTCCAGGAGACGACTGGTCACGCCGCGGCCGAGTGGCCGGCCCGCGAGTTCCCAGGCGACCAGTCCGGCGTGGAGCGCGGCCACGCGTGCGAGTTCGTTTCCCGCGCCGAACACGTCGCCGGTGACACCGCCCAGGTTCCGGCGCGCCCACCACAGGACGGCGACCGCCGCGAGGAGCGCGCCCGCGAGCGTCGCCGCCGCGACGACGCCCCCGACGACCGGGACGACGAGGACGGGCAGACAGAGCGCGACCGGGACGACGAGATCACGCTCGCCGAGGTCACCGGCGACGGCCGCGCCGAAGCCCTCGTGGGCCGGCGAGCCCAGCGTCACGAGCACCGCCATCGCGAGTTTGGCGGCGACCTCGCTCACGAGGACGAGCCCGGCCGCGGCCGCGACGGGTAGCGTCGCGAAACCCAGCCCCGCGAGCGCCAGTCCCGCGACGACGACGACCAGCGCGAGCGTCCCGCCGACGCCGGTGACGGTGTCGCCCATCACCTCGCGTCGATGTTCAGCGCCGCCGTGGACGACGACCGCGTCGCCCAGGTCGGCCACCCCGTCGGCGTGGTTGATCCCCGTCAGCGCGACGACCGCGACGACGACCACGAGCGCGACCGTCGGCGGGGGAACCGGGGCGGCGACGGCGAGCGCGACGACGAGCGCCAGGAGCGCACCCAGGACGTAGCCGGCGACCGGGAGCGTCCAGGGCGCCGTGCGAAACGCCTCCCAGGCGCGCTCGTCGCGGCCGACGGGGAGTCGCGAGAGAAAGCCGAGCGCCCCGCGGACGGCCGCGACTGCGGTCAGCCCCACGCGACCACCCCCGCCAGCAGGTACGCGAGGCCGCCCGCCGCGGCCACCCGGCGGCGGGCGCGCTCGGCGTCGGCGACCGTCGGCAACGACCCGTCGCCCAGCGTGTAGACGCCGGGTTTCACCAGGCGGACGCCCAGGGCCGCCGCGAGCGTGCCCATCGGCCACCCCGAGTTCGGCGAGGGGACACCACCGAGCCACTCGCGGGCCGCGACGAGCGCGCTCGGTGCGAGCGAGACGACGGCCAGAAGCATGGCCGTGACACGGGCCGGGACCCACACGACAGCGTCGTCGAGGCGCGCCGGCCCCCAGCCGACCGGCTTCGAGCGATAGCCCAGCATGGAGTCCATCGTGTTGACCGCTTTGACCCACGACGCACCTGCGCTCGCGAGCGCGAGCGACAGCACTGGCGACGGAGCGAGCGCGGATAGCGTGACAACACTGGAGCCCACGCCCGCCACGAGCCCCGACAGGCGAAGACCCACGGCCCCGCCGACGGCGAATCCGAGCAGTGGGGCGACGAGGCCGTCGGCGAGGTTCTCGGCGAGGCTCTCGACGACGGCGCTGCGCACCTCGCCGGGCGACAGCGTCGACGCGTCCCGCCCAGCGAGTGCGCGCAACTCCGCGCGGGCCCCGTCGAGGTCCGTCTCGCTCGCTCCGGTCACGCGGCGCCCGACGACCAGCAGTCGCCGCAGACTCGTCGTCACGAACAGGACGACGCCCGCTGTGACGGCGCCGACGGTCGGCCGGACGAGTGCCGCGGCCAGAACCACCCCACCGGTCACGCCGGCCGCGACCAGCGGGAGACACAGCGCGGCGACGAACCCGACCAGTCGCGGTCGGCCCCACTCGCGGTCGACGGCCCCGACGACCCGTCCGAACCACGCGACCGGATGGACTCGCCGAGGCGGTTCGCCGACGGCCCCGTCGAGGACGGCGGCGACGCCGACGGCCAGCGTGGTCAGTCCCACGCGTGACCCTCCAGGCGCTCCGGGAGCGGCGCCGACGAGTCCGGACCGACGTGGACGAAGGTCCCCCCCGCGTCGGTCACGCCGCCGTCGGTCGCGGGGTCGTCGCCGACGTGGACCAGGTCAGCGACCCCGACGCCGAGTCCGTCGGCGACGGCCGCGAACGCTCGCCGGTCGGGCTTGCGCCACCCGCAGTCGACGCTGGCGACGACCGTCTCGAACACCGACGGGGCGAGGGCCGACTCCCGGAGCGCCCACGCGACGAGCCCGCGCACGCGACAGTTCGAGCAGACGCCGACCGGGCCACGGGCGGCCGCCACTGCGAGGGCCTCCTGTGCACCGTCGCGAGTCCGGACTGCCGTCCCGTCGGTGAACGCCGCCAGTACCGCGTCCGCGACGGTCCCCGCGGGCGCGTCGACACCGCAACTGGCCAGCGCCGCACGGACGTGTTCGGCGAGGGGTCGCTCGGCGGTCGGTGCGTCGTCGTGGTGCGGGGTTCGATAGGCACGCTCGAACCCGTCGGGCACCGTGACGCCGCGGTCGGCGAGCGCGGAGCCCACCGCTGTCGCTGGCTCGGTCGACCGGTCGACAGTCACGAGCGTCCCGAACAGGTCGAACGAAACTGCCACGTCCGCAGGATGGCAGGAGATGCACTTGAATGGCCCGCTGGCGGGCGCGTCCGAGCACGAGCATGGGCCAAAAAAATGCGCGGTGAGACACCGCGCGTGAAGACGGGCCGCAGGTCGGCCCGCGGGTCACGAGGGCAAGGGGGCGACACGCATTGTGGCTTCGGGCAGGCCGTGGCTGTCAGGAGATCGGCGACGGTCCGGCTCGGTCCGCAGCCACGACCGACGGACCGCTCGGCTACTCCGTCACCCATTTCGACCGTCGGATGTCGTACGTCCCACAGACGGGGCAGGCGTGATACTGGACGTCGAACTGTGTCTCACACTTCAGACACATGTACGGTAACGTCTCGGGCGACGACAGCCCTGACGCGCGTTTCGCTCTGTCCAAGACACCCATCGTGACCACACCAGCACATGGACCGCTCCTACTAAAAAGCGCCAGGATAGTTTACACCGCGTGAATCGGCCTCTCTCCGTCGATC
>PXQN01000038.1:0-54418 GCA_003021305.1 Halobacteriales archaeon QH_10_67_22 | reverse complement strand
CCCGGCATCTGTCGACCAGCGCCGACTATTCATAGCCGAGTGGACAGGACAGCACAGAATTATATCTGTGTTCGTATATTTATCGGAAGTCCCGCGGGAGGGAGGGTCGCTCGGCGGGGCAGGTGACGGGTTTTTGGTCGTGCCGGCCCTGGTTTCGGCATGGACGGGAAAGCGAAGCTGGTGCTGGGTCTCCACCTGGCCGTCGGCGGGCTGTTCGTCGCGCTCGGTGTCCTCGGACTGGTCAACGGCGTCGGACTCGCGGCGGCCGGGTTTCGGTTCCTGCTCGGTGGGCTCGTCGTCGGACTCGGCGTCAGTCTCGTGCGAGTCCTCTAGCCGGGTGGTATGCCCCCGCAGGAGGGGGTTACGGCCCCCGTCGACAGCCAGGGGTTTCAATACCGACCCGGCGGTACGACGGTCCGAGATGGACACCCCGACGGTCACACTCGGGCCGGCCGACGACGACGCGCTCGCGTACGTCGAACGACGGCTGGTGGGAAACGACCTCCCGGCCGAGGACGTTCGGTCGAAACCGGACTGTTTCTACGTGGGCTACGCCGGGGACGAGCCGGTCGGCGTCGGTGGCATCGAAGTGTACGGCCGCGACGGACTGCTCCGGTCGGTCGTCGTCGAAGCGTCGGTACGGGGCGACGGATACGGGACCGCACTCTGTTCGGCACTCGAAACGGAGGCCCGGACGGCGGGCGTCGAAACGCTCTATCTCCTCACGACCACCGCTGGGGAGTTTTTCGCTGCCCGCGGGTACGAGACGGTCGAGCGGACCGACGCGCCCGAACGTATCCGCGCGACCTCCGAGTTCACGGACCTGTGTCCCGAGTCGGCTGTCGCCATGCGGAAATCGCTGTCCGACACGTGAGTCCGACAGCTTGCCGGCAGACGGATGGACCCTCCGGGTCCGACCCCGCGGAGCAGGACGGTGTACTGCTCACTGGCGTTCACAGGAACAGTCCGCCCTCCCCGATTTGAACAGATGCCAGACGTTCCGGGCGTGTGGCGCTTCGCGCCGTTCCGGGGCTGTGACTGGCGTGTTCGAATCGGCTCGGCCGGTTCACACCGTTCATCCGCCCTCCCCGATTTGAACAGCGTCAGACAGTCCTGCTCGCTACGCTGCGCGGGCTGTGACTGACTGGCTCAAATCGGCTCGGCCGGTTCACGCCGTTCATCCGCCCTCCCCGATTTGAACGGGGGACAAGTCGATCTACAGTCGACTGCTCTACCAGTCTGAGCTAAGGGCGGGCGTACGACGACATAGCCGCTGTGTCGGACTTAACCGTTGTCATTCCCGGTCGTCTGCCCCGCGACAGACAGGCGTCAGACACTGCGGGAAGATTCAAATACCCCGCCGACGATGTGTAAGACGACCCGTATGAGCAAGATCACCTTCCGCGCTGACGACGACCTCATCCGCCAGCTCGAGGAGTTCGACGCCTCCAAGAGCGAGGTCATGCGGGAGGCACTGCGCGAGTATCTCGACGAAAACGGGACCGAAACGACCACCGAGACTGTCGAGAGTGATTCTATCGACGCGCTGATCGCCGAGCGCGTCGACGACATCATCGCCGACCGGCTCGACGACGCGTTTACACCGAATCGGCCCCAGGACGTGAACGTAAACATCACGCTCGACAGCGACGCAGCCACGAACGGGGCGATCGAGGCGGACGCGTCACACGCGCCCGCGGCGGACGTGTCAAGCGCCGACCCCGGCCGTAAGACGGACGGGGTGGACGATGAAAACACCGCTGAGGGGGAACGTAAGACATGCACGAAATGTGGCGAAAGCGTCGCTCCTGACCACGTTTACTGTCCGAACTGCGGTGAGAAGGCGAACCAGCGTGTGTTCTGTGAGTGCGGGGACGAACTCCAGTCTGACTGGCTCCACTGCCCCGGCTGTGGCACACAGACCCCTGCTGGCGACGTCCTCGACCAGGCATAAGACGCCGAAAACACTGCACAGAAAGCGTATACGTCGGTAAACACCCCGATGTCATACACTCGCCGTAACCTTTATGTTACCATGCTCTGTTGTAATGCTTGCGTAAGACGGTCGTCTTACACGGCGTGGCGCGCGGCGGTGACACCCGCGCTGTCGGTCGAAAACGGCGCACTGCAGTCCGGTCCGACCGTGTAAGACGGGTGCGGAGCGGTCCGCCGACGCCGTCTTACCCAACAGGGAACACAAAACATGGAGCGTGTGACACTACGGATTCCGAAACAGCAGATCGAAGAGGTCGAACGAATGGTCGAGACTGGGGAGTACCCCAACCGGAGCGAGGCCATCCGTGCGGCCGTCCGCGAGAAACTGAACGAACAGGACGGGACCGCCGAGCGGCCGTCCGAAAAACGCGACCGGCGCAACTGGAAGAGGGCCTGACCGATGCAGGACATCGTCCAGGAAGCGCTGCAGCGCGACGAGGAAGAGCAACAGAAGATGCAGGACGTCGACACCGACGGTGACGGGTTCGGCGAACCCCGGATCGTCATCGTCGGCTGTGGTGGTGCCGGTAACAACACCGTCAACCGGCTGTACAACATCGGCGTCGACGGTGCCGACACCATCGCGGTCAACACCGACAAACAGCACCTGCAGATGATCGAGGCCGACACGAAGATCCTCGTCGGCAAATCCCTCACCAACGGGCTGGGCGCCGGTGGCGACCCGGAGATGGGCAAGCGCGCCACCGAGATGGCCCAGGGGACGATCGAGGAGGTCCTCGGCGACGCGGACCTGGTGTTCGTGACCGCCGGGATGGGCGGCGGCACCGGGACCGGCGCCGCGCCGGTCGTCTCGAAGATCGCCAAAGACCAGGGCGCGATCGTCGTCGGCATGGTGTCGACGCCGTTCAACGTCGAGCGGGCCCGGACGGTCAAGGCCGAGGAAGGCCTCGAGAGTCTCCGGAGCGAGGCCGACTCGATCATCGTGCTGGACAACAACCGACTGCTGGACTACGTGCCCAACCTGCCCATCGGCAAGGCCTTCTCCGTGATGGACCAGATCATCGCGGAGACGGTCAAGGGTATCTCCGAGACGATCACCCAGCCGTCGCTGATCAACCTGGACTACGCCGACATGACCGCCATCATGAACCAGGGCGGCGTCGCAGTGATGCTCGTCGGCGAGACCCAGGACAAGAACAAGACAGAGGAGGTCGTCAAGGACGCGATGAACCACCCGCTCCTGGACGTCGACTACCGCGGCGCCACGGGCGGCCTGGTCCACATCACCGGCGGCCCCGACCTCGCGCTGAAGGAGGCCGAGGGGATCGCCCAGAACATCACCGAGCGACTCGACGCGAGCGCCAACGTCATCTGGGGCGCGCGCATCCAGGACGACTACAAGGGCAAGGTGCGGGTCATGGCCATCATGACCGGCGTCAAGTCCGCGCAGGTCCTCGGTCCGACGACCCAGAAGCAGGCCGACAAGTCCCGCCAGGCGCTGTCGGACGTCGACGAAACCTCGTTCGACGCGAGCCAGAACCTCGAAGACGAGTTCGCCGCCGACCAGAGCTCCCGGGGTGGCTCGAGCGGCTACGGCCACACCGACGGCGGCCGCGACAACCTGGAGAAAAACAACGGGCTCGACGTCATCCGACCCGACTGACGTCTCACCCGACGAGACCGGTCGACATCCTCCGTTTTCTACCCGCACAGTGACTGCTCGGTGCTACCCGGACAGGGACGCGCCGAGACGACACAGCCGAAACCGACCAGGTCAGGCCTCCGCGCCGAGCGCGTCCAGCAGGTCACACGTCCGACAGACGTCCCGCGCGGTCGGCGCACCACACGTCGGACACTCGCCGTACTCGACGTGTTCCTCGCCGCCGAACGCGTCGGCCGCGAGCGCCGCGAGTTTTTCGTAGCCGGCCATGATAGAGTGGCGCGTCCCGGGGTGGCGCTCCTCCATGTCGAGGAGCAGTTCCTGGATCTCCCCGCGGTAGGCTTCCTCGGCGTGGGGACACTCGGTGATGTGGGCCGGCAGGTCCCGGAGGTGGGCGTACAGCGCGACCTCCTTCTCGGGGACGTCACGCAGAGGTTTGGCCCGCGGGACGTGGTGAGTCTGGGAGCGACGGGCCCGCTCGGTCGGGCCCTCGCCGGTGGGTTCGAACGGCCCCAGGGACGCGTCGAAGTGGTTGGCCATCTGCCCGAGGTCGCCTTCGAAGAGGTTCATCAGCGCCGTCTGGGCCTCGTCGTCCAGGTTGTGGCCGGTCAGCAGTTTGTCGGCGCCCAGGTCCGCGGCGTACCGTTCGAGGACGTCGCGGCGGAACACCCCACAGTAGGCACAGGGAGCCATGTTCTCGGGGTCGTCCTCGACGACGTCGTCCATTCGGACGTCAAACTCCTCGGCGTAGGCGACGACCTCGTGGTCGATCCCGAGATCGTCGGTCAGCGTCTCGCAGGCGGCCAGCGACTCGTCGCGGTACCCCTCGATGCCCTCGTGGATCGACAGCGCCACCAGCTCGATACGGGGGTCGCGGTCGAACGTGTCGTGGAGGACCTGCGTGAGCACCACCGAATCCTTCCCGCCCGAGAGCCCGACGACCCACGTCTCGGAGTCGTCTGGCGTGGCGTCGTCGGCGACGAGCGCGTCGGACCGGACCCTGCTCCGGACGCGCTTCTCGACCGACCGGCAGAAGTGTGACTCACAGAGGTGCAACCCCGAGTAGGCGGCGTACATCACGGCCGCGTCGCCGCACTTGTCACAGTCCATCGCCCCGTCGTACTGACCGCACGCGGGTGAGCGTTTCGTTCCCGACCGAGCGGCTCTCTTCGCGACGGGTGCAGCCAGTCATACGGTCGTGCGTACCTAATTTCTGCAGTGTCGGTTCGGATCGGCGTTTCGGACCACGGGGACAGTCGTCTGTTACGTGGACACAAAAAGAATTACGCACGACCGTATCAGGCGGTCACTCGTCTCGTGACTGGTTGTCAGCCGACGCCCCGTCGGCGGACTGGATGGCGGAGTCAGTCGGGGGCGGATCGCGGCTATCCCCGGCGTCCGGGTCACCCGTGACCCGCGGGACCGTGACGCGAACACGAGTGCCGGCGGCGGCGGTCACGTCGATCTCACCGTCGACGCGGGCGATCAACCAAGTGACCAGCCACAGTCCCAGGCCGGAGCCGTGCTGGGTGGGCGTCTCGACGAACGGTTCGGTGAGGACCCGTCGCTCTATCGGCGGAAGGCCGGGACCGTCGTCACTGACCGCGAGCGTGACAGTGTCCGCGCTGGCACTGGCGGTGAAGTCGACGCGGGGGTCGTCGGTGTCGTCGTGGAGGATGCCGTTGCGGCCGAGTTCGTCGAGGACGACCACGAGGAGGTCGCCGCTGGGAACCCGTGTGTCGGCAGCCGCGCCGACATCCGACGTGACCGTCGCCTGGGGGAACTCGTCGGCGAGGACGGTCGCGACTTCCTCGACGAGTGCGTCGACCCGGCGGACCGCGACGTCCTCGTCACGTCTCCCCAGCGACGACTCGATGGCGCGGGCGTGGTCGGCCAGCGCGAGGAGGGATTCACCACGTCTGTGGATCCTGGCGGCGTCGTCGGCGATGTCGTCGTCGTCGGTCGTGGCCGCGATACGGTCCGCGCTGCCGACGACGACGGTCATCGCGTTGCGGAGGTTGTGGCGTAACACGCGGTTGAGCACCGTCACTTCGGTGCGTCGCCGGGCGAGCGTCTCGCTCAACTCGTTGAAGCTGGTTTCGAGGTGGTCCCACTCGGTGGCACCCGACAGGGCGACGCGGGTGCCGTAGTCACCGTCCGCGAGCGAGGCGAAGCCATCCGAGAGGCGCCCGACGTTGCCGACGTACTCGCGCGAGACCCACCACCCGAAGCCGACGAGTCCCAGAACGACGAGCGAGAACACCCCCAGCTGGACGAGCGCCGCCGTCCACAGACGCGATTCGAGCGCGCCCTCCGTGGTGGTCGCGGAGACGGTCCACCCGGTCGAGGGGACGGTCGCGTTCACCACCATTCGTCTCCCCTCGTCGGTCGGTGACGGCCCTTGCCCGAACACCGTCGTCCCGGCCGGCGAACACGCCGATGACCTCGCCGTCCGCCCGGATGGGCGTGCTCACGGTCACGATGAGAAAGCCGCTGTCGGCCTCGACCGGGTCGCTGACGTAGCTCTCGCCGGCCATCGACCGCTGGAAGTACGTCCGGTTTCCGAACGACTGGCCGACGAGCGTCCGCCCGCGACTGTCGTCCAGTCCCTGGGAGTTGATCGCGGTCATCGTCCCGTTGGCCGCGATGACAGAGGCCCCGCTGAACGACGTCGACCGAACGAACGACGATAGCGCCGCCGCCTGTCTGTCGGTCCCGTGTGCACGAAGCGCTTCGTCCTGGGCCTGCAGACGGGCCGTTTGCTGTTTCTCCTCCAGAAAGAGGTCGAGCTGTGCAGCGACCGACTCGCTGGTCCGCCCGAGGTCGCCTCGCTGGCTATCGACGACGGCGTCGCGGTACAGCGTGTATCCGACCACCGTCGTTAGCGAGAGCACGAGCGCGACAACCAATAGCGGGAGCACGAAGCGCTTCCGCAGTTCCATCCCGTGGGGGTTCTGGAACCAGCCTCTTAACTGTATACGCGCGATTTTTTTCGATGGAAATCGGGCGCGCGCTGAAAGAGTTAACCGCCTCGGGCGGCTACCCGCGGCCGATGAGCGAACTCTCGCGGTCCGAGGCGGTCGAGCGCGTCGAGCGCCTCGTCGACACCGTCGAGCGCGAGCGCATGCCCGTGCCCGTCCGGGAGGTGTGGGTGTACGGCGACGTCGCGCTGGGACTGGACCCCGTCGAACGCCTCGACGTCTACCTGACCAAGGACGTCCTCCTGGACGGCGAGGCCGACCGTACCGAGGAGTTCCGCGCCGAGTACGGCGTCGAGGGCGTCGGCAAGACTGTCCGTGCCGACTGGGCGGCCGAACACCCGGAGTTCCTGCGGGCCAACGCGGGCGGCTACGCCGCGCCCGAACAGTGTCTCGGGGCCCACCTGCTGGCCGACGACGAACCGGTCCACCTCGAAGTGTGCAACGCGGGTTTCGAGGACAACGTCACCCAGCGCCTGGAGGGCGCGCTCGCCCGGGAAACCTACGAGAACGTCCTCGACCCCCGCGGGGCCTGCCTGTGGGTCGAGGGACGGCGCAGCGACGAGGCCTTCGAGAAACTGCGCGAGGGCGAGTACGTCTTCCCGACGCTGTCTGGGGCCCTGGAGATGCTCGGCGCCGACGAGTCCGAGGCCGACCGGGCCGCCGACGTCGTCCGCGAGTACCGCGCGTCACAGGAGGGCGCGACGGTGCGTGGCGACATCGTCTGACCGTCGTCGCCGATGACCGCCACCGGGCGTCCGTTCGATCTCACCAGTGACCCAACTATTTTGCTGGGACCACTCCACGGGTTGCGTATGCCAGAGCGTACCAGCAGACGAACCTGGCTCGCCCGTGTCGGGGCCGTCCTCGCGGGGGGGACCGCGCTCGCCGGCTGTCGTTCACCCGGCGAAGAAAACGAAGATGACGGTGGCGAAGGCGGGGAAGACGGCGACGAAGAGGACGAAGGAGGCGGCTACTGATACTATCGGACACAAGTACGTGAATACGCTCGTCGGTGGTTCACCATCGAGACGTCTCGTGGACCGCCAAACGACATATCGAGTGTCGACTCGCTTGTGTCCGACAGTATCAGACCCGTCCGACAGTCACGTAGAAGGGGACCGTCTCGCGGCGTTCGTACTCGCCGTCGCCCATCTGGTCGACGATGTCCCGGCCCATCGAGCGCCACTGCTCGCGGAGCCGTTCGTACTCGCGACGGTCGGTGTCGCCGGCCAGCATCGTCTCCCGGTCGTCGGCCAGCCCCTCGCCAGTGATCTTCCGGCGGGCCGCCTCGACGTCGGCCTCGGAGTAGGGTGGCTCGGTCGTCCGCTCGTGGTCGTACCGCCGCGTCGAAACCACGCCGAGACCGGCAGCATCGAACAGCTCGGCGGCCGCGCTCCCCAGACTCACGTCCGTGTCGACGCCGTCGAGAAAGCGCCGGCGTGCCCGCCGGGCCAGGTCCGTCTCGGCCGGGACCGTCGAGTCGACCTCGACGGCCCCGTTGTCCGGTTCGACCGCCGCGACCAGGTCCCGGGAGACCCGGCGGAACTCGCGGAGCGCCGAGACCGGGTCCGGCAGGTTGATCAGGAGGGCCTGACAGACCACCAGGTCGACGGCGTCGCGCCGGACCGGGAGCGCGGTCGCGTCCGCCCGGAGCACCGGCGCCACCCCGCGAGCGACCGACAGCAGTCGGGGGTCGACATCGACCCCGACCACCTCGGCGTCGCTCTCCTCGCGCAGGACCCGCGTGAGTTCGCCCGTGCCACAGCCCACGTCGAGGACGCGCTCGCGACTCCCCAGGCCCAGGTCCGCGAGTGCGTCCCGCGAATCGTCCCACATTCCCCGACGTGTGGTTTCGAGATACTCGGCGTCGAACTGGCGCACACCGGCTGTAGACCGCTCGGCGGCAAAAACCCTCCTGCCGAGCGCCGCCGTCCGGAACCGACCGGTCAGCTAATCCGCCACGAGAGGTCCGCTCCGACGGTTACTCGTCCACGCTCCGCAGTTCTCTGACTTTCTCGACGTTCCAGGCGAACCCGCGGCCGTCCTCGTTCGGGGTCTCCAGGACGAACGGCAGGTCACGGAGGTCGTCGTGGTTCACGACCGCGTGCATGCCGTCCTCGCCGATGTGGCCCTCGCCGACGTGGGCGTGTTCGTCCTTGTTCGTCCCACACTCGTGTTCGGAGTCGTTGAGGTGGAGACACGCCAGTTCCTCCAGCCCCACCACGTCGTCGAACTCCCCGACGGTCTCCTCGACGGCCTCGGGCGTCGAGAGGTCGTACCCGGCGGCGAACATGTGAGCGGTGTCGAGACAGACTTCCAGGTCCTGGCTCGAACGGTCCAGCACCGCCGCCAGGTGTTCGAACTCGCTGCCGAGTTTCGTCCCCGAACCCGCGTCGGACTCGACCAGGACCGTGACCCCGTCGGGCACGTCCAGTTCGTCCAGCGCGCTGGCGGCGTTGTCGAGTCCGCCCTCGACGCCCGCGCCCGTGTGTGCACCCAGGTGGACGTTGACGTACTCGATGTCCAGTTTGGCGGCGGCGTCGACCTCCTTTTGCATCGCGTCGACCGACTTCTCGCGGAGGTCGTCTTTGGGGGTACAGAGGTTGACCAGGTACGACGAGTGGATAACCCACGGGCCGATCGCCTCGGTCGCGGTCGCCTCGCGGAACCGTTCGGCCTCGTCGTCGCCGATAGAGGGGTCCTGCCACACCTGCGGGGAGTGCGTGAATATCTGGCCGCAGTTGCCCCCGACCTCGACCTGTTCGTCGACCGCGTTGTACACGCCGCCCGCGATAGAGGCGTGGGCACCGACTCGCACCATGCCCGACCGATAGACCGGTCCGCTCAAAGGTGTGTCGGACCGCGACGACCGACATTCGGCCGCGACGCACGCGATACCAGCGACGGCTGGCCACCGGCTTTCCTGCATCGCGATACTGTTCGAACACTAAGGTTTTTAATAGAGCAGGAACACATTTCGTGGCAACCGTATGATAGGGGGAGTACACAGGGGGATCGTCCTGACGGTGACGTACGTCGTCCTCGCAGGCGGCGTCCTCGGCGTCGTCGCCCCGACGGCGGCCGCCGAGAACGAACCGCCGCTGGCGGACGCGGGACTGGACCAGGACGTGGTGGTCAACACGACCGTCGTACTGGACGCCGGCAGTTCGCGGGACCCCGACGGGAGCATCGAGTCCTACGAGTGGCGCATCGAGACGCCCGACGGGAACTACACCGACCCGGACTGTGTCGACTGCGTCCAGACTGAGTATATGGTCAGAGAGACGGGCACGTACAACGCGACCGTGACCGTTACCGACGACGACGGCGCCGAGCGGTCGGACACGATGCGAATCCACGTCGAGTCGGTCGACGGGCCCACGGTGACGGTCAGCGGCCCGACTAGCGTCGGCACCGCCGAGGGCCTCGAATACACCGCCACGGTAGAAGCCGGTGACCACTCGCTGGTCCGGGTCGACTGGTACGTCGACGGTGGGCTGGCGGCCAGGCACTCGGTCGCTGGCGACAACGGCACCGACACCGTCGGTCTCGATCTGACCGAGTCGGGGAGCAAGACGGTGACCGCCGAAGTCTACGACGAAATGGGGTACACCGACGAGGCCGACCTCGAAGTAGAGGTCACACCCCCAGGGTCGCCACCGTGTGCCGGCGCCATCTGGAACGCGACCAGTGGCTCCTGGGACACCGACGGATGCGGCGAGCGGGGGTCGGTCGGTGCCGGCGGTAGCGGTGCCAGTAGCGGCGAGGAGTGTTCGCGCTTCGGACGCGACGACGATTACTACTGTGAGAACGACCGCTCCCACGACCACGGCGAGGGCGTCATCATCCACGACGCCGACAACGACGGCGAAATCAGTTGGAAAGGTAAGACCTACAGCAGAGACGACCTCGAAGACATGGCCGAGGAAACCGACGGCCTCCAGTTCAACCGCGCCGCGAACGCGCTTACCGTCGAAGACAGAGAAACGCACGAGGAGGTGTTCGGAACTCGGGACATGTCGAAGGCGGAGAGACAGGACACGACACAAAAGCAGAAAACAAAAGACGCCGTCAGCGATTCTTCTGGAGGTGAAGGAAATAATGACAGTGATAGTGACGTTACTACTAGTGCTATCAACAATGTGGTCAACAGCGCCATTAGTACCGCAGGTGATGTCGTTAATGGTGCCGTTGACAGCATCACAGGCGGGGAGAGTGATGGAGATAGCAGCAGCGGTAATGACAACAGTGGCGGTAGCAGCGGAGGTAACACTAGCAGTGGCGGAGGATACATTGTATGATCTCCAGCATGTCCGTAGTCCGTGCCTCGTACTTTCGAGATAGACAGAGAAACTTGATTACACACTTATGACACGGGCACAGAGCTCTATTGTTTATATCATAGCGGCCACCGTGGTGGTGATTGCGGGGATCGCTCTTGGATTCGTCTTTTTTTCGGGAGGATTACAGTCGGGGGACGCTGGAACGGGGCAGGAAACACCGATCCCGACGGCGACCCCGACGGTGGCATCAACCTCGACCGCGACGCCGACACCAGCCTCAACACCAACTGCAACGCCCACGCCCACACCGACCCAGACACCAACGCCAACTCCAGCTCCGACGTCAACACCGAGATTAGACCCTTATAATGATTTCAGGGCTACCCTTGTCAGTGTCATTGCGGATGGAAATACACCAGTTCGTGCTAGAGGGTCGAACGTTGATGAAGACGGGACTTATTTATTCGTTTATAATGCGAGTACAGAGTCGAATCTCACGGCCGTGAGGGAGAGAAATATCATCGCCAGTTCGTACGCCCAAACGCTGTTGTGGTACGACCAAGGCAAAATAGACGGCGAAGCACCCTCGGGAATGCGCATTCTCGAACTGGAAACTGACGGCGTGCCTGAGACCTACTACGTGAACAATTCGCTCGCCCGGAAGTATGGTTCCAACCAGATCGAACCCTGGGACTTTGACCAAGCCGTTGCTGACACCGGTCGGGTCCAGTCCATCCAAGAACAGAAATTGGCTCGTAGTATCGATCGAGGAGGAGGGAACGTAACACTCGGTCCCAACGGGAACATAACATACCCAGATGAGAAGTGATTAATACATCTTCTTTGCTCCGATAAGCATCACAAAGCAGCCATCCCACTACGTCGACGGATCCTCCCCCTCGACGGCCGCGGCCCGGTCGATTCCCGACTGCTCGAATACCGACGTAACGCGGTCGTCGAACGCCTCGGGCGTCGTCTCCGGGTCGGTAAAACAGGTCAGGTGGCGCTCGGTCGTTCGCTCGAAGGTCAACGACCCGTGCTGGACGACGGCATCGCGCTGGCGGTACTGTGCGTTGCCCGAGACCTTCCGGCCGTCGCCCGCTACCACGTCGTGGGCCGGGTGGAGTTCCCGCAGGTAACAGGCCGGCCCGTACACCGCCGGCAGTTTCTCGTCGGCGAACCGTGCGTCGACGCCCATACCTTCGAAGGCATCGAACAGCGGTTCACAGAGAACCTCGTAGGAGTCCATGAGGTCGCCGGGCAGGTCGGCAGCGGGCGCGACGACGGAGTAGGAGATGTCACCCCAGGAATCGTGGTAGATGGCGCCACCGCCGGTGGGGCGGCGCGTGACCGTGATCCCCTCGCGGGCACAGAACTCCCAGTCGATAGTCGCGGGGTCCTGGTGGTAGCCCAGCGAGAGCGTGCTCGGTTCCCACCGGTAGACGCGGACCGTGCCCAGTCCCGACTCTGCGGCCGTCCGAGCTGCCACCTCGTCGAGCGCCATGTTCAGCGGGCCGTCCCAGGACTCCTCGCGGATGAGGCGCCACTCCCGGTCGGCGAGGGACATACCCGAGGTTAGGGAAGGGACAGCAAAGACGTTGCGTTCACCGGGGTTCGGGTGGGCCGGTCGAGACGACACCGGCCATTACGGAGCGTTCCGCCCGCCGGAGGAGTTCCGCGGCGGTCCCCGGCGCACTGGTGGTACTGTACGACCTGCACGGCGAGGAGAAGCGGTTCAACGAGCTCAAGCGGTCGACGGGCGCGAGTTCGCGCACGCTCTCGCGGGGGCTCGACGACTTCGGGGATCTGGGGTTCGTCGACCGGCGCATGGAGGAGGCCGCGCCGGTCGCGACCTACTACTCGCTGACCGAGAAAGGCGAGTCGCTGTGTCCCGTGTTCGACGCCGTCGAATCGTGGGCCGACGAATGGGTCGACGCCGAAGCCGGAACCGAGACAGCGGCCGCGCACGCGGACGACTGACCCCCGACAGCACCGGCCCCCACTCACGTTTGCCGGTTTTCTCCGCGTAGAAAGAGGGCGCGCGCGAGAAACGCGCGCGAGGGACGAGCACCGCAGCGAAGCGAGGAGCGCAGTCGGGTGGGGAGGCGTGTGGCAGCGGTGGCGGTGCCGTGCGGGCCTGGTGGACCGAACGGGCGAGTCGCGCTCGGGGGTGGTGCGCGGGCACTATCCGAGCGAGCCACGCGAGCGAGGATATCCCGCACAGCACCCCCGAGCGTGGCGAGGGCGTTCAGGGCGTGTCCGGTCCGGAGAGTTTCGCTCGTCGTCAGTTTCGCACAGCACCCCCGAGCGTGGCGAGGGCGTTCAGAGCGGACAGGCCGTGCTCTCTCAGCCGACGTTCTTTCGTCCACACCAGCCCCGACCGGGGCGAGAGCGTTCAGAACGGACACGCCGTTGACACCATCACTCGTCGTCAATCTCACTCGCCGTCAGTCTCCCGACGTTCCGTTCGTTCGGTCCGTTACTGTGGTAGGTCACACGGCCAACCCGAACCGCTACGTCACGGCCAGGGCAACCCGAGTCGCAGCGAGCAGCGCGAGCATCCCGAACACGTCGCCGGCCGTCGTCACCGTGGGGCCGACGAGGTCGTCGGGGTTCATCCCGCGGCGAAACCCCACGAACACGACCGTGACGACGACGGCGATCAGCGCGACACCGGAGAGAACGCCGCCCAGCAGCGCGATCACGACGAGGGTGTCCAGTCCCGCGACCGGGCGACCCAGCGCCGGGAGGACGACGACCACGAGGACCGACGCGAACAGCGTCGCACACACCCCGTTGAGCAGGGCGGCCAGCGCCGCGACGCCGACCCGCCGGTCGGGTTCGAACACCGGGTCGACCAGCCCCTGGTGGAGCGCACTCGACAGACGCGAGCCCAGCGAGCCGTAGACGCTGCCGCGGATCGCCAGAAAGGCGGGCACCAGCACCAGCAGGCCGTCGACCGCCGCGAGGTCGGCCTCCATGCTGCTCAGGACCGTGCCGGCGAGCAGGCCGCCGACGGCGCTCACCAGCAGGGTCGGCAACGCACCCCGGTAGGTGTCTCCGAGGACCGACCGGACCGACATTTCGTGGTCGTGGTGGCCGCGGGCTGTTAAAACCACTCGACCGAGCGCCGGCCACGCACGAGGCGTCACACCACCAGTTGACTCACGATGAGCAAGACGACGACGCCGAGGACGTCACAGACGTTCGTGACCGTCGGGATCACCACGTCGTCGGGGTCGAGTTCGAGGCGGTAGGCGCCGTAGGCGGCCACGAACGTCACGACGACCGCCAGCACCGCGAGGACGACGCCGCTCGTGACGGCGACGGCGACCACGGTCCAGGGGGCCAGTTGCACCTGGCCGGTCAATCGCACCACCAGCCAGGCGCCGGCGCCGACCAGCGGGAACACCGTCACCGCGAGCAACACCGTCGCGACGGCGTTGCCCCCCAGCCGCTCGTCACTGGGGTCGAAGGAGAGCAGGCCGAGGTGGAACGCGGTCGCCAGTCGCGCCGAGAGGATGCTCCCGAGGTTGCCCGCGGTGCCGATCACCGCCGGCGCCAGCACCAGCAACGAGGGGTACCGCAACAGCGTCGCCTCGAACGACTCCAGCGTGAGTCCGCTGAGCAACTCCAGCGCGGTCAACACCAGCAACACGGGCAACAGCGCGCGGGTGATAGACCGGACCGACCAGGGTGTGGTCATGCGTCGGCCAGCTGTTCGAGTCGCGAGACCGAACTCCGGGTCCCCTTCGCGATGAGGTGGTCGCCGGCACGCAGCGCGGTGTCGGGCCCGGGCGACAGCTCCCACTCCGAGCGCCCGTCGTCGCTCGCGCGTCTGACTGCGATGACTGTCACGCCCGCCGCGTCGGTGTCGGCCAGATCCGACAGCGTCCCGCCGACGAGCGAACTATCCGGGTCCAACACTGTGCGTGCGAGGATCTCGTCCGATTCGGCGACGGCGGCGGCGACGACCGGGTGACTCGAAAAGCCCCGCAACACGCCGTCGCTGATCTCGACGGCCGCGTCGCTGATGACCTCCGTACTCGCGGCGATGTGGAGGAGTCCCCGCAACGAGACCGGGTCCTCGACCTCGCTCGCCGCCCGGAGCGTCCAGGCCTCGAAGCGCGACTGGAGGGCGTCGACCTCGATCTCCAGTTCCCTGACCTCGGTGGCCAGGGCCTCGCTGTCGAACAGCACGCTGCTGTATGCCAGGTCGACCCCGAGTTCGCTCATCGCCTTCATCGTCAGCACCGACTCGACGGCCCGGTCCAGGTCGGCCACGCCGGGCGAGGCCGGGTCCGGTCGCTCGAACGCGGTTCCGGTGACCGTCTCGTAGACCGCCGCGAGCGGGTCCTCGTGGCCCCGACAGATGAGCACGTCTCCGGCCCGCAGAACCGTCTCGCGGTCCGGGCTGTGGAACCAGGCGTCCTCGCGCCGGATCGCGACGACTCGCACGCCGGTCTCGGTCTCTAAGTTGATGTCGGCCAGCGTCCGACCGAGGTACGGCGACTCGCCCGCGACCGTCGCCCGCGCGAGCGTCTCGATGGCCTCGGGCAGCGACTTGCGAAACGCCGGCAACAGCCCCATCTCCTCGCGGACCACCTTCGCGATGTCGCCCGCGGCGTCGCTTATCTTCTCGGCGGCGCCGACGATCCCCAGCACCGGCGCCAGCGATTCGGCCTCGTCGGGCCGGCGGCCGGCCATCACGAGACTCATCCGGGCCTGCAACTGCAGGACGTCCATCCGGGATTCGAGTTCCAGTACCTCCCGGGCGAGGTCGACGTCCTCGAACAGCACCGACGAGTACGACAGGTCGATGAGCAACTCCGCGATGTCTTTCATCTCGCCCAGGATCTCCTTGACGCTCCTGGGCTCGTACTCGACCGTGACCCCGTCGTCGTCGCTCATACCGGCCTATCGACGCCGACGGTGTTAATCTCGGCGATGGCGCCGGGAGCGCCAGGTCGGCCTGCGAGCGGGTGTCGCCCGACGCACACCGACGGGAATGACTACGTTTTGTTTCCACGTGGATGCGGGAAACTCCCGGCCTGTGACCGGGTTGTGTTTCCGTCGGCGGAGTCTTTTTCCACGTCGGGACGATACCGAAATTATGTCCGCGGGATCGCTGACACCAGGGCTCGAGGAGACGCTGGCGGTGTTCGAACGACGGGGGGAGCCACGGGGGACCGCCGAAGTCGCCGACGCGCTCGGTCTGGGGCGCCGGAGCGCGTACGACCGGCTGGAGCGACTCGTCGACCACGACGTACTCGACACGAAGAAGGTCGGGTCGAGCGCTCGCGTGTGGTGGCGGCCGACGGCCGAAACCGACGCCCGACTCGAGCGACTCGTCCGGAGGGTTCCGGGGATGGTCTACCGCTGTCGGAACGAACCAGGCTGGCCGATGTCGTTCGTGAGCGAGGCCGCCGCCGCCGTCACCGGCTACGACCCGGCGGCCATCGAGAGCGGCCGGGTCAGCTGGGGTGAGGACGTGATCCATCCCGACGACCGGGAGTCGGTCCGGGCCGAGGTCCACGGCCAACTGGCGGCGAGCGAGGAGTTCACCGTCGAGTACCGGATCGTGACCGCCGACGGGGAGACCCGCTGGGTCCGCGAGCGCGGGTGTGCGGTCGAGGGCGACGGGGACACGCTCGAAGGGATCGTCACTGACGTGACCGGCCAGGTGGAGTCCGAGCGCGACCGGGCCCGTGCGAACGAACAGTTTCGCTCGCTCGTCGATGCGACCCGGGAGTACGCCATCTTCATGCTCGACCCCGAGGGGTGTGTCCGGACCTGGAACGAGGGCGGCGAACGGATCAAGGGATACGACCGCGAGGCGATAGTGGGCGAGCATTTCTCGACGTTCTACACCGACGAGGACCGCCGGGCCCGGGTCCCCGAGCGCAACCTCGCGACCGCGGCCAGAGCGGGCTCGGTCGAAGACGAGGGGTGGCGGATTCGCGCCGACGGCTCGCGGTTCTGGGCCAACGTCACGATCACCGCGATACGGGACGACGACGGCCACCTCGAGGGGTTCGCGAAGGTCACGCGGGACATGACCGACCGGCGCAGGTACGAACAGCGACTCCGCGAGGAGCGCGACGTCAGCAGACAGGTCCTGGAGACGGCCCCGGCCAGCATCGCCGTCGTCGACAGGGCAGGCGAAGTGGTGCGAGCCAACGACCGCTTCCGGGAGTACGTCGGCGTCGCGGACGTCGTCGGCGACCTCGCTGTCGACGACCTGCCGGTCTACGACCCGGCGGGCGAGCCCGTCCCGCCCGACGAACGCCCCCACAGAACGGTCTTCGAGACGGGAGAACCGGTGACGGACTGGCAGTGTCAGTTCGACGTCTCTGGCGACCGTCGCTGGGTGTCGCTCAACGCGGCACCGGTCACCGGCGCCAACGGGACCGTCGAGCGTGTGGTGGTCACCGCACAGGACATCACACAGATCAAACGACAGCAACGCGAACTCGAACGCCGGCGGGACGAACTCGAAGCCGAACTGACCGCTGTGTTCGAGCGCGTCGACGACGCCTTCTTGACGCTGGACGACCAGTGGCGGTTCACCCACCTCAACGAACAGGCCGAACAGCTCCTCGACCGCTCGGCGGGCGAACTCCTCGGACAGTCGGTCTGGGACGCGTTCCCGGAGGCGACCGGGACGCAGTTCCAGCGCGAGTACGAGCGGGCCCTCGAGACCCAGGAGTCGGTGTCGTTCGAGGCCCGGTACGGGCCCCTCGAAACGTGGTTGGAGGTGCGGGCCTACCCCTCCGAATCGGGACTGTCGGTGTACTTCCGGGACGTCTCCGAGCGGATCGAACGCGAGCGCCAGCTCCAACAGCGGGTCCGCCAGCAGGAGGTCGTCACCGACCTGGGCCGGCGGGCGCTCGGGGACGGGGACCTCGATACGCTGTTCGCACAAGCGGCCCGGCGCGTGGCGGCCACGCTGGACACCGACTACTGCAAAGTGCTCGACCTCGACCCCGAGGCCGAGCGACTCCTGCTCAGGCAGGGCGTCGGCTGGAACGAGGGCATCGTCGGCTCGGCGACCGTCTCGGCCGCCGCCGACGACTCCCAGGCCGCCTACACGCTCCGGACCGACGACCCGGTCGTCGTCGAGGACCTGACGAGCGAGGAGCGGTTCAGCGGACCGGATCTGCTCACCGACCACGATGTCCACAGCGGGGTCAGTACCGTCATCGGCCCGCCCGAGGACCCGTGGGGGATCCTGGGGACCCACGACACCGAGGTCCGGTCGTTCTCGACCCACGACGTGAACTTCGTCCAGTCGGTGGCGAACATCCTCGCGTCGGCGATCGAACGCCACGACCACGAACGGGAACTGGTCCGCCAGCGCGAACTGCTCGCGGCACTGAACAACCTCAACCGCGTCGTCCGCGAGATCACCGACGCCGTCATCGACCAGTCGACGCGGGCGGAGATCGAACAGACGGTGTGTGACCTGCTGGCCGACTCGGAGTCGTACCTGTTCGCGTGGGTCGGCGACGTGAACCCGACGAACCAGCGGGTCCAGGTCCGCGCCGAAGCCGGCGTCGATGGGTATCTCGACGACACGACGGTGTCCGTCGCCCCCGACGACGAGCACAGTCAGGGACCGACCGGGCGGGCGTTCCGGACCGGCGAGGTCCAGACCGTCCGGAACGTCTTCGAGGACCCCGAGTACGAACCCTGGCGTGACAGGGCCCACAGCTACGGGTTCCAGTCGTCGGTCGCCGTCCCGGTCGTCTCCGGCGATACCCTCTACGGCGTGTTGAACGTCTACGCCGGGCGTCCCGAGGCGTTCGACGGGCAGGAGCTGGACGTGATAGCCCAGCTGGGCGAGGTCGTCGGCCACGCCATCGCCGCCACGGAACGCAAACAGGCGCTCACGAGCGACGAGCTGGTCGAACTGGAGTTCTACGTCTCCGACGTCTTCGAGGCCCTCGGGATCGAGGCCGACACCGGCGGAACCGTCACGCTGGACCACACGGTCTCGGTCGGGAACGGCGAACACCTCGTCTACGGCACCGCGACGCCCGAGGCGGTCGACACCGTGGCCGCGTTCACCGACCACCTCCCACACTGGGAGACCGTGACCGTCCGTGACGACGAGGGGACGCGGGGATTCGAAGCGCGACTGTCCGAACAGCCGGTCCTCTCGGCCATCGCGTCGGTCGGCGGCGCAGTCGAAGAAGTCGTCATCGAGGACGGCGACTGCCGGATGACCGTCCACGTCCCGCCCAGCGTCGACGTCCGGCGGATCATCGACACCGTCGAAGACTCCTACCCGACGGTCCAGTTGCTCAGACGCCAGCAGATAACCCGGGACGAGGGTCCGTTCGAGCGGGTCGAACGAGTGTTGACAGCGGACCTGACCGACCGCCAGCGCGCGGCGCTGGAAGCCGCCTACCGCGCCGGCTTCTTCGAGTGGCCCCGCGACGCCTCCGGCTCGTCAGGGATTCGATATAGCGATGACTGGTTTATTCCCCGAACGCGTCGGGCTTTTCCGTACTCGCCGAGTAGCCGCGAGTGATGGTCGAAAACGTCGCTCCCGTGATGGCGGACCTCGAACCCGAGGACTTCTATCTCCTCTCGGGAGTCGAACAGGGGATGCGCTTCTCGGAGTACGTCGCCCGTGAGAAACTCCCCCAGTTCTCGCGGCTCACCGCCGAGGACGTCGACTACCGCCTCGACCGGTGTGAGGACCGGGGGCTCGTCGAGCGCAAGACGATCCAGTACGAGGGGTTCAAGCTCACCTTCGAGGGGTACGACGCGCTGGCGCTGCACGCGTTCGTCGAACGCGACACCTTCGACGGGGTGGGCGCACCGCTGGGCGTGGGCAAGGAGAGCGACGTCTACGAAGTGCGGTCCTACGAGCCCCTGGCACTCAAATTCCACCGCGAGGGGTACACGAACTTCCGGGAGGTGATGAAAGAACGGGAGTACACCGCCGACAGGGACCACGTCTCCTGGCAGTACACCGCACGCAAGGCCGCCGAACGCGAGTACGACGCCCTGGAATCGCTGTACCCCGACGTGTCGGTCCCCCGGCCGGTCGACCAGAACCGCCACGCCATCGTCATGGAGAAGGTAGACGGCGTCGAACTCTCGCGGACCAAACTCACCGACGAGCAGGTACTCCCCGTCCTGGAGCTCGTCCTCGCGGAGGCGGCGGGCGCCTACGAGGCGGGCTACGTCCACGCCGACATGAGCGAGTACAACGTCTTCGTCACCGACGCAGGCGTCGTCGTCTTCGACTGGCCCCAGGCCGTCACCGCCGACCACGAGAACGCCGACGAACTGCTCGCACGCGACGTCGAGAACGTCGTCGGCTACTTCCAGCGCAAGTACCCCGCTCTGACCGACGGTCTGGACACGACGGAACTCGCCGAGTGCGTCGCCGCCGGCGAGGCCCCGACTCTCGGCTGACCGGCGAAAACCCGCTTTTGCCGGCCGTCCCCCTCGATGTGCCGCCGTGTGCCGGGAGCGCGACGCTCGTCACGACAGTGGTGAAGTGCCTCGGGGTCAAGCCCCGTGGCATTCGCCTCGCACCGCTTGTAAACCATACGTCGCTATATCAAATTCCCCTAGGGGCCGGACCACCGCCGCTCCGACAGAACGCCAGAGACAGCCGTCGAAAGTGTCGATATCGACCGGTCTCGGGTATCAGTTCGTTCGCGGTCCGAGCGGGCCGAGATCGCGGGGGCTGAGTACCGGCGAAGCGAGCGGTCGGCGTGATGTCGGCGGGAATCGTCAGCGAGAGCGAACCGACGGCCGGAATCCACAGTATGTATACCGCGCTCGTGACCAAGGGAGTAGTAACAGATGACATCGGTCAGTATCATCGGGTGCGGTCACATGGGGAGTGCCCTCGCACGGGGACTCGCCCGGACCGGTACCCACACGGTGACGGCGTCTGACCCCGACACGGACGCCCTCGCGGCGGTCGAACAGTACTGTGCGGAGACGACGACCGGCCTCGAGGGCACGGCCGAGGCCGACGTGGTCTTCCTCGCGGTCAAACCCGAGGTCGTCGGGACGGTCCTCGCGGAACTGGACCTGCCGGCCGACCGGACGCTGGTCACCGTCGCCGCGGGCGTCCCGCGGGCGTTCGTGCAGGCCCGGACCGACGCGACGGTCGTCCGGATCATGCCCAATCTCGCCGCCGAGACGGGGAACATGGCCGCGGCCGTCACGTGGGACGAACCCGACGAGGACGTGGCCGCGATCCTCGACGACCTGGGCACGTTCGTCGTGATCGACGAGGACCTGATGGACGTGGCGACGGCGCTGAACGGGAGCGGCCCGGCCTTCGTCACGTACTTCCTCCAGTGTATGAAGCAGGCGGCCGTCGCCGAGGGACTCGACCCGGCGGCCGCGGAGACGCTCGTCGCCCAGACGGTCAAGGGGGCCGGCGAGACGGTGTTGCAGTCCGAGGAGAGCCCCGACGAGCTGGTCGAGGCGGTCTGCTCGGAGGGTGGCACCACCATCGAGGGCATGGAGGTGCTCTGGGACAGTGACGTCTCCTCGGTGGTCGACGACACGCTGGGCGCGGCGGCCGAGCGGTCGCGGGAACTGGCCACGGAAGTCGACGATGAGTGAGGCCGTCGCGGCCGAGGTGGTCGAACGGACCCGCCAGCTGGCGGCCGACGCACAGCGGGTGGTCGTCAAGGCCGGGACGAACTCCCTGACCGATGCGGAGTCGAACCTCGATGGAGCGAAAGTCGACAAGCTCGTCGACGACGTCGAGTCGCTGCTGGCGGGGGGCAAGCAGGTCATCCTCGTCTCCTCGGGCGCTATCGGCGCGGGCAAGGGCCGGGTCGACTACCCCGACGAGACCGTCGAGGAGGCACAGGCGCTGTCGACGGTCGGCCAGAGCCACTTAATGTACGCCTACACGGAGAGTTTCGGGCGCTACGGCCGGACGGTCGCCCAGATACTGCTGACCGACCACGACCTCAACAACCCCGAGCGGTTCACCAACTTCAGGAACACCATCGAGACGCTACTGGACTGGGGGGTCGTCCCGATCATCAACGAGAACGACGCGGTGGCGACCGAGGAGATCCGCATCGGCGACAACGACATGCTGTCGTCGTCGGTGGCCATCGGCGTCGACGTGGACCTCCTGGTGACGCTGACCGACGTCGGCGGCGTCTACACCGGCAACCCCAAACACGACCCCGACGCCGAGCGCATCGAGGCGGTCGGGCGAAACTACGACGAGGTACAGACCATCGTCGAGGACAGCTCCGACGACGAGTTCGGCGGCATCCGGACGAAAGTCGAGGGCGCCCGCGCGGCCAGCGAGCACGGCATCCCGGCGGTCATCGCGGGCTCGACCGAACCCGACGTGCTGGCGAAGATCGATGCTGGCAAATCGGTGGGGTCGCTATTCGTTCCCACCAACGGGGTCATCGATGACTGACCGAACCACCGAGCAGAAAGTCGCGGAGGCACAGGACGCCGCGCTGTCGCTGGCGAATCTCTCCGACGAGGCCCGTAGCGGGGCGCTACACGACGTCGCCGACGCTATCGAGCGCGAGGCCGAGGCGATCCTCGCGGCCAACGAGAGAGACGTCACGGAGGCCGAGAGACTGCTCGAACAGGGCGAGTACACCCGGGCGCTGGTCGACCGGCTGGAACTCTCCGAGTCGAAACTGGCCGACATCGCGGAGATGGTCCGTAGCGTCGCAGACCGGGACGACCCACTGGGCGAGACGCTCTCCGCTCGCCGCCTGGACGACGGACTGGAGCTCTACCGGGTGAGCGTCCCCATCGGCGTCATCGCGACCGTCTTCGAGTCCCGCCCGGACGCGCTCGTCCAGATCGCGGCGCTCAGCCTCAAGTCCGGCAACGCGGCGATTTTGAAGGGTGGCAGCGAGGCGAGCCACTCCAACCGCGCCCTCTACGAGGTCATCGCGGAGGCGACGGCCGACGTTCCCGACGGCTGGGCCCAGCTGATAGAGGCCCGTGAGGACGTGAACACGCTGCTGGAGATGGACGACGCCGTCGACCTCCTGATGCCCCGCGGGAGTTCGGCGTTCGTCAGCTACATCCAGGACAACACGAGCATCCCGGTGCTCGGCCACACCGAGGGGGTGTGTCACGTCTTCGTCGACCGCGACGCCGACCTCTCGATGGCCGAGGACGTCGCCTACGACGCGAAGGTGCAGTACCCCGCGGTGTGTAACGCCGTCGAGACGCTGCTGGTCGACGAGCGCGTCGCCGAGGAGTTTTTGCCCGGGATGGTCGAACGCTACCGCGAGGCGGGGGTCGAACTGCGGGGCGACGCCGCCGCCCGCGAGATAGTGGACGTCGACCCGGCGACCGACGACGACTGGGACACCGAGTACGGCGACCTCGAACTCGCCATCAGAGTGGTCGACTCGCTGTCGGCGGCCGTCGACCACGTCAACACCCACGGTTCGAAACACACCGAGTCTATCGTCACCGAGGACAGCGACCGCGCGGCGACGTTCATGCGCGGCGTCGACTCCTCGAGCGTCTTCCACAACGCCTCGACGCGCTTTGCCGACGGCTACCGCTACGGCCTGGGGGCCGAGGTCGGCATCAGCACCGGCAAGACCCACGCCCGCGGCCCCGTTGGCCTGGCCGGACTCACCACCTACAAGTACCACCTGCAGGGCGACGGCCACCTCGTCGCCACCTACGCTGGCGAGGACGCGAAGCCGTTTCTCCACGAGTCGTTCGAGGGGGAGTGGGCTCCCGGTCATCTGGTCGGGGAGTCGGACTGACGGCCACCGTCGCCGGCCGGGTTCGTGACTCCGAGGCGAACCGACGCCGCGTCGCGCGAACCGAGCGGTCGAAACGCGAGGAGCCGCGATTTTTCACCAGTCGAGGGATGGACAGGCCCTGATAGTGATTATTGTCGGTCTGTTCCGGATCGACCGCACGCAATCGTGCGGTCGTACCGGTAAATCGCTACAATAATCACTATGAGGGGCAACACTAATGTGTCTACTTTCGAAACCAAGATGACGAGTTGGATGGTGCCGGATAACACGGTCCTCCACGTCGACGACGAGTCGGACCTGCTCGACGTGACGAAAGCGTTTCTGGGGCGCGAGGGGCTGTCGGTCGAGACGGCCGAGAACGCCAGCGAGGGGCTGGCAAGACTGGAAGAGGGGGGGATCGACTGCATCGTCAGCGACTACGACATGTCGGGGATGGACGGACTGGAGTTTCTGACGGCCGTCCGCGACCGGGGGCTGGAGGTCCCGTTCATCCTCTTTACCGGGCGCGGCGACGAAGCGGTCGCCAGCGAGGCGATCTCCGCCGGGGTCAGCGACTACCTCCAGAAAGAGGCGGGGACCGAACAGTACCAGGTCCTGGCAAACAGGATCCGCAACTACGCCGCCCAGTACCGGACCGAGCGGGAGATAGAACGCGTCAGGGAGCGCTACGAGCTGGTGGCACGGGTCGGGTCCGACATCATCTACGAGTGGGAGGACGAGGACGACCGGGTCACGTTCCTGTCGGGCTTTGCCGAATACTTCGGCGTCGAGCCACCGGAGCGGCCGGACACGGAGTGGTGGTTCGAACAGGTCCACCCGGACGACCGGGAGGGCGTCCGGGCACGGCTGACCGAGGCTATCGAGGCGGAAGTCGAGGAGCTCCACCTCGAGTACCGCGTCAGCCACGACGACGGCGGGTACCGACACGTCTCCGAGGACCGCTGTAACCGGTACGACGACGGACGGCTCGTGCGCATCGTCGGTGCGGTCCGTGACGTGACCGACCGGCGGCGACGCGAACAGCGACTCGACGCGCTCCACGAGGCAAGCCGGGAGCTGATGACCGCGACGACGGTCGCCGAGGTCGTGGCGACGCTGAGTCGGGCCGCCGAGGAGATCCTCAACATCTCGCTGCACGCGGTCTACCGCCTGGAGGGGGACCTGCTGGTCCCGGAGACCGCGACCGACCGCGTCGAGGAGGTGTTCGGCGGGGTGCCGACGATCGAACGCGGCGACGGGCTCATGTGGGAGGCTGTCGACACCGACCGGACCAGGACCTACGACGACCTGACCGACAACGAGGAGGTGTACAACGACGACACCCCGGTCAGGAGCGAGTTCCACGTCCCCATCGAGGGGCTAGGGCTGTTCGTCGCCGCCTCGACGGTGCCCGACGACTTCGCGGAGACCGACGTGCGACTCGTGCAGGTGCTCGTCGCCAACGGCGAGGCCGCGCTGGCCCGGATCGACGACGAGCTCGCCGGGCAGTGACTTCGAAGACCTTTTAGACGCGAACACAGTATCCAGGCACAACTCGCTGGGGCCGGGCACCAGCGGGCACCTGCCTGTGCAGGTCGGGATGTGAGTCGAGCGGGCATCGCCCCCGGGGAAGACGGCACCGCCGTCGAACCGCGACTTGAACCACGCAACGCCCGAGGTGAACCATGGCAAAGAGCTTCTACTCACACATCCGGGACGCCTGGAAGGACCCGGACGACGGCAAACTCGCGGAGTTGCAGTGGCAACGCAAACAGGAGTGGCGCCAGCAGGGTGCCATCGAACGCATCGAGCGGCCGACTCGCCTGGACAAGGCACGGTCGCTGGGCTACAAGGCCAAACAGGGGGTCGTGGTCGCACGGGCCGCCATCAGGAAAGGGGCCGCGCGCAAACAGCGGTTCACGGCCGGTCGCCGGTCGAAACGGCAGGGTGTCACCCGCATCACGCGCCGGAAGAACCTCCAGCGCGTCGCCGAGGAGCGGGCCACGCGGGTGTACCCGAACCTGCGCGTGCTCAACTCCTACCCGGTCGGCCAGGACGGCAGTCAGAAGTGGTTCGAAGTCATCCTGCTGGACCCGAACCACCCCGCTATCCGGAACGACGACGACCTGTCGTGGATCTGTGAAGACCAGCACACCGACCGGTCGGGCCGGGGCCTGACGAGCGCCGGTCGCCGCAACCGCGGCCTCGACAACCGGGGCAAGGGCGCCGAGCAAGTGCGCCCGAGCGTCTCGGCCAACCAGCGCCGCAACCGGTAGCGGGTTCGAGTCACCCACCCATTTTATATAACGCTCAGTAAAACAGTTCCCGCAAATGGGAGCAAGAGAGGCACGAGCGGGTACCAGGTTCGGCCGGCACAGACGAGGAACGGGACGCCCGAGACGGGACGCGAGGTCATACTGTCGGACACAAGCGATGCAACCGTCGAGTGACTGTTCCGACCAGTATAGGTCTCTCGATGGCCGAAACTCGACAAGTGTGTTTACGTACGTGTGTCCGACAGTATCATGATCCTCGAGCTGCGGTCGCTCGTGAGCGGCGTGGCGGTGGTCCCGGTGAGTCTGGCACTGCTTTTCCTGCAATGGCAGTTCGTGTTCCCGGTGTTCGCGCTGGCGTATCTGGGCTACAAGTACTTCTACTACCGCCGCCGGATCGACCCGGCCAAGACCGGCGCGGCCGACGCCGCGCTGACGGGACGACTCCTCGAGAAGACGGCGTTGCTCGGGGTCGGACTCCTCGTCGTGACGCGGCTGGTCGTCTTCCCCCTGTTCGCGCCGGTCTGGAGCGTGAGCAGCCTCGGCGTGCCGGTGTTCGACCTGAGCAACCTGGGCGTGTTCCTCGACCAGGTGATACCGCTGGTGTCGGCCTGGGCGACGGTGCTGGTGCCGCTCGCGGTGGTCTCGTACGCCGTCGGACAGTTCCGGGTCCGACTCCTCGGTGGCGTCGACTCCGAGCGGGCCGCCGCGCGGGCGGCGCTGTGGGAGAGTGGCGCTCGCATCCCGGTGTACCTCCTGTGGGCGAGTCTGTTCGTCCTCGGGCCCGTCTACGAACTGTGGATCGGCCCCGTGGGAGCGGCGAACCTCGGGGTGCCGGCGCCGGTGGGCCTCTCGCCGGTGCTGGGACCGGTGTTCCCGGTGGTCGCCGCCGCCGGCCACCTCGTCCCGCTGGCCGTCATCGGGGCCTACGTCGCCGTCAACAGGGAGAAGTACGGCGACCGGACGATACCCGAGGTGCTGGGCTACCGGGGGCTGTACCCGCCAGAGCGGAGCGCCTCGACCGCGAACCTCGTCGTTCCCGGTGTGGCGTACCTGCTGTACGCGGTCGCCGCGGTCGTGTTCGTCCCCGTCGGGGCGGTCCTGCAGGTGGCGTTGTTGCTCCCGGTGCTCGTGGCGGTCGGCGTCGCCGCGGACGTCCGGGGCCTGACCAGTACGGTCACGCGGTCGCTCCCGAACGGCGTGCCCGGCGTCGGCGCCGACGCAGTCGTGTTCGGCCTCTGTGTCGGCCTGGTCGCGTTCGTGCCGTTCGCCCTCCTCGGGGCGATCACGGGCGTGGGACTGGGCGCCGACCCGGCGGCGGCGGTGTACTTCCCGGTCGTCGCAGTGCCGCTTTCGTTCGGGGCCAACGCCGGTCTCGCGGTCCTGAAAGCGGGGAGCGTGACCGACTTCACCGAGCGCGTCGAGGCCGACCCGGGCGCGCTCGAGGAGTCCGAAGTCGACCGCCTGCTCGTGTACGCAGACGCGCGCAGCGACCGACTCCGGGCGGCGGCCATCGACGGCCTCGCGACGGCCGTCTGGGCCTCCCCCTACCGGGAGGACGAGACCGTCGCGATGTTCCAGGCGGCACTCGACGAGGACGACGAGCGGTTCGTGCGACCGGGACTGCGGGGGATCGTACTCCTGTTGCGGGCCGGTCGCGGGTTCGACTCGGTCAGTCGCGTGCTCGACGGCGCCGTCATGGAGCGGGTCGTCACCGCCACCGAGTCGAAGACGGGCGAGACGGGGGCGCTCGCGGCCGAGGCGTTCTGTCGTATCGTCGAGACGAGCTACCGGGCGGGTCGGGCCGACGAGTTGCTGGCCCCGTTCGACCGACTCCCGCTGTCGGCGGTCGAGGCGGCGGTCACCGGCGAGGCGGCCAACCAGCAGCTGACAGACGCCGCCGTCGAGTCGTTCGCCGTCTGCTGGTACGAGCGAGAGCGGGTCCTCGCCGGCCAGGTCACCGCCGACGACGAGCGAACGCTGCTGACCGACCTCGTGTGGTGGGCGGGCTTTGCGAGCGAACTCCCCCGCGGCAAGGCCGCCTACGCCGTCGCCAGCGACGACGCCGTCACCGACGCGGCGGGCATCGACGCCGTGCGCGAACACCTCCGCAACGACGTGGCGCTGGTGCGGTTCATGGCCGCCCACGTCGTCCGCTCGTCGCTGTCGGCCCACCCCGACCGGGTCGACGACGGCGAACTCATCGCGCTGCTGGGCGACGAGCACGACTTGGTCAGGTGGGCCGGCGCCGAGGCCCTCGGGGAGTACGTGCGCGCCGTCGGTGGCGACGCGAACGTGCGGTCGGCGCTGGTCGACCACCTCCGGGCGACCGACCCGGCGACCGCGGGGTCGGGCGAGGCGACGGTCCTGGCGACACTCGAACGACTCGAAGGCGACGACCCGGCCGATCCTGCCGTCGCAGAGACGGTGGCGGCGTACGTCACGGCGGCCAGCGCCGCCGTCGCCGAGCCCGCGGCCCGGTTGCTGGCGGCGTTCGTGGCGGCCGACCCCCAGACCGGGACGGAGGCGTCGGTCATGGACGCCATCGAGGCCGGACTGAGCCACGAGAGTGACGCCGTACGCGAACACTGCGTCGAGGCGGCGGCGGCGGTCGTCGAACGCGACCCCTCGGACGGGCGCCCGTTCGTCAAGGGCCTGGTACTCAACCTCGGGACGACCGGCGTGGTCAGCGAGGTCGCGGCCAGTACGCTCATCGAGATCCTAGAGGAGTTCCCCGAGTACGGGACGGAGTTTCTCCCGGAGATGGTCGGCGGCCTGCGCAACCCGACGTCGATCTCGCGCCAGTACGCCGGCGCGATGGTCGTCGGCCGGACCGTCAGCCAGGTCACCGCGAGCATCCTCGCCGACATCACCGAGTACGACACCGCCCAGGGCGAGGTGCTGATCGGCCCGCTGGTCGACCTGGCCGGCAACACCCAGAGCGCGGCCCGCGAGTCGGTGTTCGCGGCGCTGGCGAACCTCTCGCGGGACTACCCCGACGCGGCCAGGGAGGCCCTGCCCGCCGCACAGGCCGCGCTCGACGGCGGCAACGTCCGCGTCCGGCGCACCGCCGCGGAGGTGCTGTCGAACGTCGCCGTCGAGTTCCCCGACGCGGTCGCGCCCTTCGTCGCCAGCCTGATCATCGCCATCGACGATTCGGACCCGCAGATGCGGTCGATCGCCCTCGTGACGCTCGGAACCGTGGGTGCCGACTCCCCCGCGGCCATCGAGGACGACGTCCGGCGGATCATCGGACGCCTGGACGACGACTCCGCACTGGTCCGGGAACACGCCGCGAAAGCTATCATCACCGTCGCACAGCGCCAGCCCGACATCGTGGAACCGGCCGCCGAGGCCTCCGACCGGCTGCGCCGGATCCAGCGCGACCCCGCGGTCGACCTCGACGACGCGCTCGTCCAAGAGGCCGCAAACGCCATCCGGACCGGGACGCCGCCCGGCGAGGACGTCGAGACCGCCGAGGGCGACACTTCTGACGTCTTCACGCCCGAATCGGCCGCCGAGGCCGGCAAGTCCGGCGACACGCGACTGTTCGACCCGACCGCCGGCGAGGGCGTCGAGGCGGCCACCGACGCGGCCGACGACGGCGACCTCCCCACCGAACCGCCGGCATCGGCCGACAGCGAGTTCCCCACCGAACCGCCCGAACCCGACGACGGTGACGACGAGACCGCGACCGACTCGTAGGGCGGCCCGCGGTGACCGGGACCGACCCGGCGACGGTCGGACCGGAACCGCCAGGGGTCGTCACACCGCGCGGACCCGCCGGATCCGGGCCGAACCCCCGAACAGTTTTTTGGACACCCGTCGAACGCGACGGATATGACCGAGTCCGGCGCGGACCGACGAGAGCGGGTCGGTGAACTGGGACAGCTCGCGGAGACCGACCCGGGGGCGCTCGAAGACAGCGTTCCCGAACTCAGGGAGTACCTCGGGGACGGTTCGGCGTCGGTCCGGCGCCGGGCCGCGCGGGTCGCGGTGGCGCTGGCGGAGACCGACCCGGCGACAGCGGCGCCGCTGGTCGACGCACTGACCGACCGACTGGCCGACGACCCGGCCAAGGCCGACGCGGCGGCGGCGCTAGCCCGGGTCGCTGACGGCCAGCCCGGGGCCGTCGTCGACGACCTGCCGGCGCTCGTGGCCGCACTGGACGACGAGGGTCCCGTCGTGGTGTCGGCCGCCGAAGCCATCGCCGCGCTGGCCGGGGCCGAGCCCGACCGGCTGGCCCAGCCGGGCGTCCTCGACCGGCTGTTCGACCTGCTCGGAGACGAACAGACGGCCCCGCGGCGCCACGCCGCCGTCGCGCTGGCCGAGATCGCCACCGTCGCACCGGAAGCCGTCTGTGCGGGCAGCGACGCGCTCCGGGCGGCGGTCGGTGACGACGACCCCGCGGTGGCCCGCCACGCCGCCGTCGCGCTCGGTACCGCCGGGACGGCCTGTCCCGACGCGGTCGTCGCCGCGGTCCCCGCTCTGGTCGCCCTGCTGGACCGACCCGACCCAGCACTGCCAGGGCGAACGTGGCGTGCTGGCGGCCGAGGAACCCGACGCAGTCCGCCCGGCGGTCGACGCGCTGGCCCGCCGGCTCGCCGACGAGTCCGGGGCCGTCCGGCGGAACGCACGCGCCGGGCTCGCGTCCCTGGAGGAGGCCTACCCCGCGGTCGTGGACGCGACCGTCGACGACCTGGTCGACCGACTCGTGGCCGTCGACGGCGAGACGGCGTCGGTCGCGTTCACCGAGGCCGAACTCCGCGGGCTGGCCAGCGACGACGACGCGCCCGAAGCCCAGCGGGCGGCGGCCGACCACGCGCTGGCGTTCGTCGAGTCCGGCGCCGTCTCGGCCGCGACCGCCACGAGCACCCCCGAGGTCGAGACGACGAGCACGGCGACGGCCGACACCGACGCCACGCCGGCCGAGGCCGGAGCCGCCGGGGCGAGCGGCGGAACGAGCGACGACGACCAGTCGACGGGCACCGCCGACGGGGAGGGGACGTTCCTCTGTCCGAACTGCGGGGAGAGCGTCGAGAGTGGCGCGGCGCGCCCTCGAGGAGTGACCGAGGGCCCCAAGGCCCGAGGGAGCGAGTAGGGCGGGGTAGTTTACGACTGACCGTCGGGGTCGTCCCCGGACGTAGAGTCCGAGCGGTCGACACGCTTGACAGTATCCCAGTTCGCGATCCGTTCGGGGTCGGGGTCGTACGCCCGTAGCGGGAGGGTTCCGCGAGCGTCGGGCAGGTCGGGATCGCGAAACAGTGCCAGCGAGACGTTGTCCTTGCCACCGCGCTCGTTCGAGAGGGTGACAAAGCGGTCGGCGGCGGCCGCGAGCGACGGTTCCTCCAGGATCACGTCGCGGATCTCGTCGTCGGTGACCGACTTCTCGAGGATGCGCTCGGCGACGGAGTCGGTGTCGTCGGCGTCCTCGTAGGCCTGGTGGAGCTGGGGCGCGCCGGTGTAGGCGTCGATCAACCCGTCGCTGGTCAACAGGACCACATCGTCGCCGAACAGCGGGACGGTCGCGGTGTCGACCGCGACGGAGCTGGTCCGCGGGTCCTCGTCGCTCGTTCCCCCGAGCGCGCGCGTGATACGGTTCCCGTGACGGTGAACGTGGGCCTCGACCGCGTCGATCGTACCCTCGGTGACGAGCCGTTCGACCTCGGAGTGGTCTTTGGTCAGGCAGTTCGTCCGCTGGTCGTCCGGACAGTCGTCACCGACGTTGACGACGTAGGCCCGACTGTCCCCGACCCACCCGTAGTGGAGGCGGTCGCCGACCGTGACCGCGACGACGACGGTCGTGTAGGCCGTCCCCAGGTCGAACTCGTCGATGACTTCGAGCAGGCGGGTGTGGGCCGCCCGGACGGCGCCCTCGATGCAGGACTGGACGGCCTCGTCGTCCAGTGTCGCGAGCGGGTCACCGACGGCGTCGCCGGTGAGCGCGGACCGGTCGGCGTCGGCGGCGTCGACGACCTCGCCGAACCCGCGCTCGCGCCAGAGTCGGTCGGTCAGCCGGCGACTCACCTCGACCGTCGCCACGTACGAGGCGACGTCGCCGGCCGCCGCGCCGCCAGCCCCGTCCGCGAGGACGAACACGCCGCTCTCGCGGTCGGTGTCGCGGTGGGTCTCGTCCAGCAGCGAGATAGCGATGCTGTCCTCGTTGATCCCGTCCTGTTCGCGTTTCCGTCTGCCGACGTCTGTCGCTGTCGTGTAGTTCATCGTTCACCCTCGAACCTGAGCCAGACCGGATACTGCGGGTGGACCAGAGCGATCTCGTCGCCCGCCGCGACGACGACCTCCTCGGGGGGCATCTCGCCGTCCACGGCTGGGTCGTCGCCCTTCTCGACGAGGCGTTCCCGCCCGGACTCCGAGAGGACGCGCTGCCAGCCGTCGCCGTCGTTGACCCACGTCCCGTTGAGGCTGTGGTCTTGGAGGAGCCACTCGCCGTCGACCGTCCGGTCGAACTGGACCTGCACCGACGAGACGTACTTGTCGGGGTCGTCGATCGCGATCGAGGGCTGTGGCCCGTCGTCGGCCTGCCGGCCGATGGTGTCGCCCGGGTAACACTCGTAGGTTTCGTCTGCCTGGAGGTGGACGAGGCGGGCGCGGTCGGGCGGCTCCGGGTCGCGCGCCTCCAGGACCCGCGCCAGAACGGTCGCGTTCTGGTACCGGTCGTCCTTGTGTTTGCCCGTCGCGCGTTCGATGATCTCGGCGAGGTAGTCCGGCGTCGAGCGCGTCCCCGGGAAGTCACGCGGGTCGACGGCGTGTTTCCGGACGCCGGTCCCCGAGAGCATGTACATCAACACCTTGCCGATCGAGTAGACGTCCGACCACGGACCCTGCCGGTACCCAACCAGGTCGGGGTCGTTGTTCAGTTCCGGCGGCTTGTACACCGGGTTGGGGATCACCGTCCCGGAGACGCCGTCGCCGTCGGCCAACTCCGGTTCGAACCCCTTGGCGGTGTTGAAGTCGATGAGCACCGGCCACAGGTCCTCCCGGAGCATCACGTTGTCCGGTTTCAGGTCCCGGTAGATGATCTCGTTGCGGTGGAGAAACGACATCGCCTCACAGAGCGCGATGCCGACCCGGCGCAGATCCTCGGGGTCGGTGATCCCGTTGTGGCGCTCGACGACGTCGGACATATCCTCGCCGTTGACCAGGCCGACGACGATACAGAGCGTGTCCGCGTGGACGACGCTGTCGACCAGTTCCATCACGTTGGGGTGGCCGCCGGCCTCGCGGATCCCCTCGAGGACGTCGAGTTCGCTCCGGATGCTCTGGTCGATTATCTCCCGGGCGTTCGAGGAGTCGTAGTTCGGGTGTTTGATCGCCACCGCGTCGCCGGTCTCCTCGTCGTGACCGAGCCACACCGTCGAGATGCCACCCTCGCCGACGTACTCCTCGAGTCGGTATCGGTCGCCCACGAGTGCGCCCTCCGAAGGTGTCCAGGACATGTGTCGGTCTCACTCGCGGTCCCCGTCGGCTATCTTCGTTGTCTCGTACTGTGACTCCAGGTCGTCGGTGGAGGCCTCGTCGACGACCGTCTCGAGTTCCTTCGTCGCCTCCGCGTCCATGACTGCCCGCAACTCCGTGAGGTCCCTGCTCGTCTGTCTGATCTGTGTCTCGTCGGCGCCGACGGAGGCGCCGGCGTCGGCGTCGCCGGTGGCCTGCTGGACCATCGTCTCGGCGCGCTGGAGGTCGCCTTCGCCGGCGGCCTTGCGGACCATCGTCTCCAGGTGTTTGAGCGTGATCTCGGAGTCGACCGTCTCGTCGGCGTCGCTCGCGCCGGCGCGACAGTCGACCTCGGCCGACGCCGTGGCGGTCTCTGCGGCCGTGTTCAGCGTCACGTCCGCCAGCGTAAACGACAGTCCCGCCTGGCAGGGCGGCGTCTCGACGGTAAACACGACCTCCTGGGTCTCGAACTCCAGGAGGTCGGGCAGGAACACCCGGACCGTATCGCCGACGCGCTCGTAGTTCGCGTCCCGGACCTGGGGCCGGCGCAGGAAGACGTCGCCGATACCCGCGTGTTTCGGGAGTTCGACCTCCAGGTTCGGACTGGGCGCGACGATGGTCCCGAGCGTCTCGACTTTCCGCCCGAAGAAGTTCTCGATGTCGTCGGCCCGCGAGAGGTGGACCCACTCGGCGTCCGAGGCGGTCCCGACCGTCCGGATCGTCTCCTCGTCGTAGTACTCGCCGATCCCCGCCGCGGGCACCGAGACGGCGTCCTCGCGGCGGACCCGCCGGGCCAGGTCCGCGAAGGCCTCTGTCGGGCGCTCGTCGCGTCCGTCCGACAGCAGGAGGATCCGCCGGCCGATGGAGGGGCCGGTCGGCAGGTCCGCGAGCGTCTCGTAGGCGCGTTCGAGGCCGCCGAGGATGTCCGTCCCGCCGCCCGCCTGCATCTCGTCGACGACCGCGTCGGCCTCGTCGAGGCCGATGTCGCCCCACCGCGTCGAGGGCAACGCCACCTCGACCTCGTCGTCGAACGTGACGATACTCAGGTGGTCGTCGTCGTCCAGGTAGCCGAACACCCAGCGGATCCCCTCTCTGACCTTGGCCATCTTCTCGCCCGACATCGACCCGCTGGTGTCGATACACAGCGTGATGTGGCGAGTCACGTCCGGGTCGGCCATGCCGGGCTGGACCCGCACCGAGGCCGTCACCGACGACCCCGCCGCGGCCACTGCCGAGCGGTCGAGTTCGACGGTGAGTTCCGTCATCGGTTCACACCTCGCCGGTCGACTCCCGAACGCGGCCGTCCAGTCATTCGAGGCGGACGTTCGCGGTGACGACCTCGGAGAACGACGCCACGTCGCCGTCCGAGACCGGAACCCGGTCGTGCTGGTCGACCAGTTCGCCGTTGACTTTCACGTTGTTCTGTCCCAGTCGGACGAGATAGAACGTCTCGCCGTCTTTCTCGACGCGGACGTGTTCCCGGTGAACGTACACCGCGTCGTTGTGGTCGGCGCCGCCCTCGACCATCGCCGTCCGGATCTCACGGCCCAGCGTGTCGCCCGGACTCGCCCGTATCTCCTGGCCCAGCACATCCAGGACGACCGTGTCGTAGCGCCGCTGGACCTGGCTCTCGACCGGGTCCCGCCCGGTGCCCTGGGCGGACCGACCCGACTGGCCGCCGCTCCCCTGACTGCTCTGGCCACCCCCCTGACCGTGGCCGTCTGCTTGCTGACCGCCGCCTGCTTGCTGACCGCCACCCGCTTGCTGGGCGCCGCCCCCCTGACCGGCGCCACCGGATTCGACGTCGTCGGGGTCGGCAGGCGCCCGCCCGCGCCACTCGCGGATGCGTTTCTCGGAAACGTCCGTCGCCGCCGATAGCGCCCGCACGTCGGCAGTGACCAGGTCGCCGACGGTCTCGACGCCGGCCTCGGCCAGTCGGTCGGCGTAGGCCGCCCCGATCCCCTTGACCGTGTCCACGTCGGCCGCCGCGTCGCCGGTCTGCCCGCCACCGCCGGCGCCGCCGGACTGGTCGGGCTCGGCGGGGCTCTCCTCGCCGACGCCGTGTTCCTCGATCGCGGCTTCGAGGTCGACCCGGCAGTCGGGACAGACCATGCGCATGTCCGCCGGGATGGTCGAGAGGTCGGCGTTACAGGCCGGACAGTCCGACAGCTCCGCCGGGGTGACCGCGGGTTCGGACTGGTCGGCGAGGATAGCACCCAGGTCGGTCGCACAGATCGGACAGTCGTCGAGGCGGTCGGCGGGGATGCCCGACAGGTCGGCGCCACAGTCGGGACACTCGTCGAGCCCGGGTTCGGAGTCGCCGGTCGGTTCGGGCTCGCTCTCCTCGGGGAACTCGTGAGAACAGAACTTGCAGAAGTTGGCGTCGGCCCTGACCTCCTTGCCACAGCCGGGACAGACTTTCGTCGGTGCGTCGACGCCCCCGTCGCTCGCTCGTTGGGAGGTCCCCCCTTCGGCCAGCGGGAACGCCGGATGTTGCCACTTGCCACAGGCCGCGTTCGGACACCAGCCCCGACTCTCGGTCGGGTCGAACGACGTCCCGCACACCTCACAGGTCGCTCGCTCCGGTACGTTTCCCGACATTCTATTGGCTCGATCAATCCTCTCCGGGATAATCAATCTCTAGGGTGGTTCGGCGGGCGTGTCGACGGGGTGGCGACTGCCGACGCCAACGGACGGCGGCCGGCGACGACAGAACTATGCCCGCGCGCGGAGTCGCCCCGGGTATCGATGACGCCATCCGTCGGTGAGACCGTCGCCGGCCGGTTCGAGGTCCGCGACCGCGTCGGCAGCGGCGGCTTCGCCTCGGTCTGGCGGGCCCACGACACCCGCACTGACAGGACGGTCGCGCTCAAGTGTGGCGAGACCGGTACACACGACGCGGCGGCGGTACGGAGCGCCTTCGAGCGCGAGGTCCGGACGCTCGGGCGTTTCGCCGACAGCATCGCCCCGTCGAGTCTGGTCGGGTACGTCGCCGGCGACGCCGACGCCGCCCCACCGTACGTCGCCCTCGAGTACCTGCCCGGAGCGACGCTCACCGACCGCCTCGGGGCCGGGGACCTGGGCTCGAGCGTCCGCCGCCGAGTGGTCATCGACCTCGTCGAGACGATCGACGCGCTGCACCGCAACGGCGTCGTCTACCTCGACATCCGCCCCGAGAACGTCGTCGTCAGAGACTCCGGGCGGCCGGTGTTGCTGGATTTCAACACCACGGCCACGACCGACGACCCGGTCGGAATCCGGTTCGAAGCCGACCAGTTCAAACCCCCGGAACTGCTGCCGGCCGTCGACGGGGCCGACGGCGCCGACCCCGGCACCCGGTCGGATGTCTACGCCTGGGGGAAACTCGCCTTCTACCTGTTCACCGGCGCGAAGGTGCTCCCGGGGGACGTCCCCGAGACGGGACTGGACCCGCTCGATTTCGGCGGGTCGTGTTCGCGCGCGCTCGCGGACGTTATCGAACAGGCGACCAGACCCAACCCCGCCGACCGGTTCGCGGACGGCGGGCGGGCCGCCGCGGCGGTCGGTCGCGCGACCCACCGCGAGCGCGCCCTGCTCGAACAGGCAGACACCGGCGTCGTCTGTCCAGTCGCCGACGGCGAGACGATGGGCCGACTCGACGAGGAGACGCCCGCGCCGTGGGTCGTCCTCCCCGACGAAGGGGGACACGTCGCGCCCCGCCACGCCCGGTTGGAACACACGACCGACGGCTGGGTGCTCGAAGACACCAGTCAGCGGGGTACGTACGTCGGCACCGCCGAGGGCTGGACGTACCTCCTGAGCGAGGCGGGTCACGCCCGGCGCGTCGAGCGCGGCGAGGCCGAAGCGGGGTCACCCCCGCCGAGCAGGGCGCTCCTCTCGCCGAGCGTGGTCGTCGTCCCGGTCCACCCGGAGTACGGGGTCGAACTCCGACTGTCGGCACTCGACTGACCCGGCGGACCGCCAACAGAATCAAGCGGGTGGGCGCCGTGGGAGCGCTATGGTCAGGATACAGGGTCACGGGACCGGCCGGCGGGGAGGTGGCCGGCGGTGACCTACGCCGCACTCGCGACGGTCAGCGAGACGCTGGTCGAGTTGCTGCGCGACCGGATCGACGAACGGGGCGGCGTCGTCAGCATCGACCGGTCGGAGATCGCCCTCGTGTCGCCCGACGACGTGGGCGCGGATTCGGACGTCAGACTCTCGGTGTTCCTGTACGACGTGCGCGAAAACAGCGTGATGAAAAACCAGTCGGCGCCGGCCGTCGACCACGACCGGACGCGGGACACACCGCTCGCGCTCGACCTGCGGTATCTGGTCACCGCGTTCCCGTCACAGAGCGGCAGCGACGACACCGCGAACACGCTCGACCAGCAACGGGTCCTCGGACTCGCGATGCAGGTCCTCCACGACAACGCCGTCCTGGGGGCCGACGAGTTGCCGCCGTCGCTGGCCGCCGACACCGTCGAGGTCTCGCTCGAAGAGGAGAGCATGGGCGCGTTCACCGACATCTGGAGCACGTTCGGGGACGCACCGCTCCAGCCGTCGGTCGTCTACCAGGTCAGCCCCGTCCTCGTCGAGTCCACGAACGAGGAAGCCGTCTCGCGCGGCGGGCGTCGACCTTTGTCAGTGAGAGAGTCCCGGCGTTCACACCGGGGAGGATGTCATTCCCCGCCGCTTTTCGTGAAACCCTCGTGGGCGAGTTCCAGCGACTGGATGGCGACGTCGCCGGAGCCGTCGCCGAGCAGGTCCGGTCCCTCCCACTGGACCGGGTAGGCGTTCTTGAACTGCCAGCCGCGGCTCTCGCGTGTCCTGTAGCCAGCCTGCAGTTTCAGCGTGACGTTGCGCCGGTACTCGGTGTTCTGTTCCGACGCCGCCCTGATCTTCTGTATCCAGTCCCAGAGGTACGTCCGGTTGGTCAAACCGCGTTCGAGGACGAGGTTGCTGTGTGAGAACTGTCCCGGCAGGCGGTGGACCGACCGGTTGCGGCCGCCCTCCTCGTACGTCTCGGTCTCCATCTGCACCGTCAGGCCGGACACCTTCTGGAACCCGGCGACGTCGATACCCTCGATCCTGACGGTGAAGTTCAGCTGCCGGTAGGGATGTTCAGACATGGCGCTTCGGTGTGGGGTTGGCATCGTCGCCCGGTCGCTCGTAGAGCCGTACCCGGTCCGACCGCCCGTCCGGGACGGTTTCGACCGCCCGACCGGCTGGCAGTCTGACGGTCACTCGGAATCGGCCTCCCAGAGGTCTTCGAGGTCCGACTCCTCCTCCCAGAACTCCTCGGGGATGTCCTGTTCGAGGGTCATGCCGCCGCCCGAGCCGCCCGGTCCCGGACCGCCAGGCTGGCCGCCGGACTCCTCGTTGATCCGTTCGTTGATGGCGCTTATCTCCTCGCACCACCGCTGGCGCTCGCCGTGGGGCATGGCCAGCACCTCGTCGTGGCTCCAGTTGAAGTGGTACGCCACGAAGGCGACCTCCTCGTAGAGCCGGTCGGTTGGATACACCTCCATGGGAGTGGCTACTTTCCCGAACCACCGTCCCCGCCGGCGTCGGGTTCGCCCGGCATCTCGACGTCCGGACCGCCGGCACCCGGCGGGGTGGCGTCACCGCCGGGGGACGGCGACTGTGCGCCCGACTCGACGACGGCGCCGTCGTAGACCGACACGGCGAAGGCCTCGCCACAGTCGGGACAGGCCGTCTCGACGGCGTTCGAGCCCTGGTTGTTGACCCGTTCGTACATCGCCTGCAGGTACTCCAGGTCCGAGACGAACAGGTTCTCGATGACCGACCGGTCGACGGTGTCGAGGTCGCCCAGGTCCGTCACGACACGCGACAGCAAAATGATCGTCAGGTACGACGAGTTCGCCTGGACCTTGGGGTCCTGCAGCGGGTCGATCTCGTCGGCGGCGGTCGCGAGGCGCATCCGCCCCTCGCGGTGGAGCGTGCCCTCGTCGTCGGTGTACCCCTGTGGCAGGGTGAACTCGAACTCGGTCTGGAGCTGTGAGCCGTCCATCCTACTCGGTGCGCTGCATCTCGTTGTACGTAACGACAATGGTTTCGGTGGCGACGTCGCCACCCGAACCGCCGGCCTGCAGCGTCGGGGGCTGGTACTCCTTTGGCCAGGCGTCGACGAACTCGAACCGCATCGTCGCCTCACCGATCGAGTTGAGGACGCTGACCGCGATGTCGCTGCGGGCTTCTTCCATCTTGCCGTCGACGACCAGCTTGCGCCACTCGTAGAGCGCCATGTCGCCTTTCTTGGCCCCGCGTTCCAGCGTGAGGTCCTCGTACTGGGTCTGTCCCCACAGCTGGCGTGGCCAGATCGGGTCGGTGCCCTCCCGGTACTCGTTCATCTGCGTCGATTGACTCGGGAGGTCGACTTTCTTGAACCCCACAGCGTCGACGTCGTCTATCTCTACCTCGAAACGCTCCGTCCGCAACGGCCCCATGTATGAGTCAGGCATTGTGTATCTCCTGTGTTATGTTACGGCGACGCCTCCTCCGTCCACTGCTGGATGCGGAAGATGACGAATTCGGCTGGTTTGACCGGTGCGATACCTATCTCACAGATCAGACGTCCGTTGTCGATGTCGTCCTGTGTCATCGTCGACTCGCCGCAGTTGACGAAGAAGGCCTCCTCGGGCGTGGTGCCCATCAGCGCGCCGTCGCGCCAGGCCGTCGTCAGGAAGTTCGACACGGACTGTCTGACCCGGGCCCACAGGTCGCGGTCGTTGGGTTCGAACACCGCCCACTGCGTGCCCTCGTCGATCGACTGTTCGATGTACAGGAACAGCCGCCGGACGTTGATGTACTTCCACTCGGGGTCGCTGGAACAGGTCCGGGCGCCCCACACGCGGATACCCCGGCCCTGGAAACTGCGGATGCAGTTGACGCCCCTGGGGTTGAGGACGTCCTGTTCGCCCTTGGTGATGTTGTGCTGGAGGTCCAGCGCACCCCGGACGACCATGTTGGCGGGCGAGCCGTGGACGCCCGTCTCGGCGTCGTTGCGCGCGTACATCCCGGCGATGTGACCCGCCGGCGGCACCAGTTTGTCCTGGTTGGTCAGCGGGTCTTTCGTCTCGATCCACGGGTAGTAGTAGGCCGCGTACTGGGAGTCGACCGGCGTCTCCATGTTCGAGACCCGGCCGGCGTTCTGTGGCGCCGACAGCACCGCGAAGCGGTCGGCCATGTTCTCACAGTGGGTGACGACGGCCTCGGTCAGCCCGCGGATGTCGTTCTCGTCGGGCACGGCGACGATGGAGACGTCGTCGTGTTCCTTGAGCGCCGCCAGGCCGGTCCGCTCGCCGGTCTTGTCCTGGCCCTGGTAGTCGCTCAGCGACAGCTCGCTGCCGCCGTCGGCCGCCAGGCCCTCGGCCTCGTGGATCTCCTTGAGGTCGGCCTTGAGGTCGTCTTTCGTCTGTGAGCGGTCGATGTCGAACGGTTCGGCGACGTCCTGGAGCTCGTTGTACGTCATCTCGTCGAGCTCGTCGTCGCCGGGGATCGTCGGTTCGTCGTCGGAACCGTCCGAGTCGTCGCCGTTGGACCCGTTCGAGCCGTTGGCGGTCGTGCCGCCGTCGGTCTCCTCGCCCAGCCAGGTCAGCCCCTCCGCGGGCCGTTCCTCGCCGACGGCCTCTATATCGACGAGCACCGAACTCGCCGTCTTCTTGGCGAAGTGCTGGCTCGAACTCGGGTTGGGGGTCAGTTCCTCGTAGGACTCCTCCTGGTCGGGCAACGGCTCCGGTTCGGCCGAGGCCGGGTCGCTGATCTCCGAGGGGTCCTGGGACCAGTACCGGATCGTCAGCCCGAACACCTTGTTCTGGCCCTCCGTGTACATCGGACTGTCCGTGACGATGACCGCGACCGAGTTCGCCCAGTCACCCGGGCCGATCGCCGCCACGTCCATCACGGGGTCGCCGTCCTCGTCTTCGACGGCCGCCGACACCACGTCGCGGGGGTCGTCGGGACTGACCCGTGTGACGTAACACCGGTTGCCGCCGTTCTTGAAGAAGCCGTCGACTGCGATGTCGAGGTTCGACGAGTCCGGACTGCTGCCGTACCAGCGTTTGAAGTCCGAAAAGTTCGTTACCAGCCGTGGACTCACCGGACCGCGCTCGGTCTCACCCAGGAACGCTGCCGTGCTCGTGGCAACGCCCTCGATCGACTTCGCGCCGCCTTCTACCTCTTCCACGTACACACCGGGGGAAAGGTATTCTGCCATAATTTTCACTTGTTTGTGACTAGCAAACGTACTCTCACAATTAATCGCTACAATATAAATTTGTCCCTCAAATATCAGACACGAAGGCACGGAACGGCGGTCGACGGGCGGGAAAACGGGAGTTTCGGCCACGACGAGCGTCCGGAGCGACCGAAGACGGTGACGGGGCGAATCGGGACAGACGTGTCACTCTTCGGGAACGATGTCGTACAGCATCTCGAGGGAGTCGGCGGCCTCACAGACGCCGTCCTGGGCTTCGGCGACGGCGAGTGCGCTCCCGTCGTCGGCCAGCACCTCCTGCAGGTCGTTGACGGCCCTGACATAGCGTTCGAGGCTCTCCTCGGTCGCGGAGTCTTCGAGTTCCTCTCCCAGTGTGATGTCCAGTTCCAGCATGTCACCGACGTGGGCGCGGTAGGACTCGGGGTCGTCGAAGACGTCGTCGTTCATGCCCGACTCGGCCTCCGCGACGACCTCCTGGGCGGTCTTGCTGGCGGCCGGGTCGGGCTCCTCGAACCGGGCGGAGACGTCCTCGAAAAAGCGGATCTTGTCCTTGAGGGATTTGCGCATCACGTACCGGGTGAGCGTGTCGATCCGGTCGCGCATCTCCCGGACCTCCCCGGAGACGGAGGCGCCGTCGCCGCCGGTCGCCGTGCCGCCCGCCCCGTGGGGGTTCTCGGTGTCGGTGAGGTGGTTGACCAGGGCGGCGTACAGCATCTCGTTGTCGTGGACGATGTCCCGGCGGACGGTGTCGCCGCCGGGGATCCAGTCGCCGTCGCGGGTCCGCTCGAACGACCCGACGAACACGGAGGGGTCCTCGACCTGTTCGACGGGCGTCCGGAACTGCTGGTGGTAGCGGTTGGCCAGGGCCCGGTGGGCGGTCTCCTCGTCGGGGTTGTCGACGATCGACGTGTCGACGTCCGGGACCCCCTCGAACTCCGGGGGAGACTCCTGGTAAGTCAGTTCGAACGATTCGACGCGGCGGTTGGACATGTACTCCTCGCTGCTGGCGCCGCTGACGTCGGGCACCGGCACGGACTCCAGGTCGGTCTCGTTGTACCGGACGTACAGGTAGATGTCGTCGTTGGAGGGCAACGGCATGGTCTTGGTCGTCCGGTGTTCGATGGCGATCGGTCGCCCGTAGCCGTCGACGAGCAGCCCCGGTTCCAGCGTCACCTCGAGTTCGGTCTCGCTTTCGGCGACCGAACTGATCTCGACCCCGTGGACGATCCCCTTGCCAGCCGTGAACCGCGTCACCGTCTGTAACCTGTCGGCGTGGTAGGTCTGTTCGGTCTCCATGTCACGGGCGGTCATCAACTTCCCCTGGAAGAAGTTGTTCTTCTCGAACTGGCGGAGTTGCCCGTCGTCCCTGTCGCCCTGCTCGTCGTTGTATGACATTGCTGGTCGCTCTGTTCCCCATACACTGCACCCTGTGTTTAATTTTGGGGCACAGACACGCCGGACGCCGTCGGGTCCCGCCGTGGCTCCCGGTCGGAGGTGGGCCCGCCGGTCAGAGCAGGTCCTGTTCTTTGAGGACGCTGTCCTCGCCGAGCGAGGCCCTGTCGAGGACGAACGTCCGCGGGGTCAGCGTCGTGTTGATCCCCAGAAAGGAGTTGCCCTCGAGTTTGACGTGCTGGCGCATCGGGACGACAGTGCCCTCGGCGTGGGCCGGTTTCTCCGCGGCGACGACGTCCTCGACGACCGCTCTGTGTGTCGAGTCCATGAACGGCCCGACGAACACCGCGAACGAACGGGGGCCGGACATGTGCATGGTGTAGGGTTCCCTGGCCGCCTCCGAGTCCATCCCGTCGAGGTCCAGTCGCTCCATGAAAAAGAGGTGGTGGCCGTCGCCCCGGTCGGCGAGGTCGTCGACGGCGTCGAGGCGGGCCTCGGCGGCCGCCTCCGAGAGGTGGCCGGACGCGCGGCGGTCCTCGATGCGGCGGCGCTGCCACTCCAGGATCCAGCCCGTGTCGGGCGCGGTCACGTGGTCCAGATACAGCTGCAGGTACGCGCGCAGTCCGGCGCGGGTCCCCCGGCGCTTGAACAGCGAGGGCGCGCGGGCCAGCAGTTCCCGGCGGGCCGACTCGGGCCAGTCCGCGCCGGTCTCGAGTGCCAGCCAGCGGTTCAGCCAGGAGAGGTACTCGCCGGGCACCCCCTCGGGGTCGAAATACCGGGGGAGGTCCTCGATCTCCTCCTCGATGTCGGTGTAGACGCTCTCGAACACCGAGAGGAAACGTGGAGATACCGGCCCGTCGCGTCGGCGAGCAGCGCGTCCGAGGGACTGGCGGGGTCGACGCGGCGCCACTCCTCGCGGTCGTCGAGGAGGGCGACCGCCGCGTCGATCCAGGCGGTCGCGCGTTCGACCGTCGCGCCGTCGGCGGCTGCTGCGACCGTCTCGGGCGTCGACTCCACCAGGTCCCACACCGAGTCGATCCCCGCGGCGCGCAGGTCGGCGGCGTCGTGTTCGTTGACGTCGGCGACGGCTTCGAGGCCGTCGGCGCCGCGACGGTCGTCGGCGGCGTAGTAGCTGACCAGCACCTGCGTGTTCGAGTCGAGGCTGTCGAAGCCCAGCGTCACCCGGTGCCACTGGGTGTCGACCGACCCCGAGTCGAACCGGCGAAACGCCGTCGCGGTGTACCGGTCGGTGCGGTCGTTGTGACTGTACCGCTTGGTCTCCTCGATGGCGTAGACGCGGTCGTCGTCAGTGACGCCGTAGTAGGTCGGATACCGGACGCCGGTGGCGCCCGGACCTGCCCGCAGGTGCGAACAGAGCACGTCGACGCCGTGGCGCCGTTCCCAGGTCCCCTCGCGGTAGTGGTAGGTCGCCGGGTCGCCGCTGGTCGAGAAGGGCCCGTGGACGATCGTCTCCTCGTCGGACAGCGCCGCGATGCAGTGGGGGACGAGCGTTCCGTCCTCGTCGTCGGTCGGAAGCGTCTCGACGAGTCGCCGCGAGGGGAAGGCGTCGGGCGAGGCGACGTGGCGCGACTCGTAGACGCTAACGTGTGGTCCGTCGTCGGTTACCTCCAGGACCGACACGTTGCCCTCGGGGTCGACCGTGACGTCCCGCGGCGATTCGAGGCCGCGTATCGCCGTCCCGACCTCGCCACGGCGCCGCAGCGTCGCGACGCGGCCGTCCCCGCCGGCCGGGCCGCCGTCGAGGATGTACAGCGTCCGGTCGCCGGTGACGAGCGCGCGGTGGTCGTCGACGTCGGTCTCGATCCGGCCGAGCGCGCGGCCTTCGCGCTCGGAGACGACGACGAGTTCCGACGCGCCGTCGGCGACGAACACCCGGTCGCCGGCCAGACAGACCGACCGGGGGTCCGAGACGGTCTCGCCCTCGCCGTTCGTCCAGACCCGCGCCGCCTGCTCGCGCCGGTCGTACCGGAAGACGTCACCGGACGGGCGCAACGCGTAGACGGTGCCGTCGCGGGCGACGGCGACGTCGATCGCGTCGAACCCCATGTCCTGGGAGTCGACCGTCGGTTCGGTCTCGATGGTCACGCCCGCCTCCTCGACGGCGAGGTTGTGGCCGGCCCAGTCGTCCCACTGTTCGGGCACCGACGTGGTGTGGTAGGCGAAATCCATCAGTCTCTCCCCCGGCCGTCGGCCCCGTCACGTCGCCCGCCGGCCGTCACGTCCAACTCGAGGTCGGCGAGCGCGAACAGGGCGGCGTCGTCGACGCGGACGTTGCCGTCGGAGTCGACCCGGGCGTTCCCGCGGGCGGTCACCGACAGCTCATCGACGGTCCCGACCCAGTCGACGCCGGCCACCACCGCCGCGAGGTCCTCGGCGTACAGCGGCCGACCGAACGGCCAGCCCTCGCCCTCGTAGCCCTCGATCGGGTGGAGGTACGCCTCGATGGCGTCGACGACGTCCGCGTCGGCGCCCGGCGCTGGCCGGCGACCGACCGCCTGGACGCTCGCCTCGACGGACAGTTCGACGTACGTGGGTTCGACGGCACGCACCCGGTCGGTCAGGAGGCGGTGTTCGTCTAAGTGGGACTGGACGGCGTCGAGAAAGCCCGTGCTCGGCGTCGGCGCGGCGACGGTCGGCGGGGCGTCGGGCACCACCACGACGCGGGCTTCGGGCGGCGCGTCGGGGCCTGCGTCCTCACGCGGGACCATCACCACCGTCGCCCGGGCGACTCTGAGTCCCGGCGTGTTCCGGGCCAGGTAGGCCATGTCGTCGGCCGTCACGGCGCGGTGGGGCCGGTCCAAGTCACGCCGGACCCGTCTGAACGCCTGGGCGAGCGATTCGGCGTCCGTCCCGCCCGACGCGCCCCAGCGGGGCCGGACCGCCACCGACGACAGGTCGGTCCCGTCGGCCGCCGTCTCGCCTTCGGCGAACGACCAGGTGGCCGACGCCGGAACGTTCCCGGCCGCGCCGTCAACAGTGACGTACCGCTCGGCGACCACTCTGGCGTCGGGGTCGGGCAACACGCCCGCCGTTCCGTCACCGAAGCGGACGACACCTTCGGCCCTGTCGAGCATGTAGTGAGTGTCGGTCGGGGCCGATGCGTCGAAGCTCTCGACGGGCGTCCACCGCTCGCCGTCGACGCTGACCGTCGCCTCGACCACCGGCGCGTGTTCGAAGCGAAACCGCTGTTCGGTCAGCGTCGCCGGGCCCTCAGTCCCGCGAACCCGCCGGAGCGGTTCGCCCTCGACCGTCCGGCGGTTGGTCGCGGGCACGACGTCGAGCGCGACGGAGTCGACCCGCGGCGGGAACTCGTAGCCGCCGGTTTCGACCCGGCAGCGCACCCAGACCAGGTCCGACCGCCCGTACAGTTCCGCGTCGGCCCACTCGTCGGGCGCCCACTCGTCGGGCGCCGCCAGCACGACCGTCCCCTCCCGATAGAGGGAGTCCGTGCCGTCACGGACCACGTCGAACGGCTCCCAGGTGCCGGCCGCGTAGTCGGTGCAGTACTCCCAGACCAGCTCGACCGACGGGTCGAACGTCGCGGGTTCGTCGCCGTGGGTCGCCGGGTCGGGCAGGCCCTCGTCGTGAAACGCCACCGTCACCGAGAGCGTCTCCGCCTCGCCACCGGCGAAGGGGTCGCCGTCGACGCCGACGGCCATCGCGTCCCCCGGCGAGGGCGCCTCGCCCAGCGGTCGGTAGAACATCCCCCGGGTCTCGTTGGCGTGGGCGTGGTCGGTCGTCGCGCCCCCACACGCCGAGACGACCGACCGGACCGTCGTCCCCGTCACCACGAGGTCGGCAGCGGTCTCGAAGGTCTTCTCGGTGTCGGAGCCGTCGACGACCGTCAGCTGGGTCCCGGCCGGGACCGCGAGCGGCGTCGCCGCGGCCGGCGGGTCGAGCACGACCTGGGTCCTGGCCGGCCGCGGCGGTCGCGGGGTCTCGCCCATCAACTGGAGGTACTTGTGCCGGTGGCGGTCAGTCACCGAGTCCAGCTGGTAGACGTAGGAGTCGGTGAGCCAGGCCAGCGTCTCCAGCACCGTGATCCCCGGGTCCTGCGGGTTGAAGTTCGTCCACGCTTCCGAGTAGGCCGGCAGCAGCTTCTGGGCCTCGTCGAGCAACTCCTCGTAGTCCGTGTCGTCGAGTTCCGGTACGTCTAGTCCCATTGTCTCTCCGTGCGTCTGTCTGCTGTTCGAACGGTCGGGTCCGGTCGTCTCATGGTCGCCCTCCGTCCTCGCGCATGCGAACGGTGACGTCGTGGTCCCCGGCACAGACCAGCGTGTCCCTGTCGAGGGTGGGGTCGTCGGCGTCAGTGAGGATGCGGATCGCCTGTCCGCGGGTCTGGACGGTCATCGCGGTCGAGGCGACGGTGTCGACGTCGTCGACGCCCTCGAGCAGCGACGACACCGCAGACAGGCGGGGTGCCTGCCCGAACGCCCAGCCCTCGCCGTCGCGGCCGCCGGTGAGCGGGTGGAAGAAGTCGTCGAGTCGGGACTCGATAGCCGCCTTGAGCGCGGAGACGCTCTCGACGCCCCGGGTGTGGACGGTCGCGTCCACCGAGACGGCGGCGTAGTTGGGCCCCCGGACGGTGATGCGTTGCTGGTCGCGGCCGGTCAGCGTCGCCGGCGCCCGCTCGCTGACGGCGTCCTCGACGCGCTTGCGCAGCTCCATCGACGGCGAGGGGCGCTCGCGCCGACCCCGGGGGACGACCAAAAGCGTCACCCAGCCGGGGCGCCTGTCGCCGCGCTGGTCCATCTCCGGTTCGCACTTGACCGTCGCCAGTTCCCGCGAGGCCGACCGGGCCACCTGCTCGAAGTCACTGGGCGTGACCGCCCGGCCCTTGTTTTTGATCCGTTCGGGCGCCCGGGAGACGACGGCGTCCATCGACTCGACGTCGGCGCCACCGTCGCTGGGCTGGAGGTTCGTCACCGAGTCGACAAGCGTGATGGGGTCGCGCAGTTCCTCGACGGCGCCGGCGTCGACGTTGCCCTCGCTGCCGCCGCCGGTCTTGTAGGTGGCTCTGAGGTTGTTCTCGCCGGCCGGCGGGATCTGCCCGCGCTGGCCGTCACCGAAGCGGATCTCGCCGCTGGTCCGGTCGACCCGGTAGTGACGGTCCGACGCCGCGGACTCGAGGAAGTTCTCCACCTCCGTCCAGCGCACCCAGAACTCGACGGGGTCGCTCCCGCTCTCGGGGAGGCGGTCGACGGCCTCGGGCGAGTCCCGTTCGAGGTCGCGCATCTCCGCGCTCGACAGCGCGCCGACCTCCTCGACCCAGAGTTCGATCTCGGTGACCGGCGCCCGGTTGCAGGTGTAGGCCTGGTCGTGGGAGCCGTCGCTGGAGCCCAGTATCTCGCCCTCGATGGTGCGTTCGTTGTACGCCCACTGGGTGTTCGGGTGGACGCCCTGCAGCGTCGGCGGCGTCGGCGAGTCCGCGACCGCCGAGCGGTCCTCGCGCCTGTGTTCGATAGTCCGCTCGCCTTCCTGGCGGACCGCCGGGCCGGTCGGCCCGCGGTAGAACTCGTCGCCGGTCACCCGCACCCGGATCCAGTGGGCGCGCGTCCCGAACAGTTCGAACGCAGTCGTCGCCTCGGGGACGTTGATACTGGCGATACCCCGCTCGGTGAGCCCCTCGGTGTCGTCGCGGACCTCCAGTTTCTCCCAGGTGCCCGACTCGGGGTCGGGGCAGTACTCCCAGCGCATCGCCGGGTCGAACGTCCGCGGGTAGCGCTCGTCGCTCGTGGGCACGAACAGGTTGATCGGCCCGTTCCTGAGCGTGTCGTCGAAGCCGAGATACAGCGTCTGCGTGTCGTCGGGCACCGGTTCGAACGGGACGAGCCCGAGCGGTTCGGCGTCGGTCGCGACGGCCTCGTAACTCGCGTTGTTGTGGGTGTAGACGTGCTGGAACCGCTCGCCGTCCTGGCCGTAGCCGATCGACACCCGGCCGAACTGTGGCGGGTCGGGCCGGTCGACCAGGTCGCCGCGGCGGCCCTCGTCGGTTATCTCGTAGCGGGGCTGGCCGTAGTTGCCCCCGACCAGTCGCGCCCGGATCCAGTAGTCCTCGTGACCCGAGACCGAAGTGAACCCCAGGTCCCCGGGCACCTCGAAGCGGACGGTGCCGGGTTCGCGCAGGCGGTCGGTCCCGTCGGCCAGCAGTCCCAGCCGCGACCAGCCGTTGCCGTCCCAGTACTCCCAGGATATCTCCGGCTCACCCTCCAGCAACCCGGCAGGCCTCGCCCCGGTCGCCGGCGTATCCGCCGTTTCGTCCTCGTCGGGGCCGTCCCCGTCCCCGTTCTCGTCGGCGCCGCCGTCCTGTGGCGCCCCGAACCGCAACTGGATGGTCGCGCCCTTCTTCGTGAGTGCCTCCTCGGAGGCGAGATACATCGTCGTCGGCGGCTGGGGCACCCGGCCGAACGGGTAGACGTCCTCGTCGCCTTCGACCGACAGGGGGACGTCGTTGGCCAGCAACTCGGCGGGCGTGACGCCGCCGTTCTCGGCGCCGCCCTCGACGGTCAGCGTCAGCGACTCGACCTCGATGTCGAAGTACGACGCCGACCCGGTGGCCCGGGCCCGTATCCACCGGCTCTCGGTCCCGGCCACCGCGTGGTCGGTCGACGGGCCCGGGAACCGGAAGGACAGCTCCAGCGGGTTGTTGTCCCATTCGGAAACCCCCGGCGTCGAGTAGGCCTCGATGCGTTCCTCGACCCGCGCACGGAGGTCCTGGATCCCGGCTTCGTCCTCGTCTAAGACGTCGGTCGTCTCCTGGGGGAGGCTGTGCCAGCCCTCCTCGCCGTCGTCGTCCTCGCCGTAGTACTCCCAGACGAGGCTGTCCTCGACGACGTCCTCGGAGGCGTTGGTGAGCAGGCGGACCGTCACCGTCGAGTCGCCGGCCAGGTTCAACAGGTCGTCGTGGCCCAGATACAGCGCGTGGGTCTGTTCGTTCTCGCCGTCGAGCAGCGTCGTCCCCTCGCCGGCGGTCAGCGCCGGTCCGTGGTCGACGACAGTGTCGGTCACGGGATCGACCGCCCAGGCAGTCTGTAGACTCGCCGGCGTCGCCTCGAACCCGTCGTCGGCGGGGATCTCGAAGATTTCGGTGTCGCCGTCTTCGGTCTCGGCGGCGGCCTGGGTCCCGCCGGGGACGACGACGTTCCCGTCGATGTCTGCAGTCGTCCGGACGGTCAGTGGCAGGCGTGCCGACTGCGGTGGCCGCCGGCTGAAATCCAGCGCGTCGAGAAACGCCGTTCGGTGTTTCTCGGGAACGCCGTCCAGGCGGCGGACCACGTCCGTCTCGAACCGCGAGACCACCTGCAACAGTGTGGTGCCGCTGTCGGGCGAGGAGACGTCCCACTCGTCGACGTAACTGTCCGCGAGCGCCCTGAGTTGCGCCAGTAACGCCTCGCGGGTCCGCCCGTCGACGACCGGCCCGTCAGCCATCGACCGCTCCCGGTCTCATTGCTCGCCCTCCGTCAGATAGAACGGGTACACCATGTTCGCGCTGCTGTTGGTCTTGCGAACCCAGTACTCGATGTCGACGAGCACCCGGTCGGGGTTGGCGTCGTCCCGGCGGGCGTCGACGTTCTCGACGTCGATGCGGGGTTCCCACTGGACCAGGGCGTCCTCGACGCTGTCTTCGATCATACTCAGCGTCGCCGGGTCGGCCGACGCGAACACGTAGTCGTGTATCTCACAGCCAAACTCCGGGCGCATCGCCCGTTCGCCCTTGGCGGTACCGATGATGATCTCGACTGACTGCCGGATGTTGTCCTCGGCGCTGGACAGCTCGATGTCGCCTTTGTAGTCCGTCCCGACCGGGAACGACCAGCCCGTCCCGAGGAAGTCCTCGGCCATCTATCCTATCTGGACCGTCGGTTCCCCGCCGACGATCGTGTTGGGCGGCCCCGACTCGGCGATCGTGTCGCCCAGCCGGGCCGCCGGCATGTTGTTTATCAGTACTGTCGTCGACCCCATCGGTGCGACGCCGCCGACGTGGGGCGCCGGCCCGGTCGAGAGCGGGCAGGCGTGGAAGTCAGACGTGGCTCGCCACGCCGGCATCCCCCCGATGAGGACGTTCGCACTGCCCGGCCCCGGACCGAGCGGGGTCCCGTGTGCCGTCGAATCGGTGACGCGTGCTGCTGGTGGCATTAGTTGAGCTGGATTATCGCGCCCTCTACTGTGAGCGGGCCCGTCGCTTTGATTCCCATGATTCCGTTACTCTCGACGTTCAACTGTCCCTTGCTCGAAACGTTCACCTCACCTTTTCCTTCCATATTTACCGTTTCTTTTGCGGAAACATTTACCTCGGACTCGGCGCTGAGTTCGATGGTCGGGGCCGAGAGGCTGATCTTCTGTTCGCCGGAGACGCTCACTTCGCCGCTGGCCGAGTCCATCTCGATGGTGTTGGAGCCGGACTGGTCCTCGATGGTTATCTTCTCGGAGCCGCCGGTGTCGTCGAGCGTGATGGCGTGGCCGGCGCTGGTCTCGATCTCGAACTTCTCCTCGCCGTCGGTGTCGTCGAAATCGAGGACGTGGCCGCTCCGTGACCGGATCTCGCGGACGTTGTTCTCGCCGTCGCCGTTGTCCTGCGGGGGCGCGCGCTGGCCGTTGTACAGCGACCCGACGACGACGGGGTGGCGGATCTTCCCGCCCTCGAAGGCGACGAGTACCTCGTCGCCCACCTCGGGCAAGAAGAACACCCCGTAGCCCGACCCGGCCATCTCAGTGACGACCCGCGCCCAGTAGCTCTCGTCGTCGGTGTCCCTGAACGGGTAGGTCACCTTGACGCGACCGATCCCTTCGGGGTCCTCGTTGTCGGTCACTTTCGCGACCGCAACGCCGTTTATCGTCGGTTCCTCTGTCTCGCCGAACTGGTCTCGTCTGCTCATTCTGGTGTCTCCTTTGCTTCGAACGACGTCCGATAGCCCGAACTGCCTACGCGGTGTGTCGCCTTTGTCACGTAATACTGTTTGGAGAACCGCGACCCGACCTCCTCGATACTGACCGTCGTCCCCGCGCCGAGCAGTGGGACGCCGCGGTCGGTCTCGCCGTGGCCGGTCGCGACCGAACTCGACAGCTCGTCGAGTTTGGTCTGGGCGATCTGTTCGGCCTCCTCGCTGGAACTGCAGGGCACGCGGAACACCTCCTTTTTCTTGTTTTTCGCGTCGGTCGAGGCCGTCCCGACGAGTTCCGTTTCCTGTTGCATGTCCCAGTGTCTGACCTCGACCTCCTGGACTTCGTTGGCCTCGTTGACCTCGCCGGAAAACGAGTCCAGGACGGCACCGTACCGCAGCGTCGTGACCGGGTCCTCGCTGCCCATCGACGACCGCGGCGTGAAGTACACCGCGTTGCGCTGGCTGTAGAACTGGTAGCCGTACTTCTCGGCTAGTTCCAGGACGAACCGGTAGTCGCTCTGGTCGTGCTGGTAGATCTTGTCGTGTTCCATGTCCGCGCCCTCGACGGTCGTGTCGCCGAAGTACGAACTCAGCACCTCCTCGACGACGTCCCCGACGACCGCTTCCGACCACGACCGGTCCTCGGTCCCCCCCATCATCTCGTGGAGCAAGCCGTAGCCGCTGATACCGACCGAGGGGCCGGTCCCGCCCGAGAAGTTCGTCGTGAGCTGGTGGATCGTCCCGACGAACACCTCGTCGAGTTCGCCGTCGGCACCCCAGCCCAGCGAAACCGTGACGTCCGTGCCGGTCGCGAAGTCCTCCCAATCGAACCCCGAGAACTCCTTGTGTTCGCGGTCGAACGGTGCATTGAACGTCAGGGAGAACCGGTCGGCGCCGTCCAGCGTCGTCTCGACGACCAGGTCCGTCACGTCGCCGCCTCCCTCCGTGAACGTCTGTCCCCCGACGGTCACCTCGAACTGTGGCGAGTGCTCGCCGCCGTTACTGCCGGACATCGGCGTCGCCTCCCGGTCGGTCGTCGCGTCGCGGGACGCGTCGGCTGGCCCGATGGAGTCGGTCAGTCATCATCACAGCGGGGGTAGCTCCAGCGAGTCGCCCGGCCGGACCGCTCGCGGGTTGTCGATGTCGTTGGCGTCCGCGATCGTCCGCCAGTAGCTGGCGTCGCCGTACTCCTCTGCGGCGACCAGCCAGAGGGTGTCACCCTCGGTGACGGTCCAGGCTTTCGTCTTGTCGGTCGATTCGGGTTCGATCTCGCGCCGGTACTCCGAGGTGCTACACTCCGAGAACGTGACATTGACACGTGCCCGCACGGGGACGCCGCTGGGGAGAAACCGGGTGAACGACTTGTCGAGTTTGGTGACCAGCGCGGTAAACGAGAGGCCCTTTCCCCAGACGAACTTACACAGCGGCGGCGCGTGCAGTTCGGCGTCGACCGACGCGAGGTAGTCCAGTTTCTCGATGTACTCCGTGCGGACGTCGGTCTGTGTCTCGGACGTGTCGAAAAACAGCTCCATCGAGAGCGTGTCCGACCCCTCGCTGATGAACTGCTGGGACGACGCTCCCGACCCGCTGGCCTGTAACTCGCCGTACTCGACCTCCCGACTGACGTCGTACTTCGGCGGGTTGAACCGACACGTGAGGTACGGCTCCTCTACCTCGTCGTTTTTCTTGCCACTGAGCAGCTTGATCTTGGCTTTCTGGAACTGGCTCATCGGAGACCCCTCCGTTCGCGCTCGATCCGCATCTTCCGTTCGACCTTCCGGTAGATCCTGTCGACGACCCGGTCGACCTCGGCGTCACTCGCCAGCGGGTCCGGGCCGTTCCCGAAGAACGCCTCCTCGACGGCCCGCTCACCGCGCTCGGTCGACGCCGACCCGCGGTCCCCGTCTCCGGGGGGCGGACGCTCGTCGGGACCGTCCCGCCGGGACCGGCTGGTCACGTCGACGGTCGGCGCCGGGCGCTTGACGTCCAGATCCGGGAACCGGTCGGCCGCTTCGACGCCCTGCCGGTCGCCGCCGGCAGTTGGACGTGACTGCCCCGCACTGTGGCCGGTCTGGTAGGTCAGCGTCGCCATTCCTGTCGAACCTCCGATCCGGGTCGTCCCGACGTGTGACGGGCTCCCACTTTGTTCCACCGGTGGTTGCGACCCGGACGACCCCCCCGGGCGCCCCGAACCGGACCGGTCGGCGCCGGACACGCCCGCCTCCGCGACGGTTCCGACCTCCCTCCCCGTCCCGCCCTCGTTCCAGGGGCCGACCTCCCTCCCCGTCCCACCCTCGTTCCGGGGGCCGGCAGACGGCCTCTCCGCATCGCCCGCCGGGGCCGGCTGTCGGGGGGCATCTGCCCCGGCCGGCGTCGCCGGTGACGCCCGGACGGTTCCGGGACTGCCGGCCCGGTCGGCCCGACTGCGGCGAGGCGAGCCTCCGCCGGCGACGCGGTGGACGAGCGGGCGCCGACCCGACGGCCCGCGCCCGGTTCCCCCCACCGTGGCAGTCCCGGACCGACCGACCGCAACCCGCGGGTCCCTGGAGCGACCGGC
>PXQN01000037.1:5101-11440 GCA_003021305.1 Halobacteriales archaeon QH_10_67_22 | reverse complement strand
CGTCGACACCGGACGGAGGGACCGACGCCGGATCGACCGACCAGCAACTCGCGGACAGTGACGGGGACGGCACGATAGATTCGGCGGACTACGCGCCCCGCGATCCGGACGTCCAGGAGCGCAGTGACCTGGAATCGACGACCGATGGCTCCGGCCCCGGCTTCGGGGTCGGCACCGCCTTCGTCGCCGTGCTGGTACTCCTCGCAGTCGTCGGGACCCGTCGCTGATACTGTCGGACACAAGTACGTGAACACACTTGTCGAGTTTCGGCCATCGAGAGACCTATATCGGTCGGAACAGTCACTCGACGGTTGCATTGCTCGTGTCCGACAGTATGAGCAGGACCCCTCGCCGGGCGGGTCCGGCCGCCGGTCACCGCTCGAAGACGACGGCGTAGTGGTAGGGTGGCAAGTCGACCTGTTCGGTTGCGCTGAACTCCGCACCGTCCAAGACGGCGGCCTCCGTCCGGTCGGGGTCCATCCGGAGGTCGGTCGGTGGTCCCCGCTGCTCGCCCGCGACGGTCGTGGTTTCGCGTGGCTGGTCGCGCCAGTTGACGACGACGAACCGCCCACCCGGGACAAGCGAGTCGAACACCTCCCCGACGAGCGGGCCCGTCTCGTCGATGCCGTGGAACGTGTTCGCTATCAGGACGGTGTCGACCGGTTCGGGCAGGTACGTTCCCAGCTTCCGGGCGTCGCCGTGGACCGGCGTGACGGTCTCGATGCCCTGCAGGTCGGCGAGGCGGCCCAGCTCCGCCAGCAGCGACTCGTCGAGGTCGAGCGCGTAGACGGTTCCCGGGTCGACGATCCGCGCCGCCGGCAGGGCGAAGTAGCCGTTCCCCGACCCGACTTCGGCGAGGTTCTCCCCCCGGCTCACCCCGAGTCGGCGCAGGGTGTCGCCGGGCGTCGGCCACAGCCGCCCCCACCAGTCCCAGTCCGGTTGCCGCGTGTTCCGGAATCGGTCCATACCCCGACCACACCTGAGAAACGGAAGAAACACACGGTCCGGTCCAGCACCGTTCCGGTTGAGGCCGACGGCCCGCTGACGTTTTCACAGCTGCACGACAGGGTCGACCTGGCCGACTCGGCCGGGACATCGAACCGGCGAGCGGAACCACCGCCTCGAACGACGGGACGAGTCCCCTCGAAACGACCTTCGAGTACTCCGACCAGTGGATAGGCTACTCGCTGCACGGACTCCGGCTGGTCATGGCCTGGGTGTTCCTCCAGGCCGACCTGGCCAAGCTATTCGAATCGGGCGGCTGGACGGCGGCCGGCTACCTGGCAAGCGCTATCCCGGAGGGCAACCCCTTCGGGTTCTGGGATGCGATAGCGGCCATGCCGCTGGTCGACGGCTTGGTCGTCTGGGGCCAGATCCTGATCGGCCTCGACGAGCAACTGGAGGCCACGTCGGTCGTCGAGAACAACCGCTGGCTGCGGTACCTCCTCGGCTGACCGGGACTGTCGGTCGGCCCGTCTTTTTTCGAGTTACAGCACGCCTTCGCGTTCGAGCACCTCGTGCAGTTCGGCCATCGACTCGACGACGACGTCACACGCGGGTTCGACGGCCGGTTTCGGGTCGAACCCGACAGCCAGCCCCGCCACCTCCAGCATCGGGAGGTCGTTGGCGCCGTCCCCGACGGCGACGGTGTCCGCGCGGTCCTCGCCGACGGCCGCCGCGAGCACTTCGAGGGCGTCGTCTTTGGTCCCCTCGATGAGCGGCCCCTCCACCTCGCCGGTGAGTCGCCCGTCGGCCACGGGGAGTCTGTTGGCGACGACCGCGTCGACGTCGACGCCCGCCGCGTCGAGTGCGCTGGCGACCCCGCGGTCGAACCCCCCGGTGAGGACGGCGACGTAGACCCCCGCCTCGCGCAGTGCCGCGATCACCTCGGCGGTGCCGGGACGCAACATGACGGCGTCGAAGGCCGCCCGTGCGTCCTCGTCGGGGAGGTCTTCGAGCAGCGCACACCGCTGGCGCAGGCTCTCGGCGTACTCGATCTCGTCGTTCATCGCTCGCTCGGTGATCGCGGCCATGTCCGTGGCCGTCCCGTTCCGTTCGCCCAGGAGGACGGTCATCTCCGAGTCGGACATCGTGCCGTCGAAGTCGAACGCGACTATCGTCATTACCCCGTCTTCGTGCAAGAGGGATTCAAAAGCCGCGGTTTCCGTCGTCGCTACCCGCTCGCTTTTCGAGGTCCCTCGTTTTTCCCGACCCCGCTTCGGTCGTGCCACCCGTCACGGCGTCGGCGGGTCACCGTCGTAGGCGTCGACGTCCTGGTAGAAGTTCAGCAGGCCGAACTTCAGTTTCTCGGGGTCGACGTCGACCATCTCGGACCGTTCCTCGGGCGGGAACGCGCCCCGGACGGCGTACTCGCGCATCTCGACTTCCGCGCGCTCGGTGTAGCGTTCGTCCAGCAGTATCCGCGCGCCGAAGTCCTCGGGCGAGCGCACGACACGGCCAAGCGCCTGTCTGGTCTTCCTGACCGTGGGGATCTCGACGGCGTAGCGCCAACCCGCGTCGTCCCCGGTCGTCGGTCCGGAGCCGTCCTCGCCGTCGAACGCGTCGTCGTAGGCCGACTGGACCGCCTCCATCCGGTCGTCGAGATGTGGATAGGGCACCCCGACCACGACGACCGTCCGGGCGTCGTCGCCGTCGAAACTCACTCCTTCGCCCAGCGTCCCCCACAGCGACGTGAACAACACCCCGTCCTCGTCGTCGGTGAACGACTCGCGCAGTTCGTCGGCCGACGTGGCCGGTTCGTCGAGGTAGGTCGTCCCGTCGACGGTGAGGCGGTCGTGGTAGCGCTCGGCCTCGCCGTAACTCGGGAAGAAAGCGAGGACGTTGCCCGGCGTGAACGCGACGGCGTCCTCGATGGCCGCGGTGACCGTCTCCTGGACCTCGGGGTCGTCGCGCCGACTGGCGAACAGTGCTGGCGCCTCGACGGCGTAGGTGCGGCGCCGCTCCTCTGGAAACTGCGGGCCGTAGGCCAGCGTCTCCGGGTCGGTCAGTCCGATGACGTCCTCGGTCACGTCGAACGGGCGCAGAGTCGCGCTCATCAGGACGCTCGCGTACAGGTCATCGAACAGCCCCGCGGTGACCGACCGCGGGATACACGTGTACAGCTCCGCCCGCCCGTATATATCGCCGGCCTCCCTGTGACTGTCCGCCTCGGCGCGCCGGACGCTAACGACGGGGTACTGGCCGCGAGCGGCCGACTCGTCGAGCCAGGACTCGACGAACGTCGCGGCCTGGAGGGTCTGACACTCCTGGCGCGTGGCCGACTTGCCGTTCTTGTACTCGCGCTCGTAGCGTCGGTCGAGTTCGGTCGCCAGTTCCAGCGTCCGGTCCAGTTCCTCGCGAAAGCCCGGCCCCGAGTAGCGCTGGAGGAACGCGAGCGTCAGGTCGTCGCGGGCCTCGGCGTTGTCGATCGACAGGTCGTGCCAGCGGTCGTCGACCTGCTGGCGCTCGCCGAACCCGAACGCCTCGTCGTAGGCGTCCACGAGGGCGTCCCGGAAGGTCCGGAGGACGTTCAGCCCGCCCTCGCTGCGGGAGTCCTCGACGCCGTCGAGTTCCTCTATCGCCCGGTCGAGCGTCGTCTCGGTGAGCGTCCGTCGGGCGTGGTCGCGGGCGGCGTCGGCGACGTTGTGGGCCTCGTCGAAGACGGCCACGATGTCCTCGGGGTCCCGCCCGAGCCACCGGAAGAACTGTTCCCGTATCGTCGGGTCGAGCAGGTGGTGGTAGTTACAGACCACGAGGTCGACCCCGTCCATCCCCTCTTTGAGGAGTTCGTAGCCACACATATCCGCCCGCTCGGCGTAGCCGTACACGTCGTCTGGCGTGCGCACGTCGTCGTAGAGCCAGGCGTAGAAGTCGTCGGTGTCGGCGGTCAGGTTCCGGTAGTAGTGGTCACAGGTCGCCCGCTCCTCGCGCAACTGCTCGATCTCCGAGTCGAGCGTGTCGAGTTCGTCCATCACCGCGCTTCGGGCGTCGGCCGCCTCCGCGTCGCCGTCCTGGCTCGCGTCGAGCAACTCGCTCTCGCGCTGTTCGAGGTCGGCCCTGTCCTGTTCGGCGTCGACGAGTTCCCGCGTCGTGTCCCGGAGGGCCTGACACTCCTCGTAGCCGACGTCGATGTGACACATCGATGCCTTCCCGCGGAACACGACCGCCCGGATCCGCTCCTGGCGGGTGATCGCACGCGCCTCGCGCACGAACTGGCGCATCTGCTGGTGGACGTTGGTCGTGATCACGACCGTCTTGTCGGTCTCGCGGGCGAACTCCAGGGCCGGCGCCAGCGCCGCCAGCGTCTTGCCGGTGCCGGTCGCGCCCTCGAAGAGGACGTTGCGCCCGTCCTCGAGAGCCGTGTCGATGGTCGCCATCGCCTCTGACTGGTGGTCGTAGGGCTCCTCGTAGGGGAAATATCGCAGGTACGGCGCGCTCGACGTGTCCGCCACGCTCTCTGTTTCGCCCGCCCGGATAAAAGATCTGGCCCTGGTCGTGGAGCCGGGCCGCCGACAGTCAGGTCGTCGCGGTGGCCTACACTTCGGGTTCGACGTAGACCTTCCGGATGCTCCCGTTGGCGTCCTGGAGCGCGGCTTCCATCGCGGTGATGCGTTCGTCCATCTCACCGGTTTCGAGGCCCGGCGTGAACTCGACGTCGGCGGAGACGACGACCCGTTCGGGACCGAAGTACACCGTCCGGAAGTCGACGATCCGGTCGACGCCCTCCCAGTCGTCGATGATCCGGCGGAGTTCGCGTTCGTCCTCGGCCGGGAGACTCTCGCCGAGGATGAGCCGCTTGTTCTCCCAGGCCAACAGCAGGGCAAAGCACATCAGCATGACCCCGATGAGCAGGGCCGCGGCCGCGTCGAACGCCTCGATGCCGGTCTGTCGGGAGAGGAAGATACCGAGCAGTGCGAGCACCAGGCCGGCCAGGGCGATGGTGTCCTCGGTCAGCGCGGTCAGCGTCGTCACGTCGCTGGTTTTGCGGAACGCCTCTTTGATCCCCGACCAGTCGTTTTCCTCGATCTGGCGGGACATCTCGGCCCAGGCCTTGAAGCCGATGACCGGTTCATACGTGAACCCGAGGAGTTCGATGGCCCCGCTCTCACCGCCGTGCCCGCCGCTGTGGGTCAGCTGTTCGTAGCCGTGTTTGGCCGACTCCCACCCGGCGATGCCAAAGAGGAGCATCGAGACGACGAACGCGTAGAAAAACTGCGCCTTCCCGTAGCCGAAGGGGTGTCGGCGGTCGCGGTCGCGTTTCCCGTACCGGATCCCGACGAGCAGGAAGACCTGGTTTCCCGTATCGGAGATAGAGTGGTACGTCTCCGAGAGCATCGACGGACTCGCCGTCAGGAGAAAGCCGACGAACTTCAGAACGGTGATAGCACCGTTTGCGATCAGCGCCGCCATCACGACTTTCCTGCTGCCTGCCATTACTGGTCGGTCACGCTGGACCCTCAAAGCATCTTTCATAGCCACATCGCAGTCGTGTGGGCGTCGTCCGTCCGTGACCGTTATTCCCGTGGGTCGCCTGGACCGACCGTGATAACTGTCGTTTCGGACACGCACGGGACCGACGGCCATCGTCTATCAGGACGGACCCTGACGGCGGTGCGGGAGGCGGCGCTCGTGATACACGCCGGGGATTTCCTGACGGGCGCAGTGCTGGAGGCGTTCGAACGCGAGGTGGGCACAGACAGGGACGGAGGTGGGAGGCTGGTCGCGGTCGCGGGCAACAACGACGACGCCGCGGTCAGGGAGCGTGTGACGTCGACCCGTGTCGTCGACCACGCCGGCGTCCGGTTCGTGGTGACACACGGCCACGAACACGACGCGACGGCACTGTCGTATCTGGGGCGTCAGGAGGCCGCCGACGTCGCTGTCGTCGGACACTCCCACCGGCCGGAGTGGGATTCGACCGGCGAGGTCGCGGTCCTGAACCCCGGGAGCCACGCCGACCCGCGCTGGCATCGCCCGGCACACGCGGAACTCGAACCGACCGTGGAGGGCCTCGACGGTCGACTCGTCACGCCGGACGGCGAGGTGCTGGAGGCGTTCGACCTCGCCGTCGGGAGCCACGAGTGACGGGCGTTTGACTTTCACTCGTATTCGACGGCGGTCGAACGACCCTGGCGAGTAACGGACACGTTCGCCCACTACTGGGTGAGATACCACATGGCGAACCCGACCAGCAGGACGGTCGTGCCGCCGAGAAAGAAGAGTACGCCGGGCGGGAGACCGCCAGCAGCGTCGACGGCGCCGCCCGAGACAGCCTCGGTCGTTCGCGCGGCCGTGTCGGTCGCGGCGTCGCTCACCGGCCCCGGCGTTGCCGTCTCGACG
>PXQN01000037.1:0-5009 GCA_003021305.1 Halobacteriales archaeon QH_10_67_22 | reverse complement strand
CCGAGCAGACTGGTGAGAGCCGTCCGGATCCCGGTCGACTCGTCGTCGCCGGCGAAGATGACCAGCGGCTGGTCGGCAGGGGCGTACACGTCCATCTCCCGGCCCTTCGCGGAGTAGGCGGTGTCGACGACCGTGATCGCGCCGGCCTCTTCGAGGTTCCCGAGGTGATACTGGGCGTTCTGGAGACTGGTGTCGACCCGGTCGGCCAGTTCCGACGGCGGGGCGGGCTCGTCGTGAAGTTCGCCCAGGAGGTGGCGTGCCGTCGACGAGGACAGCGCCGAGAGCAACAGGTCGGCGTCGTCGCTCTCGACGCCGACGACCCGCGGCTCTGCCTCCTCGGCCGCGGTCGTGTCGGGATTGGAGGGCAACAGCGACATATCACTGTCCCGCTTCGAACTGGTGATTCATCAGTCTTATCACGTTGCTTGCGGGATACTTCTGGCACGTCGGGACGGCGTTCCCGAAACCTCTTTTGCCGGTGGTGGGCTACCCCCGGGCATGTTCCACGGCAGCGTCGACCTCGTCCTCGTCGGTCTGGTGGTCGTTATCCTCCTGTTTTTCTTCTTCGTGTTCCTGTTCGTCCGCCGCACCGCCACCGCCTTCAAGGAAGGCATGAAAGGCGAGTGACCGCTCGCCGTCGCGGCGTGGTCGAGCCGTGTTCCGGGTGTGTCAGGTGAGCGCCCGCTCGACGCGGTCGACGGCCTCGTCGACGTCCCCGCGGTCGACGTCGCGGTGTGTACACAGCCGGACCCGGTAGTCGCCGAAGGCGACACAGTCGACGCCGACCTCCTCGCAGGCCGCGACGACGTCCTCCGCGGGGTCGTCGGTCCCGACGACGACGATGTTCGTCTCGGGTTCGGGCGCCCGCAGGCCGTCGATCCCGTCCAGTCCCGCGGCGAGTCGGCGTGCGTTGTCGTGGTCCTCGGCCAGTCGCTCACGGCTCTCTAGGGCAACGATGCCCGGCGCGGCGACGATACCGGCCTGGCGCATCCCCCCGCCCATGAGTTTCCGGACCCGACGGGCGCGCTCGATGAATTCGGCGTCGCCCGCGAGCACCGACCCGATGGGCGCACCCAGCCCCTTGGAGAGACAGACGAGCACCGAGTCCACCTCGGCGGTGAACCGACTCGCCGGCCGGTCGTGAGCGACCGCCGCGTTGAACAGCCGAGCGCCGTCCAGGTGGACCGGGACGTCCAGTTCGTGGGCCGCCCGCGCCGCGGCGTCGATCCGGTCGGGCGCGATGGCCCGCCCGCCCTTGCTGTTGTGGGTGTTCTCCAGGGTGAGTAGACCCGTCCCCGGGCGGTGGCTGTCGGCCTCGACGTGGGCCCCGTGAACCTGCTCGGGCGCGATGACGCCCCGCTCGTCGCCGTCGACCGGCCGGACCTGTAGCCCCGAGTGTTGAGCGAGCCCGCCCAGTTCCCACTTGTAGACGTGGCTCTGGCGCTCACAGACGACTTCCTGGCCGCGCTCGGTGTGGGTCCGGGCCGCGACCTGGTTGCCCATCGTCCCCGACGGGACCAGCAATGCGTCATCCATGCCGAGGATCCCGGCCGCCCGGGCTTCGAGTTCGTTGACGGTCGGGTCCTCGCCGTAGACGTCGTCGCCCACCTCGGCGTCGCGGGCAGCCTCGCGCATCCGGTCGTCGGGGCGCGTGACGGTGTCGCTTCGCAGGTCTATCATACACTCGCGTTCGCTCTCGACCCGGATATACCTGGCCCGGCGACGAAACGCGTTTCACCTTCCCGTTCGAGCCTCGGGTATGGACGCCCGAATCCGTGAACACGCAGACGTGATATGCAACCACTCGGTCGACCTGGCGCCGGGAGACAACGTGGTCATCGACGCCCACCCGGTCGCGGCGGACTTGGTGACGGCGCTGCACGAGATCGTCGCCGACCACGACGCCCACCCCCTGGCCATCCAGGAACGCACCGGCAAGCGCTTCCTGCGGGCGTACCTGCGAAACCACGACGGGGAGTTCTCGGCTCCCGAGCACGTGATGGCCCTCTACGAGGAGATGGACGTGTACATCGCCGTCCGGGGCAGCGACAACGTCACTCAGACCAGCGACGTCGACCCCGAGACCCAGGCCGCCTACGCGGGGGCCACCCAGGAGCTGCTGGACGAACGCCTCTCCAAGCGGTGGTGTCTCACGCAGTATCCGGCGCCCGCCAACGCTCAGTTGGCACAGATGAGTACCGAGGGCTACGAGAACTTCGTCTGGGACGCCATCCTGCGCGACTGGGAGGACGTCCGTGCTTTCCAGAGCCAGATGGTCGAGCTACTGGACGGCGCGAGCGAGATCCGGGTCGTCTCGGGCGAGGACACCGACGTGACGATGCGGGTCGCAGACAACCCGACGCTCAACGACTACGGCGAGAAGAACCTCCCCGGCGGCGAGGTGTTCACCGCCCCCCACCCCGACTCCGTCGAGGGAGAGGTCTACTTCGACAAGCCCCTCTATCACCAGGGTCGGGAGGTCACCGACGTGCGCCTCACTTTCGAGGGGGGCGAGGTCGTCGACCACGCCGCGGCGAAAAACGAGGCCGTCCTGACCGAGGTGTTAGAGACCGACGAGGGCGCGAGCCGACTGGGCGAACTCGGCATCGGGATGAACCGTGCCATCGACCAGTTCTCCTACAACATGCTGTTCGACGAGAAGATGGGCGACACCGTCCACATGGCCGTCGGGCGGGCCTACGAGGACACTGTCGGCGATGGCAACGAGCGCAACGACTCCGCCGTCCACGTCGACATGATCGTCGACATGAGCGAGAACTCCCGGATCGAGGTCGACAGCGAAGTCGTCCAGGAGGACGGGACGTTCGTGTTTGAGGAATAGCGAGGTCGTGACCGCAGGGAACGACCTCGAAGACCGAACGGCGAACGAAGTGAGCCGTGAGAAGTGAGTGGCGCGAGCGGAGCGAGGGCCACCGAGACCGTCCACGCCGTCACCGTCCGGCGCCGGGCGACGCCACACGGCGAGGACAGCCCCAGCGCCAGCGACGTCGACCCCGAGACCCAGGCCGCCTACGCGGGGGCCACCCAGGAGCTGCTGGANNNNCGTCGGGTGGGTCCGAGGAGGGGGCCGTGGCCTGGCGCGTCGCCCCCCCGTCGGTTCGCAGTTCGCCGTCGTAGACGGTCCGTTCGTCGAGGACGTGTTCGTAGCGGTCGATGACGTGCTGGAGGTCCTGTTCTCGTCGGTCGACTGCTCGTTCGAGGTCGTCGACGCGGGTCTGGAGGACTGCGATCTGCCACAGGTACAGCGACTCCGGCGATGTCTCGACCGACCGGCCCGCCGACCGGCGGTCGGTGCGTGCATGGGTCGTGAGCGGGCTGTCGATACGGTCGTCGGGGAGTACCTGCTCGGCGGTGTCGGCGTCGTTGGCCATGCCTTCGATCCGTGGTGTCACCGATGCAAAAAAACCCGGCAGACGGATGTCTGACGCCGTCAGACCCGTTCGAATCGCGCGACGAACCCGCCGTTGGGCGCGAGCGACGGCTCGTGGGGGTCGAGCCGTGCCAGCACGCGGTCGTCAGGGCCTGTCAGTTCCATAGCGGGAGAGCGAAGGCCTGCCTCAAAAGTCACTCGTCGGCCAGGTGGTCGAGAACGGCGTCGGTGTCGGCGGGGACGGGTTCGGGGTCGCTGCCGGCCTCGTAGGCGGCGTCGGGGTCCTTGAGGAGGTGGCCGGTGGTCAGACAGACGACGTCCTCGTCGGCGTCGACCCGGCCCTGTTCGCGGAGTTTCCGCAGGCCGGCGAGCGACGCCGCGGAGGCGGGTTCGACGCCGACACCCGACTCGGCCAGCGACCGCTGGGCGTCCGTTATCGCCTCGTCCGAAACGGCGACTGCCGTCCCGCCGGTTTCGCGGATGCCCGGCAGCGCCTTGGGCGCGTTGACGGGGTTGCCGATCCGGATGGCGGTCGCGCGGGTCTCGACTTCCTCCCAGCGCTGGATCTCGTCCCACCCTTCCTCGACGGCCTCGACCATCGGGGCCGAGTGTTCTGCCTGGACGCCGGTCAGTTTCGGCACCTCCGAGGCCTCGATGGCACCGGCCCGCTGGAGTTCGCGGAAACACTTGTACAGCGCGGCGGTGTTGCCGGCGTTGCCCACCGGCAGGACGATCCGGTCGGGGTAGCGCCCTTCGTCGGCGTAGAACCGCTCCATGATCTCCAGGCCGATGGTCTTCTGGCCCTCCAGGCGGAAGGGGTTCAGCGAGTTGAGGAGGTACACCTCGCCCCGCGCCGCCAAGTCTTGAACGATGTCGAGACAGCGGTCGAAGTTGCCGTCGACTTCGAGGATGCGCGCGCCGTGGAGACTGGCCTGGGCGACCTTCCCGGCGGCGACCTTGCCCGCCGGCAGGAGGACGAGCGTCTCCATGCCCCCGCGGGCACCGTAGGCGGCGAGTGCCGCCGACGTGTTCCCCGTCGACGCACAGGCCAGGCGACCGACGCCGACTTCCTGTGCGACCCGGACGCCGACGGTCATGCCCCGGTCCTTGAAACTCCCGGTGGGGTTCATCCCCTCGTGTTTGACCCGGAGGTTGCGGACGCCGACCTCGTCTTCGAGGCGCGGGACGTGGTGCAGTGGCGTCCCGCCCTCGGGCAGCGAGACGCCGGACTCGAAGGGCAGCGCGTCGCTGTAGCGCCAGACGCCGTACGGGCCCGATTCGGGCGTGCTCGCGCCGCCGAAATCCTCCCACGTCGGCAGGTCCGCGTACCGCACCTCCAGCAGTCCGTCACAGTCGTCGCAGGTGTACCGGACCGCGTCGAACGGGGCGAACGTCTCGCCACACTCGATGCAGGTCAGCCAGACGCCGTCGTCGGCGACCCCCGGCACCTGCTCTTCCAGGTCGAGGTGTGCCCTCATAGTTGGGTAACGCGGAAACCCACGGCTTCAGTCGTGGGAGGAAGCGCGTCGGATGCGCTCCAGGCCACCGCGCTCTGGCCTGTTGGCGGTTTCGAGTCGGTACGTTTACTATCAGTGAGTGTGTCTGTCATGTTACTGTA
>PXQN01000049.1:1284-13569 GCA_003021305.1 Halobacteriales archaeon QH_10_67_22 | reverse complement strand
CCCGCCGAGAGAATTTGACCGCCGAGTTCGACACCGACGTCCGGCCGTTCTACGAGGCGCTCGGATTTTCCGTCGAGGCAGTCGAGGCGGGCCGGTGTCGGGGCCGATTGCGGACCGACGACTGCTGATACTGTCGGACACAAGCAATGCAACCGTCGAGTGACTATTCCGACCGATATAGGTCTCTCGATGGCCGAAACTCGACACGTGTGTTCACGTACTTGTGTCCGACAGTATGAGTAGACCGGGCGGTCGCTCTCGGCGCCGCGGGCGGAAAGCGCGCGAAAAGAGGCCGCTCAGACCAGCGGTTCGACCAAGTCGCGGCCGGCGGCGAGCAGTTCGTCGGCCCGGTCCTGGGAACCGGCCTCGGCGTAGACGCGCAGTTTCGGTTCGGTGCCGCTGGGCCGGACCAGCAGCCAGGTGCCGTCGTCGAGGAAGACTTTGAAGCCGTCGATGGTGTTGACGCGGTCGACGGCGGCGTCGGCCAGCGTGTCTGGCAGGGCGCCGTCGAGCTCGTCGAGGACGGGTTCTTTGCGCTCGTCGGGGCAGTCGACGCTGACCCGGTCCTGGACGATGTCGCCGTGCTCGTCGAGCAGTGCGTCGATCCGGTCGTCGTAGGTCTCCTCGGCGGCGATGGCGGCCGCGAGCAGCGCGAGCAGGACGCCGTCCTTGTTCCGGAGGTGGCTGGTCAGGCCAAAGCCGCCGCTCTCCTCGCCGCCCATCAGCGCGTCGTGTTCGCCCATGGCCTCGGCGACCCACTTGAACCCGACCGGCGTCTCGTAGACGGCCTTGCCGTGGGCCTCGGCGACGCGGTCGACGATGCTGCTGGTCGGCACCGACCGGACGACGTCGCCGGTCCGCGCGAACGAGTCCGGGTCGGCAAGCGCCTCGCCACCCAGGAGCGCGTCGTAGGTGGCCGCGAAAAACAGGTTCGGGTCCAGCGCGCCACGCTCGGGCGAGACGACGGTCACGCGGTCGGCGTCGCCGTCGTTGGCGATCCCGATGGCCGCGTCGGTCTCTTCGACGCGCTCGACCAGCTCCGTGAGGTGTTCGGCCGTCGGTTCCGGCGACTCGCCGCCGAAGGTGGGGTCGGCCTCACAGCGGATGCGGTCGACGTCGGCCCCGGCCCGCTCCAGGAGGTCGTCGGTAACCCCGCGGCCGCTGCCGTGCATGGCGTCGTAGACGACCGACACGCCCGACAGGTCCACGTCCACGGTCTCCAGGGCGTACTCGTGGAACGGTTCGACGAAGTCGGTCTCCGTAATCGTCCCCCGTTCGTCCACGTGGAGGGGGTCGGGTTCGGCCAGGCGCTCGACCAGGCCGTCGGTCACGTCGGGTAACGCGGGCGCGCCGTCCGACGGGATGAACTTCACGCCGTTGTACTCGGGCGGGTTGTGCGAGGCGGTCACCATCAGTGCACCCGAGAGGTCGCGGTCGAGCACCGACCACCCGACGACCGGTGTCGGCAGGTCGTCCTCGGCGAGCAGGACGTCGAACCCGTTGCCGGCCAGCACCTCCGCCAGTTCTTCGGCGAACCTGCGCGAAGTCTCCCTGGCGTCGTAACCAACCGCGACGGGCGCCGTCTCGCCGTCGTCGGCCAGCGACGAGGCGACCGCCTGTCCCACCATGCGGACCCGCGGCGCGGTGAACGTGTCCAGTGTCGCTCGCCAGCCGTCAGTCCCGAACGAGATCGCGTCTGCGTCTGCGTCGCTTCCCATACGCCCCCGGTCGACACCCGTGATCAAAAAAGTGCTGTCACGGCCTCGTCGGCGTCGGTGCTGTCGGTCCCGACGAGCCGGGCCTTGCGCTCGCGCGAGAACGTCTTGATCTCGTGTTCGCGCTGCATCGCCGCCGACCGGTCGTCGTGTTTCTCGACGTGAACAAGTTCCAGCGGCGTCCGGCCGCGGGTGTACTTTGCGCCCTCACCCCGCTCGTGTTCCCGGACGCGTCGCCGGACGTCTGTCGTATACCCCGTGTAGAAGGTGTCGTCCCCACATCGCAGGACGTACACGAAGTGTGAGCTCCGCTCGCTCATGCCACACTCCGGGCACTATGCTTCGATTTCGTGTGCGCGTTCTCTCGCGACTTCGGCGATCCCCGCGTTCGCGGAACAGCTCGGACAGGCGTGGACGCGTCCGGTCTCGTCGGCGAACACGCGCGCGAACTGGTCCGACACGTGCGCGTTACAGTGATTACAGGTTGGCATTTCTCTCTGCCGGCTGTGTGCCGGTACTCTCCGGTACACGCCGGGTTGATAAAACCAGTGTACCCACACTGTTCGGTAGTCGGACCGACGGTTTCGACGGCCGACTGTGGCCCCTCACTCGTGGCGTGCATCGTCGAGCTGTCGTGCGATCAGGCCGGCCTGAGCGCCGGCGGTAAAGCCGGCGTCGACATTGACCACGGACAGCGCGGTACACGACTGGAGCATCCCGGCGAGAGCCGCCTCGCCCGCGCCGCCGTGCCCGTAGCCCGTCGAGACCGGGAGTCCGACGATCGGGACGTCGACCAGGCCCGCGAGCACGGTCGGAAGCGCTCCCTCGCGGCCGGCCGCGACGACGAGGACGTCCTGGTCGCGGGCGGTGTCGAGCGCGTCGACGGTGCGGGCCAGCGACGCGACGCCGACGTCGTCGACGCGTTCGACGGTCGCACCCATCTCGCGGGCGACGACGGCCGCCTCGCCCGCGGGGACGGCGTCGGAGGTCCCCGCGGTCACCACGCCGACGCGTGCGTCCAGATCGGACGCTTCGAACGACGGACTCCGTGCGACGAGCACGCCGGCCCGGTCCTGGACCGTGACCGATGCGTCGGGGGCGTCGTCGGCGAGTCGCTCCCGGACGGCGGCCCTGTCGTCGGCGTCGGTCCGGGTGACGATGGCGCGGCCGGCGGTCTCGACGGCCGTCGCGGCCAGTGCCGCCACCTCCGCCGGCGTCTTGCCGGTCGCCAGTATCGCCTCCGGAACTCCGCTCCGGCCCGCGCGCGCGGCGTCGAACCGACCGGCCTCGCCCGTCGCGTACCCGGCCAGTCGTGCCTGGGCCTCGGCCGGCGAAACCTCGCCCGCAGCCACTGCCTCCAGTAGATCGCGCATATTCCCCCTCCGCGTTCGACCCACTTTAGGCGTCGGAACCACACGGGATATTTAAATAGTTGCGTCAACGCAGCGGTGGGTATGCCCGAACGTGCCACAGACACCCGTGAGAGACGACGAGCGTCGGGATGTTTGGGAAAGTTTATAAGCCGTCCTTTTGAACAGACTCCCTGTATGGCAGACCTCATTGTCAAGAACTCGGTCAAGGAAGAGCTCGACGACATGAACGTCTCCCGCGATTTCTACGATGCACTCGACGAGGAGGTCGAGGAACTCCTAGACGACGCGGCGCGACGAGCCCAGGCGAACGACCGCAAGACGGTTCAGCCGCGCGACCTGTAAGGGCCGCGGTCCCCGTTTCTCCGTCACGGTAGCCGGACCGTGACGTCACTTTCCGTACCGACGTGGACAGCGTCGGCTACGTCGACGAACAGGCCGTGTGCGACGACGCCGGGCAGTCCGGCCAGGTCGGTCGCCAGCGCCGCCGGCGCCTCGATAGCCCCGAACGCACAGTCGAGCACGGGGTTTCCGTTGTCCGTGACGACGGGGCCGCTCTTGTGGGCGGCCCGGCGCAGCGTCGGTTCGCCGTCCAGATCCCGGACCGCCCTGACCACGGTCGCCTGCGCGTCGGGCAACACCTCGACCGGCACGGCGCGGTCGAGCGTGTCGACCTCCTTGGTGGGGTCGACGACGACGCGGAGTTCGTCGGCCGCGGTGTCGACCACTTTCTCGCGGGCGTGGGCCGCGCCGCCGCCCTTGACCAGGTCCGCACCGGCGACCTGGTCGGCGCCGTCGATGGCCACGTCGACGCTCCCGCCGGTCTCGTCGAGCGTCGTCAGTTCGATCCCCGTCTCGACGGCGAGTCCCCGGGCCTGGTAGGACGTCGGGATCCCCCGCACGTCGAGGCCGGCGTCGACCCGGCGGCCCAGCGCGCGGATGGCGTGGGCCGCCGTCGACCCGCTGCCGAGGCCGACGACCGCCCCGTCCTCGACGGTTTCGGCCGCGTGTTCGCCGGCCCTGCGCTTTGCCGTCCTGCGTGTGTCCTCGTCCATACCGGCGTCTCGACCCCGGCGGTGAAAACGCTGACTCCCTCGGTCGCCGGGCCCGGCTTTTTGACCGTGACGCGAGACGTGTCGCGTATGTTCGGAACCAGTGGCATCAGGGGACCGGTCGGCGAGGACGTCACCGCCGCAGTAGCGCTGTCGGTCGGGCGGGCGCTGGGCGTCGACGCCGACCGCGTCGTCGTCGGGCGGGACCCTCGCGAGAGCGGGCGACTCCTGCTCGATGCCGTGACCGCCGGCCTCCGCGAATCCGGGACGGACGTGGTCGACTACGGACTGGCCGCCACGCCGACGGTGGCCCGGGGCGTCGCGGGCGAGGACGCCGACGCGGGCGTGGTCGTCACCGCCTCGCACAACCCGCCCGCGGACAACGGGATCAAACTCTGGCAACCCTCCGGCCAGGCGTTCGACGCCGCCCTGCGAGAGACCATCAGCGAGCGGGTCGAGCGCGGGACGACCGCCCTCGAACCCTGGGACGGCCTGGGCGAGCGCGTCGCCGGTGACGGCCACGAGCGCCACCTCGGGGCGCTGGTCGAAGCGGTCGACCCCGTCGACGGCCTGTCGGTCGTCGTTGACGTCGGCAACGGCGCCGGGGGGATTACGGTCGACGCGCTCGACCGGGCGGGCTGTGCCGTCGAGACGCTGAACGCCCAGCCCGACGGCTCGTTCCCGGCCGACCGGATGCGGGCGGTCGCGGGCGACGGCACCTTCCTCTCGGGGGACGTCCTCTTGGCGATACTGGCCCGCGAGGCGGCCGGCGAAGGCGACCGTGTCGCCGTCCCGGTCGACACGAGTCTGGCGGTCGAAGACCACCTCGCGGCCGCCGGCGTGTCGGTCACGCACACTCGCGTCGGCGACGTGTACGTGGCCGAACGGGCGAGCGAACCGGACGTGGCCTTCGGGGGCGAACCCAGCGGCGCCTGGATCTGGCCCGAGGAGACGCTGTGTCCCGACGGGCCGCTGGCGGCGTGCAAACTCGCGGCGCTGGCGAGCGAGCGCCCGCTGGCCGACCGGGCCGCCGCGGTCGAGACCTACCCTATCCACCGTGACAGCGTCGCTACCGACGAGAAGGGGGCCGTCATGGACCGCGTGGCCGAGCGCGTCACCGCCGGGGACGAGGACGTGTCGACGCTGGACGGGGTCCGCGTCGACCAGGGCGACGCGTGGTTTCTGGTCCGGGCGAGTGGCACCCAGCCGCTGGTGCGGGTCACCGCCGAAGCCCGCGACGCCGACCGCGCCGAAACCGTCTTCGACGAGGCGCTGGGACTCGTGACAGACGCCGCCGACGCGTGATACGGTCGTGCGTACCCAATTTCGGCAGTGCCGGTGAGCAGTGGCGTTTCGGACCACGGAGAGGGCTTTCTGTTTCGTGGGGATACAAAGAATTACGCACGACCGTATGACTCCGACCGGGGCCACGGACCGAGCAGACGCTGGGGAGCGTCGGAGCGGGGACCCGACGGCGTGTTTCCCCCCGCCGTCGGGAACGTCGCTGAGTTGTGCGCCGATACAGAACTAGCCGCGTCGAGTGGAACGTGCTTCACGGACGTCAGCGCCGTCGCGTATCTTGTCCTCACACTGTGGACAGACACGTGGTGACTCGATGCCGTTGGGTGTGAACACCCTGGCGTAGTCCGCTGTGACAAAGGCACCGCAGTTCTGGCATTCCGGCATACACATCCTTTGTTCGAGTATGGGGTATTAATGGTTGGTGTTCTGGTAGTACTGTCCTGTCGGCCGGCCCGACCGGGTGACATAACGGTACGGTTATGTGTGCGACCCTACCACCATCGACTGTCTGAGTTCCGATGAACAGCGACGTGTTCCCGCCGTCGACTCGCCTGGGGATGGCCCGACTGACGGTCCTCCTCGTCGTGCTGGCCCTCCTGGTCCCCTCCGGTGTATCGGCTCTCACCCACGACCCCGTCGAGCTACAGCGTGGTACGATAGACGAACCGGCCGACGGCACCACCGTGATCGCCGTCCAGGGGTTCAAACTCGCCGGCCAGAACAACTCGAAGAAACCGGCGCGTCTCGTCGGCGTCGGTCCCGAGGGTGACCTGGAGTGGGTCCACGAGGCCGGCGACGGCATCGCCTGGTTCTACGACGTCGACCCGCTCGAGGACGGGACGCTGCTGGTCGCCGGCAGCCATCCCTCCGGCGCCGTGGTCTTCAAGTACGACCCCGCGACGAACGAGCGGGTCTGGACCGAACGGCTGGGCACCAACGACACACACGACGCCGACATCATAAACGAACACGAACTGCTCGTCGCGGACATGCGCGCCTACAACGAGTCGACCGGCGAGAACGACGCCGGTCTGTTCGTGTACAACCGGACCTCCGAGGAGGTCGTCTACCGGTGGCACGCCCGCTCGGTGTACAACCGGAGTCAGGGCGGCCCTTACGAGGGCGACTGGAGTCACATCAACGACGTCGACAAGGTCGACGACGGGGAGTACATGCTCTCGGTGCGCAACATGGACGAAGTCGTGCTGGTCAACCGCTCGACCGACAGCGTCGACTGGCGCCTGGGCGCCGACGAGAACCTGAGTGTCCTCTACGAACAGCACAACCCCCAGTACATCGAACGCGAGGACGGCACGCCCACGGTCGTCGTGGCCGACAGCGAGAACGACCGCGTCGTCGAGTACGAGATGGTCGACCGCGGCGACGGCGACGGGTCGACGACCTGGAACCGCACCTGGACCCTGGGGGCCAACGGCAGTCTCAACTGGCCACGCGACGCCGACCGCCTTCCGAACGGCAACACGCTGGTGACGGACTCGCTGAACCACCGCGTGCTGGAGGTCACCCCCGAGGGCCAGGTCGTCTGGGAGTACTACGCGCCCTGGGGGACCTACGAGGCCGAGCGCGTCGAAGTGGGCGACGAACCCGGCGGCCCGACGGTCCGTGACCAGGGTGGGGCCGGCGCGTACGGCCTCAACGGGAGCGCGGCGCTGACCCCGGGTGCGACCGACCGGGCGACGTTCGGCGAGTGGGTCGCGTCGACGTTCGCCGGGACGCCGCTGTCGGGTCCGGTGGGCTGGTTCGGTGCCCGCTGGTCACACGCGGTCCCGTGGATCCGGCCCGTCTGGATGCGACCGTGGGCGTTCGTCTCCGCGCTCGGTGCCACGCTGGTGGCGGTCGGCTGGACGACGGCCGACGCCATCTACCACCGCCGGCAGGTCCGCGCACGCCTCGGCGCGCTCGGGGGTCGCCTCCGCCGGCGTCTCACCGGGAGTCCCGGGACGACGACCGAAGCGACGGACTCCGAGGAGACGACCGACTAGAACTCGCTGGAGACGGTGCCGTCCTCGTCGAGTTCGACGACGCCGTCGAACAGCGCCGCGAACTCCTCGATGAGCGGGTCCTCGTGGACGCCCTTCGCGAGGTGGAAGAGACCGACCGCGTCGTGTTCGTCCAGCAGTTCCAGCACCGCTTCGACGGCCTCGTGGGCGGCGTCGGCGTCGGCGTAGTAGATCATCTCGGTGAGCGAGTCGAAGCTGACCCGTCGCTTCCCCTCGTGTGATTCGAGGAAGTCGGTGAGCGAGTCGAAGCTGACCCGTCGCTTCCCCTCGTGTGATTCGAGGAAGACCTCCGTCCGGTCGACGATCCCCTGGAGGTCGTCGGGCGCGGCGACGTACTGGACGTTCTCGGAGGCCCGGCGGGTGTACCCCCGCTCGACGGAGATGGTGTCGAGGATCGTCGCTTTGTCCTCGTCGACCTCGTAGTGCTCGAGTTTCTGGCGAACCTCCCTGGCGGTCGTGCGCGTCGAAATGACGAGCATGTGGTCGGTGTCGGTCTTCAGGAAGTCCGTGTCGATGCGGTCGGTTTCGCCGGTGCTCGGGTGGAGCAGTAGAATGCCTGTCCCACCGGGGACCGTGTCGGGCGTACTCTCGATAGCGAGACGGTAATCCATGTGCACCACGGGGACGGGAACGGTCTTAAGAACTCCGTTCGCGGGAGAGACCGCCGACCACAGCGGGCTTGCGGGTGTCCTGCCCGCCCCGACCGGTGTACCACACCCAAACACCGGGTTTCTCGAGGCGGTCGTCGTGGTCGCGGGTCCGACACCCGTTTCATAGTGATTATTGTAGCGATTTACCGGTACGACCGCACGATTGCGTGCGGTCGATCCGGAACAGACCGACAATAATCACTATCAGGGGCCGGGTCGTGGTCGGCCCATGAGCGACAGCGAGGTGCGACGGTCGTGAGCGTCAGCAGGGAGTTCGACCAGTGGGCCCGCGAGGGCCGCGACGAAGGGATGGAACGGCGCCACTGGCACACCGCCAAACACGCGCTGGCACGGATGCCCGTCGAACCGGGCGAGGTCGTCCTCGACCTGGGCTCGGGCAGCGGGTACGCCGGCCGTGCGCTCCGGGAGACCAAAGACGCCGGCCGCACCTACGGCCTGGACGCCTCGCCGGAGATGGCCCGCAACGCCCGGAGCTACACCGACGACCCCCGCTCGGCGTATCTGGTCGGGGACTTCCAGCACCTGCCCTTCGAGTCCGACAGTATCGACCACTGCTGGTCGATGGAGGCGTTTTTCTACGCCCGGGACCCCGACGCCGTCCTCGCGGAACTCGGGCGGGTGCTCCGGCCGGCCGGGACCTTTCACTGTGCGGTCAACTACTGGGAGGAGAGCGTCCACACCCACGTCTGGGACGAGCGCGTCGACGTGCCGATGGTCCGCTGGAGCGAACGGGAGTACCGCGAGCGCTTCCGCGAGGCGGGTTTTGCCGTCGCCACGCAGGACCGCATCCCCGACCGCGAGACCGCGATCCCGCCCGCCGACGCGTTCCCGACCGACGAGTTCGACGCCCGCGAGGCGATGGTCGAGCGCTACCGCGAACACGGCACGCTCGTGACCGTCGGCGTCGCTCCGTGACCTGTCCCGACCGGATCCGGCGCCGTTGTATATCGGCCGGGCGCACTGACCAGCATGCCGATTTCACGTCGCCAGCAGGTCCTGGGGATGACTTTCCCCGTCGACGTGAGCCAACTGGTGACACAGGCCCGCTCGTCGTCGCGCTGTTCGTCGAGGTGGTCGACCTCGTCGTCGGCGAACGGACGACCCACCAGGAGACGCTCGAAACCGGCCACTGGCGGGCGAGAGACCCCGATACCGACGAGAACCCCGACAGCGACCGGAGGAGCAGATCCGACGCCGGCGCGGAGCCCGCCGACGAGGACACCGCGGCCGATGGGGACGACGCCCCCGGTGGTGCCGACCCGAGCGGTTAGCCGCGTTCGACCTCGCGACCGGCCCCTTCCCACTCGGTGAGACTCCCCTCGTAGAACGCCAGGTCCTCGTAGCCCAGGTGGCGGAGGACGACGTAGGTGTGACTGATCCGCCGGGCGGTGTTACAGTAGAGGACGACCCGGCTATCGCGTGTGATCCCGCGTTCGTCGAGGATAGCCTCCATTTCCGCGCGTGGCTTGAGCCCGCGGCTCTCGTCGTCGACGAGTTCTCGCCAGTCCAGACGGACGGCGCCCGGGATGTGTGCCTCCCCGTACTCCCAGTCCTCCCGGGTGTCGACGATGACGGCCTCGGAGTCGACCGCGGCGGCCACCGCCGCCATGTCGACCAGCGGCGAGGACGCTGGCTCGCCCGTCTCGTAGGCCGCCGGTTCGGGGTCGGGGGTCTCGTCGGTCGTCTCGTGGGCCAGCTGCCAGGCCGAGAAGTCGCCGTCGAGCAGGTGCAACCGTTCGGGCGGGTGGCCGTACAGTTCGGCCGTCACGAGCAACCGGGCGGCGAACACGCCGTGGTGGTCGTCGTAGGCGACGACGTCGTCCTCGCTGGTGATACCGGCCTCGCCCATGAGTTGGGCGAAGACGTTCGCCCCCGGGAGCATCCCCTGTCCCTCCCCGGTGCCGGACTCGGCGGCGTGGGCGTCGGCCCGGAACGAATCGAACGGAACGTTGACTGCCCCGGGGACGTGGCCGAGAGCGTCGAACTCCCAGGCGTCGCGGACGTCGACGACCCTGACCTCGTCGAGGCGGTCGGCCAGCCAGTCGGCCGAGACTACGCGCTCGCTCATGCCGACACGTCGGGCCACCGCCCGCTTGAACGTGTCTGTCTCGACCGGTCTGAGGTAGGGGCAATAAACGCCGCCACGGGCGACGCCGAACGAGCCCACTCAGCGACGCGTTCCCGGGATAGGACGTTCCGAGAGTACCAGTATCAGCCCGTGAGACGGATATTCGTACCCGTCTCCGGCAATAATATCCGGTATTGTAGTGAAGGGGCGGGTCCTGCCGTGGCTCCTAGTACTATATAACTGGTAGACTTACAGTTCAACGTATCATGAGCGACTACGCCAAAGACGTACTTGTATCCGCGGACTGGGTGGAAGAGCGACTCGACGAGTTCCAGAGCGACGACCCCGGCCACCGGCTGGTCGAGGTCGACGTGGACACGGAGCTGTACGACGAGAGCCACGCGCCCGGCGCGATCGGCTTCAACTGGGAGACAGACCTCCAGGACCAGACAGAGCGGGACATCCTCAAGAAGGCCGACTTCGAGGAGACGATGGGGGCGGCGGGCATCAGCGAGGACTCGACGGTCGTCCTCTACGGTGATAACGCCAACTGGTTCGCCGCTTACACGTACTGGCAGTTCAAGTACTACGGCCACGACGACGTGAAGCTACTCGACGGCGGCCGGGACTACTGGGTCGAGAACGACTACTCGCTCACGGACGAGGTGCCCGGCTTCTCGGCCGTCGAGTACGAGGCCTCCGGCCCGCGCGAGTCCATCCGGGCCTACCGCGAGGACGTCGAGAACGCCATCGAGCGCGGCCTGCCGCTCGTGGACGTCCGCTCGCCCGAGGAGTTCTCCGGCGAGGTGCTGGCGCCGCCCGGACTCCAGGAGACCGCCCAGCGCGGCGGCCACATCCCCGGCGCGAAGAACATCTCGTGGGCCGCCGTCACCAACGACGACGGCACGTTCAAGACCGCCGACGAGATCGCCGACCTGTACGCCGAAGAAGACATCGACGGTGAGGGGACGACCGTCGCCTACTGCCGCATCGGCGAGCGCTCCTCTGTCGCCTGGTTCGCCCTGCACGAGCTGCTGGGGTACGACGACACGATCAACTACGACGGCTCCTGGACCGAGTGGGGCAACCTCGTCGGTGCCCCGATCGAGAAAGGCGACTGATACGGTCGTACGTACCCACTTTCGGCAGTATCGGTGAGATGTGGCGTTTCTGACCACGGGGACGGTCTTCTGTTTCGTGGGAACGAAACGAACTGCGCACGACCGTACGAGAGGCGACGCCACGAACCATCCGGTCCGACCGCTGCCCGCCGCGCCGCCGCCACTTTTTCGAACGCTCGCGAGCGGCCTCTCTCCAGTCGGTCGCTCGACTCTCCGGCTCATGGGCGCCCAGTCCCGGGCGGGGAGGGCATTTCCGGCAACCCTGTCCGGCGACCAACCGGGCCGAGACGATGGTTACAAGCCCTGGCCGGCCGAGAACCCGGATATGGACCCATCGGAGTTCGTCGACGCCGTCCGCGAGGAGAACAAGACCGCGCTCTCGCGGCTCGGCGCCTCGAAGGCACTGTACGCCGACACCGGCGGCGACCTGGAAGACGACGCGGTGCTCCGGGCGGCGGCCGACCGCGCCCACCACGCGGCCGCGGTGTTCGAGACCTGGGCCGACGAGGAGTCGGGCGCTGTCGCCGACCTGTTCGCGTCGGCGGCCGCGAGCGAGCGCGACCACGTCGAGACGGTCGCCGACCACCTCGACGGGTACGACCCCGGCGACCCGCCGGGCGTCGCGACCCACCTCGAAGGCGTCGGGGACACCGACGGCCGACTGGGCGCGTTCGTCGGTTGGGTGCTGGCAGCGGGCAACAACGCCGACCAGGTCGTCGGCTACTTCGTCGGCCAGGCCAGCCCACGAACCGCGAGCACGTTCCGCGAAGTGAGCGGCGACTACGACGACTATCTCGACGACGCGGCCGCGGTCGTGACCGAGACCGTCGACGACCCCGAGCGGGCCCGTGAGGCCGCCGGCGCGGCCGTCCAGGCCGACTACGACGACTACTTCGAGACGCTGGAAGCGATGGGCGTCAACCCCAAACCCGTCTGCTGACCACCGCCTCACGCCGTGAGCGGCC
>PXQN01000049.1:0-1275 GCA_003021305.1 Halobacteriales archaeon QH_10_67_22 | reverse complement strand
GTCTCGCCGCCGTCTCGGGTCCGCCGGCCAGCGCCGGCGAGGGAAATGGCTCGACGGCCGGTTTCGGCGAGTCGGTCGACGGGGGTGTCGACACGGTCCTCTCGCCCGCGGACGTGTCAGCGGAACGGGCCGACGACGACGGTGACAACGACACGTCGCTCACCGGCGGATCCCCGGTGAACGGGTCGGTCGGTCTCCCTTCGTTCTCGAACGGGACCGACGGCGACGGCGACGGACTCAGCGACGCCCGGGAGGTCGAACTGGGAACGGACTCGGGTGACCCGAACACGGACGGTGACGGGTTCAGTGACGCCCGGGAGGCAGAGCTGGGAACGGACCCGACCGACACCGACACGGACGACGACGGGGTCAGCGACGCCCGGGAGGTCGAACGCGGGACGAGTCCGACCGCCGTCGACGCGGACGGCGACGGCCTCAACGACACTCGGGAGCTCCGGCTCGGGACGGACCCGTTCGACGCCGACACGGACGACGACGGGCTCAACGACGGCCTCGAAACCGCGCTCGGGACGGACCCCACCGACGCCGACACGGACGGCGACGGACTGCTCGACAGCTGGGAGGTCCGGGGCGTGACCCCCGGCGGGGCCGCGTTGCCCGACAGCGACCCGCTGGCTGCCGACCTCTACGTCCAGGTCGACTACGCGGCCGGCGTCGAGGCCAACGACGAGGCGTTCTTCGAGGCGCTGTCGGCCCGGTTCGCCGAGATGCCGGTCGACAACCCCGACGGCACGACGGGGATCGACCTGCACGTCAGTGACGGCCGGCTCAACGACTCGGTGACGTTCACCGGCGAGAACTTCTGGGACCTGAAAGACGAACACTACGAGGACCGGCTCGGCCCGCGGGCCGGCGTGTATCACCACGTCGTCGTCGGCGAGTTCACCGTCGACCACGTCGGCTACGGCGAGGCCGGGGGCACCTTCTCGACGGTCGCCGCCCGGAGCGACGACGACACCCGGCGCTACGTCGTCGTCCACGAACTCCTCCACAACATCGTCGGCGAGGTCGAGGCATCCGGCGCCTGCGAGGACGACCCCATCCACTACTGTGAGGGCGGCTGGCTCATGCCGACGATCGACGCAGACGAGCACGACTACCTCCCCGACCCGCTGGCCGCCCAGATCGAAGACGGCTTCGCGACGGCCTGACCGCTCGTGACAGGCCCCACCAGCGGCGGGCGCGTGGGTTTCTGCGCCTCGACAGGCCACGGACGTCGTCGACGAACGGGCGACAGGTGTGACGCGTCGCTGC
>PXQN01000048.1:4618-12336 GCA_003021305.1 Halobacteriales archaeon QH_10_67_22 | reverse complement strand
TGCGGCCGCTGTCGTCGACTCCGTCGCCGACCTGCCCGACCTGCTCGCGGGCGCAGAGTGATAGTGATTATTGTCGGTCTGTTCCGGATCGACCGCACGCAGTCGTGCGGTCGTACCGGTAAATCGCTACAATAATCACTATGAGCCGAGCCGACTACTCCTCGCCGGGCTCGTCCGCGCTGCCGCCGTCAGTCCGGCCCTCCCGGGAACGTCCCTCCGTCGTCGCCGGGCCCGTCGGCTCCTCGTCGGCCGCTTCCTCGTCAGCCGCGTCTGTCTCCGTCGATTCTTCGTCTGGTGGTTCAGCGTCCGTCGTTTCCGGCTCCGGCCCGTCCGAGTCCACCGGGTGAACGCCGGGTCGCTGGCCGTCGGTCGACACGCCTTCAGTCGAGTAACTACCGACCCAGACGGCATCGTCCGTCGTCTGCTCGCTCGCCTCGGCGGAGGCGGCCCCCGAGTCCTCGGCCGGCGCCTGCTCGTCGGAGGTGTCGCCGCCCCAGGTCCAGTCGTCGCCGGTCGTCGGCGTCGTCGGCGCAGTTGGGGTCGTCGGGGCCGGTTCGTCGGTGTCCCCGACAGCAGCGCCCGACCCGTCGCCCACGTCGGTTCCCTGGTCCGGTGTAGAGCCATCGGTCCCCGGGTCCTGGGTCGCGGGCGGTGGGTCGTCGTCCGGGTCGTCGTCCCGGACGAACTGCGTGTAGATCAGTCCGCCGGCGCCGAGCAGGGCCACCGCGAGTCCGGCGCCGACCGTCGTCAGCGAGATGCCGTCGTCGGTTTCGCCGCTCCCGTCGCCGCCCGCGCCACCGGGAGTCGTCCCGTTGGGCGTCGGCGTCGGCGTCGGTGTCGGACTGGGGGTCGGCGATTCCGTGGGCGTGTCCGTCGGCGTCTCGCTCGGCAACGCCGTGATCGTCGGAACCTCCGTCAGCGTGGGGGGTGGTGTCCATGTGGCCGTAGGCGACGGCGTGGGCGTTTCGAGCGGTTCACCGCCGACTTTGAGAGCCCAGGGCGTCGTCTCGTCGCCGGGTGACGGCGCAGTCGCGCCAGCACAGACGATGCCGTCCGCCTCGGTCAGGTGGAGGTCACGGAGGGTGTCCGACCCCTGACTGGTGTACGTGCTGGCCCAGAGGGTGCCACCCTGGATGTCGACCTGCGAGGCGCAGCCCCGTCTGTCGGTACCCTCGGCGTCGGCGGCCGTCTCGCCGGCGAGATATAACCTGAACTCCGTGGCGACGATCGAGTGCCATTCCGTGAACGTGTCTTCCTGGTACTGTTCGTCCCAGATCTGGCCACCGCCGGTGTTGATACTCATCAGCCAGCCGGACCGTTCGTCGGCGTCAGACTCGAGGGCCGTCGCGCCGGCCGCGATGAACCCGTCGACCTCGGGCTCGATGTCCAGAAACTCGTTGTAGCCGTTGTACGAGCGGTCGGTCGTGTCGGCCTCCTGGCGCCGATAGCGCCCCCACAGACGGGTGCCCTCCGCGTTGATCCTGGCGACCCATCCCAGGAGGTCGCGCGTGTTTTTCTGTGCCGCGCCGGCGGCCAGATACCCGCCCTCGGGGTGGGCCGCGATCCCGTTGAACCGGCTCGTTCCGCCCCCGTTGTACGTCTCGTTCCAGTCGATCTCCCCCTCGTCGTCGAACGTCACGGCCCACCCGGCGTCGAACACCGTCGTCTCGCCGACACAGACGTACCCGTCGGTGTCGGGCCGGGGCTCGACAGCGCGGAACTCGTCGCCGGACTCCGGGTTCACTTCGGCAGTCTCCGACCAGCGGACCGCGCCGTCGGCGTCGACCGCGAGCACGTAGCCCTCCCGTGGACCCCCGGTGTCGCTCTCTCTGTAGCCGGCGAGGACGTAGCCGTCGTCGACCGCGAGCGCGTCGTTCAGGACCGTCGTCTCGCCCTTGCTGTACGTCCGTTTCCACGCCACGTCGCCGGCCGGGTCGACTTTCACGAGACTGGCGAGGTGGTCGTCCTCGCCGTCGGTGTCCGGCACCGACCCCGCGCCGTCGACCCCGATCCCCTGTCGGCCGCGGCGCCCCCCACTGCGCCACCGACGGTCGCACAGGCACAGCCCACGAGGAACGTGCGCCTGCTGTAGTCGGTATCCATGTGCTGTGTGGCGGGTTACGACGGTAAAACGTTATCGCACGTCGGGACCGTCGCGGTGCCGGTCGACTCGGGGCCGACCGCGTCGTTTCGGTCTGGCTGTCGACTCATAGTGATTATTGTAGCGATTTACCGGTACGACCGCACGATTGCGTGCGGTCGATCCGGAACAGACCGACAATAATCACTATCACAGCAACGACTCCCGATTCGCCGTGCGGTCGAATCTGAGTTCGATCCAGCGCGGACTGTGGTCGGTTCCGACGGTCACCTGGCCGCCGCTGCGCTCTGTCAGCCAGTGTACCAGCCACAGTTCGATACCGCGACCGCACTCGAAGGTGTCGGAGTCCCCGGACGCGAGCGCCGAGAGGTCCGCCTCCGGGATCGTCGCCCCCTCGTCGGCGATCCGAACGACGAACTCGCCGTCGTCGACGAACCCCTCGATACGCAGTACGGGCTGGCCGGTACTGTACCTCAGAGCACTCTCGACGACGTTGTCGACCACGAGACCGATCCGGTCGTCGGCCTCGATACTGCCGGTTTCGGGCAGGTCGGTGACGATTTCGACCTCGGGATGTGACTGTCGCAGGTTCGCAACCCGCTCGCGGACGACGGCGACGATGTCGACCGTGACGCGGGGACAGGGCCCGCCGGAACCGTCGACTGCACAGACGTTGTCAGTGAGTGCGAGGAGCGTGCCTATCTTTCGTTCCGCCGTCTCGAGTTTCCCCCGCTCCGGTCCGTCGACGGTGGCTTTCACGTGGTCGATCTGTGCCAGAACGACGGTCATGTCGTTGCGGAGATAGTGCTGGAGCACGCGATGGAGCACCCGATTGCGTAGCGAGAGCGCTCGCGTCGAGCGCTGGAGTTCGTGGGCGAGTCCGACGAGAACGCCCCCGCCAGTCGAGGTCGTGACTGCGACGACCATCCCGACCGTGAGTGTCGGTGACGTAGAGACCAGTCGGGCGGTGAGCTGTGTCCCGAAAAACAAAACCGTGAGCACTCCCGTGGCGAGCGCGCCACACTCGGCGACGTACCAGACCTGTTCACTGTCGAGGTCGAGTCGCCCCAGCCAGCAGGTGAGCGAGACCAGTGCACAAACCGAGACGGACCCGACGACGAAAACCCCCGCTGGAACTCCCCCGCGTGCCAGCAGCGCCACGAGCAACGTGCCCATGACCGCCCCTGTTCCGGCGATGTAGGTTTCCCCCAGCCGTCGCTTGGAGAAGGGGAAGCCCACTCCGCGAACGGGTTCATTTTTCACAGTACTCCGGGAAGGTAATCTCGATGCATTAAATTACACCTTCGATTATCAAATTAAATATCGGCGAACAGGAGTCCCCAAGCGTGTGATTCCAGTGCGGTCGAAGAGAGCAGGTGATACTGTCGGACACAAGCAAGTCGCCACTCGATACTTCGTTTGGCGGTCTCCGAGACGTCTCGACGGTGAAACACCGACGAGCGTGTTCACGTGCTTGTGTCCGACAATATAAAGCGGTTGTGCGAGCGCGACCGGACGCGAGCGACGCCAGGTGGTCGAGTACTGGGTCGGACCAGCGGTCACCGGGCCAGCCGTCTGCGGGCGAACCGCGCCAACGTCGGCAGGTCCGACAGGTGTAGCATCTTCGAGATGGCGAGTCTGTCGCCGCTGTTGACGGCTGCCAGCGTGTCTTTGTCCGACCGCTGGAGGTCCCGCATCAGCGTGTCGTAGCGGTCGTTGGGAACGAGATACAGGAGTTCGGTCATCAGCAGCCGGGTCTTCATTTTGGGTGCGACGTGCGTGTGCCAGCGCTGGTCGTAGATGTCCATCGCCTCGGCCGACGTGTCCCGTTCGCCCGTGAGACAGGCGTCGACGGTGACCGCCGCAGCCCGGGCCGACTTCATCCCCGTGTGGATCCCCTCGCCCCACAGCGGGTCGATGGTCGGCACCGTGTCGCCGATGGCCATGAAACTGTCCGTGCTCAACTTCCCGGGCGGCTGGATGTGTGCCGACCCGCGGTGTTGCTGTTTGCTCGCGATGCGCTCGGCGTTGGCAAAGCGCGGGTCGGTGTCGAGCCAGTACTCCAGGTAGTCGTCGATACCCATCCCGTCGGTCGCGTACTGGCGGTGTGCGTCGTTCTGGATGTAACAGAGGCCGACCTTCGCCGTGTCCTCGCCGGTGTGGAAGACCCACGAGTACCCGCCCGGCGCGAGGTCGTGGTCGAGGCGCAACATCATGGCGTCGGTCAGGTCGGCGTAGTCGGGGTGGTCGACCGCGACCCCCTCGAACTCCCACTCGACGCCGATGGCCTGACACTCGCGTTCGAGGTCGCTGACGCCCAGTTTCTTGGCCAGCGGCGCCGCCGGACCGGTGGCGTCTATCACCACGTCGGCGTGTACCTCCTCGTCACCGTCGTACCTGACGCCGACGACGTCGTCGTCCTCGACGATGGGCGCCGACACCCGCGAGTCGAACTGGTAGGTGGCGCCGCGGTCGCGGCTGTCACGGACGAGAAAGCGCTTGAACTCGGCGAACTCCATCACTGCGCCGGGTTGCTCCCTGACGAAGTGTTCGGTCGGCGATTCGAGGACGACGCTGTCGGTGTAGTTCATCACCACGTCGTCGGGGATAGCGAACGACGCCAGCATCGACGGGAACGTGCCGGCGGTCGACTTGTTGCTCTGTCGCGGGAACTCGTCTTCGGACTCGGTCTCTAAGACGAGGACGTCGTACTCACGGGCCGCCAGGTCGCGCGCACATTGTGCACCCGCTGGCCCAGCCCCCGCTATCACGACGTCGAAACGCTCCATACGTGACCGTTCGGCGTCCTCGTAAAGAGTGTTGCTGAATCCCGACGAACTCGGTCCGCTCGGTGCCTTCGACGGCTGCCGGCGACTGGCATCGGTCCGGGACTCATAGTGATTATTGTCGGTCTGTTCCGGATCGACCGCATGCAATCGTGCGGTCGTACCGGTAAATCGCTACAATAATCACTATCACAGGAGCAGTTCCGCGCGGCCGGCGACGAACGCGACCGTCGCGATGAACTGGCCGTACTTCAGCAGCGACTGGCCGGCGGTCGCGTCGTCGAAACTTCGGGCCGTCGCGTAGACCATCACCGCGTCGGCCGGGACGACCAGCGCCAGGTACGCCACACCGAACGTCCCCTGGAGGTAGGGCACCGGACTCGCCAGGACCGCGAGCCCCGATGCGACCGCGGCGACGACCAGCGCCGGCCGCTCCCCGACCGCGATCGGGAGCGTCCGGAGCCCCTCCTCGCGGTCGCCAGCCACGTCCTCGACGTCCTTGACCACCTCCCGGGCCAGCGTCGACAGCCCCGCCAGCGCGGCGAGCACGGCCGACGTGCCGGGCGACCCGACCGCCGCGCCGCCGAAGAGGAAGGCGCTCCCGACCAGGTACGCGACCAGGGCGTTGCCAAGCCCCGGCAACCCCTTGAACAGCTCCGTGTACGCGACCAGCGCGAGGAGGTTCACGACCGCGATGGCGACGGCCAGCGGGGGGAGCCACAGGGTCAGCCCGACGGCAGCCAGAAAGAGGAGGCCGCTGAACGAAAGCGCCCCGCGTGGCGAGACCGCGCCCCGCGGTATCGGCCGGTCAGGGGCGTTCACCCGGTCGATCTCCCGGTCGAAGTAGTCGTTGATCGCCATGCCGGCCGCCGTCGCGAGGACGGTGACGGCGCTGGCGACGGCGATACGGACGGCGCTGTCGGGACCGGGCGCGTCGACCGCCACGACCGCACCCACGACTGGCAACACCCCGGCGGCGACCGCGTTGGCCGGGCGGGTCAACTCGACCAGTCCGCCGATCCGTTCGGCCGCTGTCACACCCCCCTGTTTCCCCGGTCGTGGAATAAAAGAACGGAATTAGCGTTTGCCCAGCGCCCGCTCGAAGGTCCGCTGGGCGCGTTCGTAGGCGTCGTCGCGGTCGACGACCGGATGCGGGTAGGTCGGCGCCAGCGACTGGCGCTCGGCGGCAGAGAGGGTCGGCCACGCGACGATCTTCTCGGGGTCGACGCCGCGCAGTTCGGGGACGTACTCGGTGACGTAGACCGCGTCGGGGTCGTACTTGTCCATCTGGGCGACGGGGTCGAAGATCCGCACGTCGACGGCGTCGGTGCCCGTCGAGGCGATCCACTGCCAGTTGCCGGCGTTGGACGCGGGGTCGTGGTCGACCAGCTGCTCGGCGAAGTGTCGCGCGCCCGTCTGCCAGTCGACGAGCAGGTGTTTGGTCAGAAAGGAGGCGACGACCTGGCGCGGGCGGTTGTGGATGTACCCTTCCCGGTCGAGCTGGGCCATTCCCGCGTCGACCAGCGGGTAGCCCGTCTCGCCGCGCTTCCAGGCCGCCAGTTCGGCCGGGTCGTTGCGCCAGTCGATCCGGTTTGGGAGGTCTCTGTAGTTGCGCGAGACCAGCGTCGGATTGTGGGCAAGCAGGTGGTAGTTGTGCTCGCGCCAGGAGAGTTCGTACCGGTACTTGCCGACGCTCCGTCTGGCGTCGCCCCCGGTCGCCTCGTAACGGTCGGTCGCGTCGGCCCACAGTTCGCGGATCCCGACCATCCCCGCGGCGAGGTACGGCGACATCCGCGAGACGGCGCCGACGGGACGCTCGACGGCCGCGCGCATGTCGTCGCGGGTCTCGGCGTAGGTCTCGATGCCGTCGGCGAGAAACCGGTCGTAGCGGTCCCTGGCAGCCCCGTACCCCGCTGGCGGCAGGTCGACGTCCGCCTCCAGTTCGGGTATCTCGCCGGGGTCGTCTGGATCGACGACCCGGTCGGCGGCCGGCGGGTCGACCGGCGCTGGTTTCTCGCGGGCCGTCCAGTCGTCGTGGAAGCCGCCGTGGTGTGGGTACGACGGCGCCAGTTCGTGCGGGTCGACCACCGGGCCGGGCGGTAGTGACGGTTGTAGTAGACCGTGTCGGCGTCGTGCTCGTCGTAGACCGACGCGAGCGTCCGGGCCGGGTCGCCCCGCCGAACCAGCAGGTCCCCGCCGAGGCGCCGGTAGGCCTCTCGGAGTTTCCGGAGGCCCGCGAACAGAAACGCGCGCTGGCGGGCCCCGACCTTCTCGAGAAACTCCCGCTGGAGGACATAGACTGACAGCACCTCGTCGTCACGTGCGGCCCGGGCCAGTCCGCGGTTGTCCACCGTCCGGAGGTCCCGGCGGTGCCAGAAAACGTTCATACGACTAGTTCGGAGTCAGGTCATATCTTCACCGGACCCAACAGGTTGTGTCCGGGGGGGATCGGCGGTCCGTTTCGACCGCGCCGACGGGCCGCGTTCGCGGGTGGAATCCGGTCGGCTCGTCGCTACCGGTACCGGTACCCGACGACGGCGACGGGGACGACGAGCACGACGACCAGCAGTGCCCCGAGCGCGGCGACCCCGCCGGTGCCGCCGGGGACGACCGTCGTCAGGCGGATCCACGAGTAGGTCAGCGTCCCCGTCGGCGTCGTCGGGTCGGTCCCGACCGACAGTTCCGCCTCGTCGTCGAACCCGTCACCGTCCGTGTCGGCCGCCGTCGGGTCCGTTCCCAGGTCCGCCTCGCGGCCGTCGTCGAGTCCGTCGCCGTCCGTATCCGCCACCGTCGGGTCGGCGCCGAGTTCGGCCTCGCGGCCGTCCTCGAGG
>PXQN01000048.1:0-4574 GCA_003021305.1 Halobacteriales archaeon QH_10_67_22 | reverse complement strand
GGCGCCGAGTTCGGCCTCGCGGCCGTCCTCGAGGTCGTCACCGTCCGTATCCGCCACCGTCGGGTCGGCGCCGAGTTCGGCCTCGCGGCCGTCCTTGAGGTCGTCACTGTCCGTGTCGGCCACGGTCGGGTCGGCGCCGCGTTCGACCTCGCGACCATCCGTCAGGCCGTCACCGTCCGTGTCGGCCACGGTCGGGTCGGTGTCGGACTCGCCCAGTTCCGCGGGGTCGTCGAGGCCGTCCTCGTCCGAGTCGGCGCTGGCGGGGTCGGTTCCGAGTTCGACCTCGCGGCCGTCCGCCAGGCCGTCACCGTCCGTGTCCGCGACCGTCGGGTCCGACCCGTATTCGTCCGTTTCGACGCCGTCGTCGAGGCCGTCACCGTCGGTGTCGGCGACCGTCGGGTCCGTATCGCGGTCGCGTTCGCGGCCGTCCGCCAGGCCGTCGTCGTCGGTGTCGGCGCGGAACGGGTGGGTGTCGGCGGCCCGCTCGGCGGCGTCAGTGAGGCCGTCGCCGTCCGGGTCGCGCTCGCCGGACGGGTCGGTGTAGCCGAAGGGGTCGTCACGGAACGAGACCGGGCCGTCGGCGGCGATACGCGACTCTATCCACGCGTCCATGTCGGTCCCGGAGACGCGCTCGACGTACCCTTTGAAGTCATCGAGCGTGACCGTCCCCTGGTGTTCGTTGACCAGCCTGAACACGTCGACCAGCGAGCGACGGTAGTCGCTTTCGCGCTGTATCTTCGCATCGAGGGCGGCCACGACGCGCTGGCCGCGGACGTACTGCGTGCCGCCGTTCCACCTGTCGCGGTCGGCGAGGACGCCACCCGGCCCCGGGCCGCCCATCTCGTCGGCGAACCGGTCGTAGTCACCGATACCCTCCCGGAGTGCGAACAGCTTCTCGTAATAGTTCGCGCTGGCTTCCTCGAACCAGACCATGTCGGGCGCGGGGTCGTACGCCTGGCGGGTGTGGACGTACTCGTGTATCCACGTGTTGCCGAAGGACCACCCGGGTTCGAACAGCCAGAACTCCTGGGTCCCCCGGCGCTGGCTGAACGCCAGTCCGAGCACGTCCGGACTGTCCACCGGCAGGTAGAAGGCGTACACGTTCTCGTCGCGCGCCTCGACGTCCAGCGCCCGCGAGACGTTCGACAGCGTGTCGAGGATCCCCTCGGGCGAGCGCTCGGGGGAGTGGCCACCGGGGACGACCACCCGGATGTTCTGCCCCTCGACGCGACGCTCGTGTACCGTGTGGTTCCCCAGGAACACCGAGCGCTCGGCGACGACTCCGTCACCGTCGATCGACAGGTCACGGCCCACCTGGCCGTCCCAGCTGTACCGCCACTCGCTGGCGCCGCCGTCGTAGTACCCCGTCTCCGGCAACACCCCGACGAGCGCCCACTCGCTCGTGGCCAGGCCCATCGCTTCGTGGTTCTCTACCGTCGTCGGACTCAGTTCGATCCTGAACGTCAGTGACGCCTCGTCGAGGTCGTCGCCGGCGAAGTACCGCCCGTTGTCCTGTCGCTCGAAGGCTGTCGCGGAGACGAGTGTCTCCCTGTCCGGTGGGTAGACGACGATGGAACTCACGTCGGAATCCACCTGATAGGTGATCTCGACTTCGACCATCGTCGGTTCCTCGGGCAGGTGCCGATAGGTGAGCTCCTGGACGACGTTACCGTCGGTCCCACCACTCTCCGCTCGCGACGCGTTTGCCGCCACGTTCGTTACCAGCACCGACTCCCCGTCGCCCGCGCCGGCCTCCCGGGGCGTCACGTTCTCGACACCCGCCGGGTCCGCCCGCTCGGCCGGCGTCGCCGTCGAATCCCCGAGGGTGACCGCACCCGCGATTCCGGGAACGACGACCAGGAGGGCCACCACTGCGGCCGCGACCGCACGCGGGGAACCACGCATACCCTCACAGGGAACCCACACGTCAAAGTAGTGTCGCTCGCAGATCCGTTCCTGATAGCCGAGGCCGAACGCGACCCGCGGACGGCGCGGCCGTCGTCCCGAGAGTGGGGCGCTCGGACGGCCGCCGGCAGTATCAGTAGAACTCCCGCACGAGGTCCATCGCGTCCTCGGGGGCGCCGTCGGGGATCTCGGCCATGTTCTCGTCGAGTCCTTCCTGGACTTCCCAGGGTGTCGAGCGTTCGTCCTGGTAGAGGACGCCGATGTACTCCTTGTCGCCCGCGAGGATCTTCTCTTTGGCCTCTTCGCGGTCGGTCGGGTCGTGGTCGGTCTCGTCCAGGTTGACGATGGCGTCCCGGAAGTAGTCGTAGGTGTCGACGTCGTTGAACGTGACACACGGGGAGTAGACGTTGACGAACCCGAAGCCGTCGTGTTCGATGGCCTGCCTGACGAGGTCTGCGTGGCGCTGGGAATCCGAGGAAAAGGACTGGGCGATAAACGTCCCGCCCGAGGCCAGCGCCAGGGCCTGGGGGTTGACCGGCGGCATGTTCGTCCCCTCGGGCGTGGTGCTCGTCTCGAAGTCCTCGCGCGAGGTGGGCGAGGCCTGGCCCTTGGTCAGCCCGTAGATGCGGTTGTCCATGACGACGTAGGTCATGTCGACGTTCCGGCGGACGGCGTGGATGAAGTGACCCGCGCCGATCGAGAAGCCGTCGCCGTCGCCACCGGCGACCATCACCTCCAGGTCGGGGTTGGCGAGTTTGACGCCGATCCCGAGCGGGAGCGCCCGGCCGTGGACCCCGTGGAGCGCGTAGCTGTGCATGTAGGTCCCGATCTTGCCGGAACAGCCGATCCCCGCGACCACGAACGTGTTGTCGGGGTCGTTGCCGGTCTCGGCGAGTGCTTTCATCATGCCGTTCATCGTCCCGAAGTCGCCACAGCCGGGACACCAGGTCGGTTGCTTGTCGGATTTGAAGTCTGTGAATCGAACGTCGGAACTCATGCTGTGACCTCCTGTTGGTCGCCCGCCAGCGTCTGTTTGATCTCCGCCGCCAGTTCGTCCGCTTTGTACCGGACGCCGTCGTACTTGTTGACGCGCTGGACCCGCGCTAAGACGTCGTGTTCGAGCACGTCGGCGAACTGCCCGGTCGCGTTACACTCGACGACGATGACGTCCTCCGCCTCGTCGATCTCGTCCGAGAGGTCCGGCCGCGGGAACAGGTACGGCACCGAGATGAAGCGCACGTCGTACCCGTCCTCGGCCAGAAAGTCAAGCGCTTCGCGCATCGCGCCCTCGTTGGAGCCCCAGGAGACGACCAGCGTCTCGGCTTCGGGGTCGCCGAACTCGCGGTAGTCCCACTCCTCGTTCTCGCGGGCGGTCTCGACTTTCCGCTGGCGCTTGTCGACCTGCTCGACGCGGACCGCTTCCGCTTCGGTCCGGCGGCCCAGCGCGTCGTGTTCCAGCCCCGTCGTCATGTGTGCGCCGTCGGTCGTCCCCGGGAACGCGCGGGGGCTGACGCCGTCGGCGGTCGGGAAGTGTGGCTGGAACCGGCCCTGCTCGTCCAGCCAGGCGTCGATCTCCGATTCGTCGACGACTTTGCCCCGCTTGACCTCGACCTCGTCCATGTCGAAGGCCTCGGGCGGGAACGTCTGTTCGGTGACCGCCAGCGCCAGGTCCGAGACGAGGTAGACGGGGACCTGGTACTGCTCGGCGAGGTTGAACGCCTCGACGGTCTTCCAGAAACACTCAGAGACCGAGGTGGGGGCGACGACGAAGCGGGGTACCTCGCCGTGGCCGCCGTACAGCACCATGTCCAGGTCGCCCTGCTCCTGTTTGGTCGGCATCCCCGTCGAGGGGCCCGACCGCATCACGTCACAGATGACCAGTGGCGTCTCGGTGGTCGCGACCAGCCCGAAGGTCTCGGTCATCAGGTCGATCCCCGGACCCGAGGTGGCCGTCATCGAACGGGCGCCGGCCCGCGCGGCACCGAGCGCCAGGTTGATGGCCGCGAGTTCGTCCTCGGCCTGGACGACTTTGCCGCCGTAGCGCTCGATCCGGCCGGTCAGATACTCCATGACGTCGGTCGCGGGCGTGATAGGGTAGCCGGCGTAGAAGCGACAGCCCGCGGCGATGGCGCCCATGCCGATGGCTTCGTCGCCGTTGAGGAGGACGTAGTCGCTGTCGGTCGTCTCGATGTCGTAGTCGAACTCGTGGTCGTAGTGCTCGGCGACGTACTCCTGGCCGAGGCGAGCGGCCTGTTCGTTGTTCGCGACGATGGCCTCGCCCTTGTCGCCGAAGCGTTTGGCCAGTGCCTCGTCCAGGTTCTCGATCGGGAAGTTCGCGACCGCACAGGCCGCACCGAGGGCGACGACGTTGCGCATGATGGCGCCGCCGGCGTCCTCGGCGAGGCGTTTCAGCGGGACCGTCAGGCCGACCATTCCCTCGGGGACCTCGACGTCCTGCATCGTCGAGCGTTCGCCGTCGTAGATGATGACGCTGCCCTCGTGGAGTTCGTTCACGTTCTCGTCGATGGTCCGCTCGGTGAGCGCGATCAGGATGTCCAGCCGGTCGACGACGCTCTCGACGCGGTCGACGGACGACCGCACCTTGTAGGCGGTGTATCCGCCCCGGATGCGCGAGGCGAAGTCCTTCGAGGTAAAGACGTGTCGCCCCG
>PXQN01000043.1 GCA_003021305.1 Halobacteriales archaeon QH_10_67_22 | reverse complement strand
GAACGTCTCTATTCGCCATCTGTACGAATAGCTCCGAATGATATGGGCTGAAGGCGCGTCGATCTTGCTTGTCGCAAGGTACTTGACCGGGTTCTCCTCCTCGTCGTCCGTCACCTTCTCGGCGATCACCAACCGAACCTCGCCTAACTTCGACACCTCCAGCGTCTTCGTCCAGATCTTGTACGTTTCCTCGTCAATCTCCCGTTCTTCCTTGTCGATGCGCTCTTCCAGCGCATCAACGCGCATTTCTTGGTTTGCGTAGGTCACTTTCCGGTTGCTCCGGAGCGGACCGATCCAGTCCTTGCCGTATGATTCGACGTGTCTGATCAACCCCGAATCGTGGGCAAACCACGAATCGAAGAGGTAGGTGTCCGCAGGCACACCTACCTCTTCTTCCAGTTCCGTGACCATCTCCCGGGAGAGATCGTGCTTCGTCTCGTCTGCGTCAGCCTGATCCTCGTCGTTGGTTTTCTCGTCCTGACGAAACACGGGTGGATAGGACGTTTTGTCGTCGGTGTAGAACGAGTAAACGAGGTCCTGTCCCCAGACGGGTTCTCCTTCGGTGTGATCGTAGAACTCGCCAGCACCGGGAAGTTCCTTCCCGGTTCGCTGGAACACCGAATCGTCGATGACGGTGTAGCCATCCTGTGACCACCGCGTCTCACCGTGTTTTTGCAGTTCCTCTAACCGCTCGTGGTTGAGCTGGTCTTCGTCCCAGTCGTACTCGGTGAGGAATTTGTTGAGTGCTCGGTCACTCCCTGCCGGAAGGACCTCTCTGGCGATCCCAGCCACGGTCTTGCTGCGGGCCGCAGCAAGACCTGTCACGTACGTTTTGGCGTGCTGTGCCTGGTGATACGACAGCGAATCGAACTCGTCCATCGGGTCGGTACACGACAGGAAATCTGTTATCGGCAGCATCAGGCGTTGACGCCGCCTACAGCACGCCCCTACTTAAACGTGCAGAGCCGAGTGAATTATATGCAGGCTAATAAAACTGCTGATGGTACCACTCACAGGCGACGGTGGGGCCGATCGCTTCACTGGAGACGCCCGACCCGACAATCCGGGATTTCGGTCGGATTCGGGACCCGACGGCACGGACACTGCCTCGGAAAACGTTTGTCGGAGCGACCGACACCGTGGGCGTGATCGTAATCTACTCTCGGTCGAAGGTCTCCATCCTCCTTTCCCCCACGTCAGGTACTGGTGGAGGTTACGGGTAGACAGTTGGTCGTGGGTAATGATGTCTTCTTCATCACACCATCGCACGAATGGCTCGAGACGAACGTGGTAGATTAGGTGCGTCTTTTCTGTCACTTCGCCCTCGCATTGTGCAAGGAACGTGCGCTTCCCCTCGGCGGCACCGAGGTGAGCCACTTCTGTGATGGTAGGTTTCTCCACAGAACGGTTCCACACCAAGGGGCAGGGTCTCACGACGTCTGAGCGGTAGCAGTCCGGCGCTTGAGTCAGCCAGTCGGCGTCTGAGCCGTTCAACATCCGGGAGGGAGATTAAGTGGCTCGCTCTCCGATCCCCGGCCGATGGCTTCCGCTGTCGACGCCGTGGCCCGGTACGTCCGGACGCCCAAGGCGGTCGGACTCGCCGTCGCGACGGTCCTCGCGGTCGCGGCGGCCTACGCCACGGCGATACTGTTCGTCTCCTCGCAACTGGCTTTTCTCTCGATGGTCGTCCTCGGCGTCAGCGTGCCGACGACCCTGGAGAGCTACGGCCTGCTTCCGGCCACGGCTACCCGGACGGTGCCCCTCGTCGTCGGCGCGTGTCTGGTCCACTGGGCCGTCTTTCTCGCGCTGTACGTCGCCGCCGTGGCCGTCGCCAGCGACCTGGTCGCGGCCGCCGTCGCGTTCGTCGTGACGGTCCTCGCGGGCGCGGTCGTCGGACGGTCCCTCCAGAGGCCGGGGACGCCCGACTGACCGCTGGGATCGGCCGACGCCGGCTCTGGGCGGTCGCCGGTGGCGCGCGGCGAGTGCGGAGCGCCTCTTACATCGCGCCGCCCATACCGCCCATGCCGCCCATGCCGCCGCCCATACCGCCCATGCCGCCGCCGGGGCCGCCGGGCGCGCCGCCTTCGTCGTCGTCGTCGTCAGTGCCGCCGCCCTTCAGGTCGCCGGCAGCGATCACGTCGTCGATGCGGAGGATCATGACGGCGGCCTCCGTCGCGGATTCGACGGCCTGGGTCTTCACACGGAGCGGTTCGACGACGCCGTCCTCGACCATGTCGACCACGTCGCCGGAGTAGGCGTCGAGGCCGGTGTCGGTCTCGCCGCCGTCGTGTTTGCTGCGCAGGTCGACCAGCGAGTCGATGGGGTCGTGGCCCGCGTTCTCGGCCAGCGTGCGCGGGACCACGTCGATGGCGTCGGCGAAGGCCTCGACGGCCAGCTGCTCGCGGCCGCCGACGGAGTCGGCGAAGTCACGGAGCGCCAGCGCGAGCCGGGTCTCGGGTGCGCCGCCGCCGGGGAGGACCGCCCCGTCCTCCAGCGTGACGCTGACGACGCCCAGCGAGTCCTCGATGGCGCGCTCGACCTCGTCGGTGACGTGCTCGGTGCCACCGCGGAGGATGAGCGTGACGGCCTTGGCGTCGTCGACGTCCTCGACGAAGATGCGCTGGTCGCCCGCGATGTCCTTCTGGGCGACCGAGCCCGCAAAGCCCAGGTCGTCGCCCGTGATGTCGTCGATGTTGGAGATGATGCGCGCGCCCGTGGCCCGGGAGAGCGCCTTCATGTCGGATTTTTTGGCCCGGCGCACCGCCAGGATACCCTCCTGGGCGAGGTAGTGCTGGGCCATGTCGTCGATGCCGTTCTGACAGAAGACGACGTCGGCGCCGGCGTCGGCGATGGCCTCGACGTATTCTTTGAGCTGTTTTTCCTCCTGGTCTAAGAACTGCTGGAGCTGGTCGGGGTCGGAGACGTTGACCTCGGTGTCGAGTTCGGTCTCGGGGACCTCGATAGCGGTGTCGAGCAGCGCCACCTCGGCGTCCTCGACGACGTAGGGCATGTTCTCGTGGACGCGCTCCTTGTCGACGATAACGCCTTCGACGAGTTCGGACTCCTCGATGGAGCCGCCGACCACCGTCTCGATCTGGACGTTGTCGGTGTCGACGCCGTCCTCGTCGGCGACGGCCTGGACCGCCCTGACGACGAGTTCCGCGAGCGTGTCCTTGGCGTTCTCGGCGCCCTTGCCCGTCATCGCCGTGGCGGCGATGGACTCGAGGATCTCGTCGTCGTCGGCTTCGACCTCGATGGCCATCTCCTCTAAGACGTCCTTGGCCTTCTCGGCGGCCTGGCGGTACCCCTGTGCGAGGATCGTCGCGTGGATGTCCTGGTCGAGGAGGTCCTCGGCCATGCCGAGGAGTTCGCCCGAGATGACGACAGCCGTGGTCGTCCCGTCGCCGACCTCGTCCTCCTGGGTCTGGGCCACCTCGACGATCATCTGTGCGGCCGGGTGTTCGATGTCCATCTCCCCGAGGATGGTCGCGCCGTCGTTCGTGATGACGACATCGCCGCTGTCGGAGACGAGCATCTTGTCCATGCCCTTCGGGCCGAGCGTCGTCCGTACCGATTCGGCGACGGCCTTCCCGGCTGTGATGTTCATCGACTGCGCGTCTTTGCCCGAGGTCCGCTGGCTGTCCTCGGACAGAACGATGAGGGGCTGGTTACCCATCTGCTGAGCCATAGTCGTCTGAATGATTGATTGTGCTTCTATATAAAAATACTGGTGACGGGCGGTGTTCGTGGGCAACGACGTATCAGACGGTGTGTCACACCGTCTCAAGAACGGGGTTTAAATATTCGTTTCGGGTCGATCCGGTCCGATTTTACCGGGAGCGGGGTCGAAACGGGGACGCGGCAGTGTGTGCAAACGACGCGCGCCGCCCGGGCAGAGGACGTTAATAGCTGTGACGCCAACGACAGGTATGGCAGTCCACGAGTCCGACGGCGGGTTCACTCGCGACCGCGTGCTCACTGCTGTCGTCGCCGTCGTGCTGGTCAACGTCGTCGGTGCGCTCCCGGCACTGCTGGCGGGCCCGGATTCGGCGTGGTTCGGGTCGCTGGCGAAACCCGCGCTGTACCCGCCGCCGTGGGCGTTCGGCGTCGTCTGGACGGCACTGTTCACGCTGCTGGGGATCGCCGTCGCCCTCGTCTATCTCGCCGGGGCCGAGCGACGCGAGGTCAGAGTAGCGCTCGCGGCCTTCGCAGGACAGATGGTTCTCAACGTCGCCTGGACGCCGACGTTTTTCGCCGCACAGAACCTGCTGGCGGGGCTAGTCGTCATCACGGCCCTCTGGCCGGCGGTGCTCGTGACGGTTCTGGCCTTCAACCGCGTCGACCGTCGGGCGGCGCTCCTTTTGCTCCCGTATCTCGCCTGGGTCACCTTCGCCGCTGTCCTGAACTTCCAGTTCTGGCAATTGAACTGACTCATAGTGATTATTGTAGCGATTTACCGGTACGACCGCACGCAGTCGTGCGGTTGATCCGGAACAGACCGACAATAATCAATATCAGGTCGAGAGGTGCTCGACCAGCAGGTCGGTGACGGCGTCGACTTCCTCGCGGTGGACCCAGTGTGAACAGTCGGGGAAGCGTTCGAGCCGACCGTCGGCGCAGTACGCGACGCTCTCTGTGGCCATCTCGGGCAGCAGCGCGACGTCCTCCTCGCCCCAGATAACCATCGTCGGCGCGTCGACCTGGTCGCGGGGCGGGGGGTCGGGGCGCCGTGCCGCGGCACGGTACCAGTTGATCGCGCCACGGAGTGCACCGGGGCGCCGGAACGCCCACCGGTAGTACGCGAGTTCCGCCTCGCTGAACGCCCCCGGGTTCGCGCTGTCTTCGAGCGCACTCACGAGTCCTGACGCGTCGTCGCGGCCAGCAGCTGTCGCGGGTTCGAGCGCAGCGTCCGCTCGAACACCGTCGGGTGGGGGACGTTACAGATCCCGAGCCGGTCGACGACACCCGGACGGCGCAGCGCCAAGTCCCACGCCACGGCCGCCCCCCAGTCGTGGCCGACGACGTGGGCGCTGTCACGTCCCTCTGTGTCTATCAGCCCCGCGACGTCGGCCGAGAGTCGTCCCATCCGGTAGGCAGAGAGCCCCTCGGGTTTGTCGCTCAGGTTGTACCCGCGCTGGTCGGGAACGAGCACGCGGTAACCGGCCTCGACCAACGCCGGGAGCTGGTGGTGCCAGCCCCACCAGAAGTCCGGGAAGCCGTGTAACAACACCACGAGCGGGTCCTCCGGGTCGCCCGCCGTGACGACGTGCAGGTCCACGCCGTCGACCGTCCGGGTCGTCGACTCGGCCGACGGCAGGTCGAGCAGACTGGCGTCGGTGGCGCTCATGGCTGCCCTTCGAACGGCCGGCCCGTCAGTCCATCGACGTTCCAGCGGGGCGTCGGTCCACTGATACGGTCGTGCGTAATTCTTTTTATTCCCATGAAACAGAAGACTGTCTCCATGGTCAGAAACGCCGATCCTCACCGACACTGCCGAAATTGGTTACGCACGACCGTATGATAGCTACGTGCCCATCCCGAACCGGCGGTGGCGCAGTTCGGGCGTGACCTTGATCCGGTCGATGCTCTGGCCGGTCCGGGCCCAGACGAACGCCGCCCGGGTGAACAGCTCGCGACACTCGATGCGCACCTCCCGGGGGATACCGTCGGTCCGTTCGTGGATATCCCGGATCGCGGCCTCGGTGAACAGCTCCGGGGCCTGTCCCGTGTACGGTTTGTCACGGAAATACGCGAACGAACGGGCGATGTACTCGGCGATGTCGGTTGGGTCGAACGGGTCGATCCCCTCGTAGTAGCGCAGTCGCGAGTCCAGCGTCCCGCGGAGGTTTGCGACCCGCTGTTTCCCCTCGGGGGTGCCCATCAGGAACAGTCGGACGCCGGCGTCGCCGGCGACCTGCAGCGTCGAGAGGATCTCGTCGGACAATACCTCGATCTCGTCGACGACCAGCAACAGCGTCTTCCCGTCGGCCCGGACGGCCTCGACGACCTCACGGGCGGCCTCCTTGGCGTCGTCGGTCGCCCACGGGATCCCGTCGCGGGTCTGCCAGTAGTCGCGCTGTTCGAACTCGTAGCCCGCCGCCCTGGCGGTCGTGAGGACGGTGGCGTACAGCTTCCGTGGCGTCGTTTCGCGGGGGTTGTCGAGAACTGCCACCAGAAAGTCGTCGTGTTCACCCAGGTCCCGGCGGACGATCTCCCGGAACGCCGTCTTGCCGGTGCCGTAGTGGCTGACCAGCCCGATGTGCTGTTCCTGGAGGAGCCAGCTCGTCACCTGGTTGAGCATCTCGGCGTCATGGCGCACGTACAGCGGCTCGGGCATCCCGTCGGTGTTGGCCTCCTCGGTAAAGGGCAGGTCCGCGACCGTCTCCGGGTCGCCCCCGAGTGCGCGCCCGAACGCCAGCAGCTTGTCTTCGACTTCCGACAGCTGGTCGAGGAGGATCCCCCCGCTTTCCCCGTCGTCCTCCAGTGACTGGATCCGCTCGACGATATCGCCGACTGACTGGCCGTCGCTCGCACTGGTCGTGACGCTCGCTCGCTCCGATTCCCCCGATATCGGCTCGTCCGATTCCCCCGCCATCGTCACTCCCCCTTTCGTGTCCAGTGTGTTAATCGTTCGGTCCGTTTCACCAGTCCCACACGGTTCAGGCTCCCGTTGACTTGTCGCTCAGTGACAGGTCCCCCTATCGGACTGGACGCCGTCTGTGCGCGGGCTCTCGTCCGTAGCCAGTCGGTGCAGGTGTGGCGCGTGCCCGCGGTCACGGACTGGTACCCGAATCGAACTGACGGAGACGCGGCCCCGACGATGTCGACCACGCCGGGCTTTCGCCCCGCTGGACACTGCGTCTCACACGGGATCGACTCCTCGACCGCCCGCTCACCCTGGGAACTTGTGGTAGTCCATCCCTTTGTGTTTCATCTCGTTGTGCCGTTCCTCGAGGAACGAGTAGACGGCGCCGTGGGGAGCGCCGTCCAAGATCATCTCGGCGGCGTCCCGGACGGCCTCGACCTGTTCGGGGTCGCCGATGATGCCCAGTGTCGACCCGTAGATGACGACCGACGCGCCCGTGAGTTCCTCCATGAGTTCCCGCGTGCGGCCGTCCTCGCCGATGAGGCGGCCCTTGTGGCGCTTGAGGTCGTTCTTGTTGCGCGAGGCGGCGTCGATGTCGATGATCTCGAACAGCATCATCTCGTCGTCGAGCAGGCCCATCGCCTCCTCGGGGGCGAACCCGCGGCCGATGGCCTTGACGATGTCGGGCCCCTTGAGCGCGGTGACGGGGTCGCCGGTCGTCTCGACGGCGACCTGTCCGGTCTCGCTGTCGATGTCCAGGCGGACCTCGGCCCGGTCCTCTATCGACCGCATCGTCTCACCCCCCTCGCCGATGAGTGCGCCGATCCGGTCCTGCGGAATCTTCACGTGTTGCATACACGACCGTAGGTGACTCCGTCACTAAGGGTTTGTTGCTGTGGAGTCACTCGTACCGCAACGCTTCGATCGGGTCGACGCGGGCTGCTCGCCAGGCGGGGTACAGGCCTGCGACCGCACCGACGCCGACGCCGACGACGACGGCGACGGCGAACCACCCCGGCGCCAGGACGAGGCCGATCTCGGCGTACCGGGTGGCGACCCACCCGCCCGCCACGCCCAGGGGGACGCCGACGAGCGCGCCCAGCGCTCCCAGCAGGACCGCCTCGACGAGAAACAGGCCCATCACGTCCCGGTTGCGCGCGCCGACGGCTTTCATGATCCCGATCTCTCTGGTGCGCTCGGTGACGCTGACGAGCATGATGTTGGCAATGCCGACCGCGCCGACGACCAGCGCGATGACGGCGATGCCGGTGACGAATCGGGTCAGGCGCTCGACGACGCGCTCGATCCGGTCGACCAGGTCCGCGTTTGTCCGGGCGCGGATCTCGTAGCCCGCCGGACGCAGTCGTGCGGCGTCGGACCGCTCGCTCGTGACGTACCCCTCGACGCGGTCCTGGACGGCGGTCGTCTGGCTGGGGTCGGCGACGACGGTCACCTGCGGGCAGACCCGCTGGTTGACGCCGACGGTCGGGCTCTCGACGACCGTCCGCGAGAACGGGTCGGCCGGGAGGAAGACCCGTGGTCGGTCGCTGAACGCGCTGAAGGGCAACTGCCCGCCGGTCCCGTCGACGACCCCCGCCACGGTGACGTTCTCGCGCTCGCCCGACTGCAGCGTGACGGTCAGCCGGTCGCCCGCCGAGAGGTTCCCGGCGAACAGCGCCGCCGCGGGGCAGTTGAGCACCGCCTCCTGCCGGCCGTCACGGAACGCGCGCCCGTCGGCGAACGTCGCCGCCTCGAACGCCGAGGCTTCGGTCACCGTCACCCGGTTCCTGGCGACGGTTTCCTCGCCCGCCGTCAGCGCCGTCACCTGGACGATCCCCCGCGGGACCACTCGCTCGACGCCCGCAACCGCGCGCAACTGTTCGAGGTCGTACTCGGTGAACACCGGCTGGCCCGCGTCGGGGAACCCGCCCTCCTCCTCGGCCGCCGGCACGAGGTAGATCTCGTTGGCGCTGGAGCCTTCGATCTCGGAGACGACGTCGGCCTCGAGGCTGGCGCCGAAGGTCGCGAACGTCACGACGGCCGCGATGCCGATGACCACGCCTAACACTGTCAGCGTCGCCCGGAGTTTGTGGGCACGGAGCGACCGCACGCTCAGCCGCAGCGTCTCGCTGGCGTCCATCAGACGGACTCGACCTCCCGCACGCGGCCGTCACGGACGTGGACGATCCGTTCGGCGCGTTCGGCTATCCGGCGCTCGTGGGTCACCAGCAGGACGGTGTTGCCCGCCTCGTGGAGCGTGTCGAACTCGGCCATGATCCGGTCGCCCGTCCCGGTGTCGACGTTGCCGGTCGGTTCGTCCGCGAGCAACAGTGCGGGGTCGGCCACGAGCGCCCGCGCGATTGCGACCCGCTGGCGCTGGCCCCCCGACAGTTCCGCCGGCAGGTGGTCCGCGCGGTCGGCAAGCCCCACGTCGGCCAGGAGTTCCTCGGCCCTCGTGCCCCGCTCCTTGCGGTCCCGTCCCAGGAAGACCAGCGGCAGGGCGACGTTCTCGGCGGCGGTGAGCCGTGGCATCAGGTTGAACGTCTGGAAGACGAACCCCACCGTCTCCCCGCGGTGGCGCGCCCGTTGGGCTTCCGACAGCGTCGCTAGGTCGCGCCCGTCGACGGCGACGGTCCCGGCCGTCGGCGTGTCCAGCCCCCCGACCAGGTTGAGCAGCGTACTCTTGCCCGACCCGCTCGGCCCCATCACCGCGGTGTAGGACCCGCTCGACAGCGACAGCGACACGTCCTCGAGTGCCACCACCGTCCGGGCGCCGTCGTAGGTCTTGGTCACGTCCGAACAGACGACCACGTCGTCGCTCGGTTCTCCGTCGACGGCCGCCGACGCTACGCCGGCCTCGTCTGTCCCCTCGGTCACAGCCCGTCTACGGGACCGACACAAATCAACGCTGTGTGCGCCCCGGTACCGGCATCCGGTGCGACCCCGGCGCTCACGGGAGACTGCCCCGCCTGGTCGGGACGAACCGGGCCAAACCCCGGGGCTCCGGACCGGCGACCGGACTCCACAAGAGTCATACCGTCGATGACACAACTCCCGACCGAATGACGACGGCCCCGGAGGACGCGACGGAGGCGAGGACGCTCAGGGAGTCGGTGCCGCCGGTCCGCGAGTGGGCGAAGACCTACGTCATCGGGATCTTCATGGGGACGGCCGACGGCGTGCCGGGCGTCTCGGGGGGGACGATCGCGCTCATCGCGGGCGTCTACGAGCGCCTCATCGCCGCGATCACGGCGGTCACACCCGGCCGTTTCGTGACGGGCGTCCGCGCGCTCACGCCCCTGGACGGCGGGGTTTCGGTCTCGCGTGCGCTGGACCCCTGGGAGACCGTCGACGGCTGGTTCCTCGTCGCCCTGCTCGCCGGGGTCGGCACCGCGGTAGTGGTCGTCACCCGGGCCGTCGAGTACCTCGACGAGCACGCACCGGTCGTCCTCTTTGGCTTCTTCTTCGGGCTCATCGCCGCCTCGGCGGTGGTCCTGTTGCGGGCGATATCGATCTCCCGACTGGACAGCGGGGCGGCCGCAGTCGCCGGGTTCGTGGTCGCGTTCGTCGTCTCGGGATTCGGCGAACTGCTGGCGGGCGGCGGGCTGGTCGTCGTGTTCGCCGCGGGCGCGCTGGCGGTCAGCGCGATGATCCTCCCCGGGATCTCGGGGTCGCTCATCCTCGTCATCCTGAGCCAGTACACCCGGATGACAGAGTCGCTCAAGGGGTTTCTCGACGGCCTCGTCGGACTCGTGACCGGCGATGCGGGCGCGGCGTTCGCCACGCACGCCCGGGAAGTCGTGGTGTTCGTGCTCGGTGGCCTGGTCGGGCTGTTCACGGTCGCGCGCGTGATCAAACGAGCGTTGGCGGCCAACCGGGAGGCGACGTTCGCCTTCCTCGTCGCGCTGGTCGTGGGGGCGCTCCGGGCGCCGGTCGCGACGCTGAACGGCCCCGACTACGACGTCGTCTGGACGACGCCGACGCTCGCTACTTTCGCGGGACTCGCCGTCGCCGGTGCCGTCGTCGTGTTGGCCCTCGACTGGTACGCCGTCGACCTGGACCTGGACGGGGTGTGAGCGCCCGTCAGCTGACGAACAGTCGCCGGTCGGCCCGCTCGTGTTCGGCCGAGAGCACGTCCACAAGCGGCGCGAACGGCGTCATCTCCGCCAGCGACCGGTCGGCACTGTCCTCGACGGCCGCGACCATCGTCGGCCGCAACTCGTCCAGAACGCGCTGGACGTCGGTGTGACCTAACCGGAGGAGCCGCTGGGCGGCACCCAGCTGTGCCGTCGCGAGTTCGTGACAGGAGAGCAGACACGCCTCCCGGGCGTCCACGCCGGCCAGCGCGGTCACGACACCCAGCACGACGACGTAGTTGCCCGGTGTCTCGTCGCCGTCCACTGCTTCGGCGTAGCGGTCGAGAAACGGGTCCTCGCGAACCTCGCGCTGGAGGGTGAGCAGTCGCTCGCCGGTCAGCGTCGACGACTCGCGCAGTTCGGCCGCCAGCGTCGTCGCTTCGAGTCGCCGGTCGGCGTCCAGGACGCCCGCCAGGTCGTCGGCCCGCGTCGCCACGTGGGCCGCCCGGAGTGCGATCAGCCCCGCCTGCCCGTGCTGGCGCCGGAGATACGTTTCCAGCAACGCCGCTAGTTCGTCGACGTCGGTGACCCCGTCGGTCGCGACGAACTGCTCTAACCCGTCGGAGACGCTGTCGGTCCCCACCGGGAGAAACGAGTCCGCCAGCCTGAACGACTCGAGGGTCGCCTCGTCGGTCACGACTCGGCACCTCCGTCGATACCCCGTGAATCGCCGTCGTGGTCGTGAGAGTGGTCGCCGTGACCGTGATCGTGGTCGTGGGAGTGGTCACCGTGACCGTGGTCGTCGTGCTCGTGGGAGTGGTCGGGACCCTCTCCGTCGTCGAACAGCGTCGGGGGGACGTCCTCGTAGCTGACGGTCACGCCCTCGGGGAGCAGCGGCCGGACGGTGGCTTCGAGTCGCTCGCGGCGTTGTGCGGGCAGGTACGCCCGGTCGCCGTCGACGGCCAGGTCGCGGTGGCGGTTGCCGACGACGTGGCCCAGCTCCAGCGCCGCAGTCACCGCGTCGGTGCCGGTCACGCCCGAGAAGTCGAGTACCATCGCGGTCGTGGCCGCAAGCGAGACGACCACGAGTGTTCCGTCGGCCGCGAGGACGTCGCCGTCTGACAGTTCGCGGGCGACGACGACGCCCATGTCGGTACCGTCCTCGGCGGTCGTCCGGAAGCGCGAGCGGCGACGCTCGACGTCGTCGACCGTAACCGTCAGCGTCGCCTCGCCGTCGACCCTGGCCGCGATGTCGGGGTCGTCGAGCGTCCCGACGAACTCGTCCGCGACCAGCATCAGAGCCTCCTGGGGTCGGGCGCGCCGACCCCGAGCAACGCGGTCCGTGCCTCGTCCCAGGCGTCGTGTAACGTCCCGGTGACGGTTTCGGCGCGGTGACCCAGCGCCCGCACCGCCACGCCAGCATCGTTGGGTAGCGCCGTGGCACCCGCGCGGACGGTGTCGTCGTTTCGCCGCTCGTCGTCGGCCCCACCGTGGTCCGCGTCGTCGGCCGCGCCCGCTCGTTCCTCGTCGGCCACGACCGCGTGGAGCCGGTCGCTCAGCTCCCCGCGTTCCCCGCCCGGGGCGAGGACGTACAGCGTCCCGAGGACAGTGAACTCCCCGAGCACGCCCGGGGCGGTGGGGTCGGACTCGCCGGGTGCGAGGTGGGTCGCGTCCGCGGCCAGTAAGTCGCCGTCCGACCGGGCTTGGAACTCCGAGAGGTACCGCTCGAACTCGAAGCGTTCTCCGCGGGCCAGACGACCGGGGACGACCACCTCGCCGACGACGGCGGTCGCCGACGGCGCCAGCTCGACCGTCAGGGCCTCGTGGTAGCGGGCGTCCCCGTGGAGGATGGTCGGCGCCGGCACGTAGTCGAGGTGGGCGTCGGCCCCGACCGACAGCGTGATATCGCTCTCGGCGTAGTTGTGGCCCATCGAGAGCACCTTCGTCGAACTCTGGGTCGAGACGTGTGCGACCGCCTCGGCGCCGACCTCGACCGTGACCGACCGCCGGTCGCCCTGCGCGACGCCCTCGCTTGGCGACTGGACGTACACCGTCTCCCCGCGGGGGTGGGGGTCGTGGCCGAGCGTCCCGCTGACGTGGAAAGGGGCCCGCGCCAGGTCTCTGACCAGGTTCGTGTCGCCGTCGCGGTCGACACCGAAGCGGAGTTCGAGTCGCCCGTCCTTGCCGGGCGCGCCGACCGTCGCCCCCGGAACTGACTCGTCGGCGTAGGCCGCGAACGCCGGATGGGGAACCGACTCGCTTTTGCCGTCCGTGTCGTCGACGGCTGTCGCCGAACCGTTGGTGTTCTCGCCTTCGGCGCCCCGGTCTGTGCGGTCGGTGGCCATCTACGCGAACAACACCCCGTCCCGGACGTGTTCGAGGACGTCCTCGACGCCCTCGCCGGCCTTGCAGTTCGTACACACTGTCGGGCCGTCCCGGACCGATTCGGCGTCGGACCGCATCACGTCCAGGTCGGCGCCGACGTGGGGCGCCAGGTCGGTCTTGTTGATCACGAGGAGGTCGGACTCGACGACGCCGGGGCCGCGCTTGCGCGGGATGTCCTCGCCCTCGGCGGCGCTGATGACGTACAGCGAGTAGTCCGCCAGTTCGGGGTTGAACGTCGCGGCGAGGTTGTCCCCGCCGCTCTCGACGAGCACCAGGTCGAGATCCGGGTGGTCGGCCAGGAAGTCGTCGATCTGGCTGAGGTTCATCGAGGGGTCTTCCCTGATGCCGGTGTGTGGACAGGCGCCGGTCTCGACGCCGGCGACCAGGTCCTCGGGGACGACGTCCGCGAACCGCTCGCGGAGCGCGTCGGCGTCCTCCTGTGTGAGGATGTCGTTGGCGATGACGCCGACATCCAGCCCCTCCGCGCGCAGTTTCGGGACGAGTTCGCCGACCAGCGAGGTCTTTCCGGAGCCGACGGGGCCGCCGATGCCGACCGTCGCCACGTCGCGGTGGGTGAGACTCATGCGTCCGCCGGTTCTTCGTCGGCGGTCGCCTCGGTCGAGCGGATCGGGTCGTGGACGGTGACGAGTTTCGTCCCGTCGGGGAAGACCGGTTCGACCTGGATCATGTCGACCATCGACGGGACGCCGTCCATCACGTCGTCGGGGTCCAGCAGCTGGGTCGCCTCGGCCTGGATCTTCGCGACCGACCAGCCGTCCCGGGCGCGCTCGATACACCAGTCGGAGATGTACGCGACAGTCTCGGGGTGGTTCAGCGCGACCCCGCGGTCCATGCGGGTGCGCGCGAGCTCTGCGGCCATGAAGACCGTGAGTCGCTCTCGTTCTTTCGGTGTGAGATTCATAGCAGGTACCGCTGTGCGAGGGGCAGTTCGTCGCTCGGTTCGGAGGTGACGACCTCGCCGTCGACCCGTACCTCGAACGTCTCGGGGTCGACCTCGATGTCGTCGGGACAGTCGTCGTTGTAGTGCATGTCGTCTTTGGCGACCGTTCGCGTTCCGGAGACCGGCACGACCTCCGTGTCCAGGCCGTACTCCTCGCCGACGCCCGCGTCGGCGGCGGCCTGGCTGACAAAGGACAGCGAGAGGTCGTGTTTGGCCTTGCCCACGGCGCCGGCCCGGGGGCGCTGCATGATCGGCTCGCAGGTCATCAGCGACCCGTTGGCCTCGCCCATCTCCGAGTAGGTCGGGAACCCGCCTTTGAACGTCATCGCGGGCTTGATCCCGAAGAAGGCCGGGTCCCACACGACCACGTCGGCCATCTTGCCCGGTTCCAGCGACCCGACGTACTCGTCGATGCCGGCGGTGATAGCCGGGTTGATCGTGTACTTGGCGAGGTACCGCTTGACCCGGAGGTTGTCCGCGCCGGTCCCCTCGTCCTCGGGGAGGGGCCCGCGCTGGGACTTCATCTTCGAGGCGGTCTGCCAGGTTCGCGAGATGACCTCGGCCATCCGTCCCATCGCCTGGGAGTCGGAGGTCATCATCGAGATGGCGCCCTCGTCGTGGAGGACGTCCTCGGCGCCGATGGTCTCGGCGCGCACCCGCGACTCGGCGAAGGCGACGTCCTCGGGGACGTCCGGGTTGAGGTGGTGACACACCATCACCATATCGAGGTGTTCGTCGAACGTATTCACCGTGTAGGGCATCGAGGGGTTGGTCGAGGACGGCAGCATGTTGGGCTGGCCGACCATCTCCATGATGTCCGGCGCGTGGCCCCCGCCCGCGCCCTCGATGTGGAACAGGTGCATCGTCCGACCGTTCACGGCCGCGAACGTGTTCTCGAGGAAGCCGGCCTCGTTGAGGGTGTCGGTGTGCATCGCGACCTTGATGTCCTCCTCCTCGGCGACGCTCAGACAGGTGTCGATGGTCGCGGGCATCGACCCCCAGTCCTCGTGGAGTTTGAGCCCGCAGGCGCCGGCCTCGACCTGTTCGTACAGCGGCTCCGGATCGGAGGCGTTGCCCTTGCCGTAGAAGCCGACGTTGACCGGCCACTCCTCGGCGGCCTGGAGGAACCGCTTGATGTTCTCGGGGCCGGTCGTACAGGTGGTCGCACCGCCGCCGTACCCGCCGCCGATCATCGTCGTGATCCCCGAACCGAGGGCGTGTTCGTGCAACTGCGCGGAGTTGAAGTGGATGTGGATGTCCAGCCCGCCGGCGGTGACGATCTTCCCCTCGGCGGGGTAGGTGTCGGTCGAGGGCCCGACCACCATGTCGACGTCGTCCATCGTGTCCGGGTTGCCGGCCTTGCCGATGCCGGCGATCTCCCCGTTCCGGATGCCGACGTCGGCGGCGACGAACCCGACGACCGGGTCGAGCACCAGGGCGTTGGTCAGCACCCAGTCCAGCGCACCTTCCTCCTGGGTGGTACCCGGGGACTGGCCGAGCCCGTCACGGAGCGTCTTGCCGCCGCCGAAGACGGCCTCGTCACCGGCCGTCCGGAGGTCCTCCTCGACCTCGACGAACAGGTCGGTGTCGCCCAGGCGGACTTTGTCGCCCTCGGTCGGGCCGTACAGTTCGTGGTAGGTCTCGCGGTCGACGTCGCGGGTCACTCCGACCCCTCCTCGTCGGGGAGCGTGCCGGCCTGTGACGGGATGCCCCCGTATCCCTGTTCGTGGGCGCGCTGATACGCCGCCGCGGGGTCGCTGTCGACGCTGCCGTTGACCAGCCCGTTCATCCCGTGGGCGACGCGCTTGCCGCCGATGGCGACCAGCTCGACCGTCTGCTCGTCGCCGGGCTCGAACCGGACTGCCGTCCCCGCCGGGATGTTCAGGCGCATCCCGAAGGCGGCCTCCCGGTCGAACTCCAGCGCCGCGTTGACCTCGAAGAAATGGAAGTGCGAGCCGACCTGTGCCGGCCGGTCGCCCGTGTTCCCCACGGTCACCTCGGTCGTCTCGCGACCCTCGTTGATGGTTACCGGCTCCTCGCTCCCCCTGATCTCGCCGGGAACGATATCGTCGGCCACACTACGCACCTCCCTGTGTTCGTGTTCCGTTCATGGTACGGAGAACGGTTACGAGCTACAGCTTAAACCGATGTCGATAGGTAGGATACTTGCGACTGTCTCCCCGCAAAAGTTGACGATCGTACAGTATATTCCACTTCACCCGCCGTCCGGGGGCACTGCCCGGGCGTCTCCGCTCCGGACCGCCGTCTTTCCCCGGCGGTGTGAGCGGACGGAAGTGGACGTTCGTCTACTCCAGTCGCTCGACGGCTTCCGCGACGGTCAGCGGGACCCGCTCGTGGCCGGCCCGGTCGAACAGTTCGACGACCTGCGGGGCGGCCAGGCCACAGTCGGCGAGGAGCTGGCAGTCGGTCAGTATCTCGCGGGTCGGGCCGCTGGCGGCGACGGTGCCGTCACGGTTCAGGAGATACACGCGGTCGGCGACGTGGGGAAGGAGTTCGGTGTCGGGCGTCGAGACGACGAGCGCGACGCCGCGGTCGTGGAGTTCGGCCAGCAGCTCCAGCACCGCCGTCCGGTTGGCAGCGTCGACGTTCGAGACCGGTTCGTCGAGCAGGAGGACGTCGGGTTCGACGGTCAGCGCGCTGGCCAGGGCGGCCCGCCGTTGTTCCCCGCCGCTGAGCCGGAAGGGGGGTTTCTCCAGCAGGTCGGTCAGGTCCAGTCTGGCGGCCAGCCGGTCGACCCGGGCGTCGGCCTCGGCGACCGGTACGTCCAGCTGTGCCGGGCCGTAGGCCATGTCCTCCCGGACCGTCGGGTTGAAGAGATAGTCGGCCGGGTCCTGGGTGAGGACGCTCACCCGCTCGCGGACGGCCTCGGGTGCGACCGCCTCCCCGAAGTAACGCCGCGTTCCGTCGTCCGGGTCGACGAGCCCGCCCAGCACCTGCAAGAGCGTGCTCTTGCCCGCGCCGTTGGCTCCCAAAAGCGCCACCCGCTCGCCGCGGTCGACGGTCACGTCGACGCCGTCGAGACCGACCGTCCCGTCGGGGTACTCGTACCCGAGGTCCGTCCCCTCGATGGCGGTCACGCGAGCACCACCGCCGTCGCGGCCGCGACGACGACGGCGCCGAACGCCAGGTCGGCCCCCCCGAGGGTCCGCCCGCGGTCGTACCCGGCGACGCCGCCGCCGCGGGCCCGCGCCGCCCGCTGGACGCGCTCGCCTCGCTCCAGCGTCCGCACGAGGAAGGTGCTCGTGAAGTGTCCGGAGTCGCGCCAGGTCTCGCGGAGCGTCGGCGAACCGACCGTCCGTGCACGCCTGGCCCGGACCATCCGCTGGAGTTCGGCGAAGAACACGAGCAGATACCGGTAGGTGATCGCGACGAGTGCGACCGCCGTCGGGGGGACACGGAGTCGGCGCGCGGCCGCAAGCAGCGCCGAGACCCGCGTCGTCAACACCAGCAGCGCGAGGAAGGCGGCGCCCGCCCCCACGCGACAGGCGAACAGCGCCACGTAGGCCACGCCGGTCGTCGTCAGCGGCGTGTCGGCGACCGGGGGGCCGGCCAGCAACACCGCCTGTGGCGCGACGACGAGGGCGGCGACGGCCGTCGGTCCGACGACCCGCCCCGCGAACGCCCGCAACGGGACCCGCGAACCGACGCCAAGAGCGACCCCGAGCCCGAACAGCGCCGCGGCCTCGACGATGGCGGGCCGTGTGACCGCCAGCACGACGAGGGCGACCAGCCCCGGGAGTTTCACCGCAGGGGCGACCGCCTGGAGGAAGCCGTCGCGGCGAGCACCCTCCTCGGCCAGCAGGAACCAGCGCATGCGTCCCGCCAGCCCGTCGACCGTGTGCGAGAGGGCGTCAGTCCGTGCCATTAGTCCCGTCGGCGAGCAGCCGTCCGACGCCCGTCGCCACGGAAAGCGTCAGTGCCGTCCCGACGAGTGCGGCGACGAGCGTGCCGGCCGAACTCCCGAGACCGGGGACGCCGTAGTCGGGCAGGAGGCCGGTGTGGACCGACTCGGCATCGTCGGTAGCCCCGGTCGCCTCGGCGGCGTTCTCCAGCGGTTCGGCGTAGCCGACCTGTCCGGCCGCCCAGACGAACGCCGGCGCCGCGACGACCATCGCCAGCAACACCAGGGCCGCGGTCGCCCGCCAGTCCCGGAGCGTGACCCCACACATCAGGCGCTCACCCCGCGACCGTCGGGCCACAGGTCGGGACGAGCGTCGGCCAGCGACCGCGCGACGGCGGCCGTGATCGCCCCTTCGACGAGGCCGAGCAGGAGGTGGCCCCCACCCATGATAGCGAGGACGACCACCGTCTCGTAGGCAAAGGCCGACGACGTCCCCAGCTGTATCGCCGCCGTCACCGCGGCGGCGGTGATGCCGAGCCAGCCGGCCGCGAAGTATCCGGCGGTGCGGTTGTACGGCGCCACGACGCGGTAGACGGCGTACCCGACGTACACCTGGACGATGGCCATGTTGAACACGTTGGTCCCGATGACGACGACCCCGCCGTCGCCGAAGAGGAGACTCTGGACCGTCACGACGGTGGCGACCGACAGCGCCCCGAGGTGGGGGCCGAGCAGGACGGCCGCCAGCGCGCCGCCGACGAAGTGTGCGCTCGTTCCCCCCGGGATCGGCCACTCGAGCATCTGTGCCGCGAACACGCCCGCCGCGACCACGCCCACAAGCGGCGCGCGCTCCCCGTCTATCGCACCGTCGGAGCGCCGCGCCGCGACTGCCAGCACCGCGACCGACAGGACCGCGAACGCTACTGCGATGGGCAAGTCGACGTATCCGTCCGGAATATGCATACCCGACCGTTTGCCAACCATCGGAATAATACTTTTCGTTCCTGCAGTATTATTCAGCGGCTGACAGCGTTTGCCCGACCGTGCGCTGTCCAGCAGACCCGGCGGGGCAGGATCTGTACGTCGGGTGTACCGTCAGACCCATTTGGGCGGGATGGTGTAGCGAGTGTATGGGAGACGACCTGGACCGAATACGCCAGCCGGTCGGAGGCGATCCGGGATTCGCTCCGCGATTTTTTCACCACCTACGAGTGGGAGAGCGGCCCCGACACCGTCCAGCACGGGAGCATCGTCATCGTCCACGACCACCACGTCGACGGCATCGCCGACGACCTCCAGCGCGTGCAACACGAGATGGCCGACATCGTCACCTCGGTCCAGCACATCCACCTCTCGCACGACGCCTGCATGGAGACGCTCGTCGTCGAGGGTCCCGGCTCGGCGATCACGGACCTCGCCAACCGCCTGCGTGCCCTCGGCGGCGTCCGCCAGGTCAAAGTCGTCGTCGTCGAGGACTGATAGTGATTATTGTCGGTCTGTTCCGGATCGACCGCACGACTGCGTGCGGTCGTACCGGTAAATCGCTACAATAATCACTATGACAGCGAAAGCCCGCCGGAGTGGACGCTGAACAACCGTCAAAATGCCGTCCCCGTATCCGAACGCTGAACACAGATATTTTTCCTTTTCCTTCTCTATCAGTCCGAACGTCCAGCCATGCTGGGTTTCCTAGCAGTTCCTAATACAATACAAGGGTATGCCCAACACACATAATATCTGAGTGTAAATCCTTATGTACCACCTACAAAATCCAAACAATGTCCGAAGATGGTAGACGATCATACGAATATGGAACGGTGCGAAGGTGGGACGCGTTCGAATTACCGCTCGTGTAGTGACGTTCATCCAGTCGGGGGCAGTCAGCAATGAGCGACCGTTCGGGGCTGGACCGTCGGAGTTTTCTCGCGACCGGGAGCGCGCTGGTCGGTGCCGCGATGGCGGGTTGTTCCGGTGACGGCGGCGACGGCGGCGGTAACGGTGACGACGGCGGGACGGCCGGCGGGACGGCCAGTTCGGACGAGACGGTGAAGATCGGCGTTCTGGAGGACCAGTCGGGCAACTTCGCGCTGGTCGGGGACCCCAAACACAAGGCGTCGCTGCTCGCGATCGAGGAGATAAACGCCGACGGCGGGATCGACGGCAAGCAGATCGAACCCGTCACGCGGGACCCCCAGTCGGACAACCAGCGCTACCAGGAGCTCACCCGCGAGATGATAGACGACGAGGAGGTCGACGTCCTCTGGGCGGGCTACTCGTCGGCGACCCGGGAGGCGATCCGGCCTATCATCAACCGGAACGAACAGCTGTACTTCTACACGACCCAGTACGAGGGTGGCGTCTGTGACAAGACGACGTTCGCGGTCGGCCCGACGGCCCGCCAGCAGCTCGGGAGCGTCCTCCCGTACCTGCGCGAGGAGTTCGGCCCCGAGATTTACACAGTCGCGGCCGACTACAACTTCGGGCAGCTGTCGGCCGACTGGGTGAAGGTACTCGCCAACGAGAACGACGCTGAAGTCATCGGCGAGGAGTTCGTCCCCCTCAAGGAGTCGAGTTTCGGCTCGACCATCAACCGCATCCAGGAGGCCGACCCCGACTTCGTGATGTCGATGCTGGTCGGCGCCAACCACACGGCCTTCTACGAGCAGAAGGCTTCCACGGGCCTGGACGTGCCCATCGGCACGTCGACGGCGATGGCCCAGGGGTACGAACACCGCCGTCTCGAACCGCCGGCGATGGCCAACATCTACGCCGGCGTCAACTACATGGAGGAGGTGCCGACCGACAGCAACACCCGCGACGGCGGCTTCGTCGACCGCTACTTCGAGAAGTACCCCGACGCCCCCTACCTCAACGAGGAGGCCGAGACGAACTACTTCTCGACGTATATGTACAAGGAGGCCGTCGAACAGGCCGGCACGCTCGAACAGCCCGAGGTCATCGAGGCCCTGGAGTCTGGGATCAGCCTCGGCACCGAGCGCGCACCGGAAGCCCCCGAGGGCGAGACGATCGAACTCGACGGCGCGACCCACCACGTCGACCACCACATGTGGGTGTTGCGCGCCGACGAGGAACACAGGATCGAGGCCGTCGAGAACCGCAAGATCCCCGAACAGTTCCTCACCGAGACCGTCGGCTGTGACCTCCGTGAAGAGGCCGAACAGACCCAGTACACGCCGGTGGACTTCTTCGAGGAGGCCGAGTAGGGATGGCCAACTGGCTGAACCTCGCCTTTCAGTTCCTCGATAGCTTCGCGTTCATCGTGCTGGCGGCAGCGGGGTTGGCCATCATCTTCGGCATCATGGGCGTGATCAATCTCGCACACGGCGAGTTCATCCTCGTCGGTGCGTACGCGACCACTCTCGCGGTCAAAGCCGTGGGGCTCCCCCTGCCGGCGGCGATGCTCGCCGGGGCCGTCGTCACCGCCGGGTTCGGCCTCGTCGTCGAGCGGACGATCATCTCTGGGGCCGGACCGAACTGGGTCTGGGAACGGCTGGAACCGCGACTGTCCGCAGCGTTGCCTGACCAGGCCGCGGCGGTGCTCCCGAGCGGGCCCCTGATAGAGCCGCTGTACGACCGCCTGGCCGACTCGATGGTGGCGACGTTCGGGCTCAGTCTCATCATGGTCCAGGGCGCGCGCATCGTGTTCGGCAACTCTATCGACCAGGTGGCGACGCCCTTCGGTGAGGTCGCCTACGGCGCGTTCTCGTACTCGGCCTACCGGCTCGTCCTCGCCGGCGTCAGCGTCGCCCTCCTCGGACTGGTCTACTACGTGTTCACCTACACCGACTACGGGATGCGCGCCCGGGCGGTCATCCAGGACGACCGGACCGCACGGGCTCTGGGCGTGAACACCGAACGGACCTACGCGGCGACGTTCGCGCTCGGCTCCGGGCTCGCCGGCCTCACCGGCGCGCTGTTCGCGCCGGTCATCTCGATGCAACCGACGCTTGGCAGCCAGTTCCTCGTCGAGGCGTTCGTCGCCGTCGTCGTCGGCGGCGCGAGCGTCGTCCTCGGGACGGCGCTGTCGGCCGCGGGACTGGGCGCCATCGAGTCGGTGTTCTCCAACCAGTACGGCACCTTCTTCGGACGGATCGCGTTACTGTTGACCGCTATCCTGGCGCTGCGGTTCCTGCCGGGCGGGATCACCGGCTACATCGAACGCGTCAGAAAGCGCCGCCGGAGGGAGTCCTAAATGGCGACAGAGACGACCGCGGACGGACGTGCCGGTCCCGTCGGACGGATCCGCGCCCGCCTCGAAGGTCCAAACACCGTCGGCAACTCCCGGCGGTTCTGGGCGGCCTTCGCCGTGGGCGTGCTCGGACTCGTCGTCTATCCGGCTATCGGCGACGCCGGCGACCTCTCGCTGTTTCTGGTGCTGGCCCTACTCGGCCTTTCGCTGTCGGTCGTGTGGGGCTACGCGGGCGTGCTCAGTTTCGGTCAGGTGGTCTTTTTCGGCGTCGGCGGCTACACGTTCGGCGTCGTCTCGATCAACCACGCGACCCCGTCGGGGATCACCGCCGCGCTCGTGCTGGGCGTCGTCGGCGGCGCCCTCGTCGCCGCGCTGATGGGCTATTTCATGTTCTACGGCGGCGTCCGGAACGTGTACGTTACCATCATCACCCTCGTGTCGACGATGGTGATGCACACGTTCATGGCACAGACGGCCGGTTCGGAGTGGACCATCGGTGACGCCGCACTCGGCGGGTTCAACGGGATGCCCGCCATCCCGTTGCTCGCGGTCGGCATCGACGAGGTGTTCACGATACAGCTCGTCAGGAACACGGTCGAACTGCAGGCACCGGTCGTCGGCCTCGTCGAGTTCGACCTGTTCTATTATTTCATCGTGGGCGTGCTGGTCCTGACGTACCTGGGCCTGCGCGCGCTGGTGAACTCCGACTACGGCCGGGTGATGGTCGCCATCCGCGAAGACGAGGACCGGACTCGCATGTTCGGTTACGACGTCAAGCGCGTGAAACTCGTCGTGTTCACCGTCGGTGGCGCGCTGGCCGGGCTCTCGGGCGTGCTGTACGCCTCCCGGAACATCTTCATCGACCCCCAGGTGTTCGGCCTGACGTTCGCGACGCTCCCGGTCATCTGGGTCAGTGTCGGCGGGCGCAAGAGTTTGCTCGGTGCCGTCGTCGCGACGATCGGTATCGAGTACCTCCGGGTGTCGATCGAAGGTGAGTGGGCACTGGTCGTCCTCGGTGTGTTGCTCCTGGCGTTCATCCTGGCGTTGCCCGGCGGGATCGTCCCGTGGATCGACGGACAGCTCGACCAACAGCGCGGCGAGGCGCCCGAGTCCCGACCCGACGCGCCCGACGCGCCGGCGGAGGTGACTGACTCGTGAGCGCCGACGACGCAGATGTCGTCAGCGACCCGGACATCCGCCAGACTCCCGCAGTGAAGGCCACCGGCGAGCGGACCGACACGCTGTTGCAGACCGACGGCCTCGTCAAGCAGTTCGGCGGGTTCACGGCCGCGGATTCGGTCGACTTTGCCGTCGAGGAGGGCGAACTGCGCTGTCTCATCGGACCCAACGGCGCCGGCAAGTCCACGCTGCTGAAACTCATCACCGGCAAACACGCCCCGACCGAGGGGAGTATCTACTACGACGGCACCGACATCACCGACTTCGAGCCACAGGACCGGGTCAAACGCGGTATCAGCATGAAGTTCCAGGTCCCGTCGGTGTACAACGACCTCTCGGTGCGCGAGAACGTCCGCCTGCCGGTCCAGCGGTTCGCGACCGGCGAGGAGCGGGCGCGGCGCATCCACGAGGCCATCGTCGCCGCCGGCCTGGAGGGGTACGAGGACGTGCCCGCCAGCTCGCTCTCGCACGGTCAGCAACAGCAACTGGAGATCGGCATGGCCGCCGCCCTGGACCCCGACCTGCTCCTGCTGGACGAACCCGTAGCGGGGCTCTCGGTCGAGGAACGACAGGGCATCGCGGACCGTATCACCCGGCTCAACGAGGAGGCGGGGATCGCCTTCGTCGTCATCGAACACGACACCGACTTCGTCGCGGGGATCGCCGACGAGGTGACCGTCCTCCACCAGGGCGACGTGTTCCGCGAGGGACCGATCGAGGAGATCGAGTCCGACCCCGCGGTCCAGAAGATCTACCTGGGAGGTGAGGGCGAGTGACGCTGCTCGCACTGTCGGACGTCACTGCGGCCTACGACCGGACGCCGATCCTGCGTGACGTCGACCTGGCCGTCGACGAGGGCGAGATCGTCGGCGTCATGGGGAAAAACGGCGTCGGGAAGTCGACGCTGATGAAGACGGTGATCGGCCTGCTCGAACCCGAGAGCGGGACGATCACCTACCGGGGCGAGGACGTCACCGGCCTCTCGGCGGACGACCGCGCCCGGCGGGGGATCGGGTACATCCCCCAGGGACGCGACGTGTTCCCGAAGCTCACCGTCGAACAGAACGTCAGGATGGGCGAGACGATCAACGCCGACAGCGACGAGTACCTCTACGAGTCGGTGTACGACTACTTCCCGGTGCTCGAAGAGCGAGCCGACCAGTCGGCCGGAACGCTCAGCGGCGGCGAACAGCAGATGCTCGCCATCGCGCGGGCCCTGGTCGCCAACCCCGACCTGCTGTTGCTCGACGAACCCTCGGAGGGGATCCAGCCCTCCATCGTCGACCAGATCAGCGAGGACATGCAGGCCATCAACGACGAACTCGGGACGACGATCCTGTTCGTCGAACAGAAGGAGACGATCTCGGGCTACCTGGCGGTCTAGTCGGCGGCGTTTTTACCGCCGACGACCTCCTGGAGTATTCCTACTCGGGGAAGTTGAGACTACAGGGTTTAGAAGGTCTGTAATGCGCGATTTCGGACGAATCAGTGAGACATGACAGCTTCAGATTGCCTCTCAACCACACCATCTTATCGTATTATTAACTAGTTCAGGAGTTTTCCTCATTGGCCGATAGTGTCGCCACTCACGACTCGGCTTCCTCAGCAACGGACGACAGTCTATGCGGAGCCGTCACGGAACCGCTCTAGTGGGACATCGGAGATTTCATCATAGTCGTCGTCGCCGCCGACCAGGAGTGTCGCCTCGACCTCCTCAGCGGTCGCCAGCGCAAAGGAGTCACCGAGCGCCGGGTTGTACCGAAGGATGTACTCGGAGGCCTCCTGCCAAGAGTCATCGACCTCCACAGTCTCGATTCCGAGATCGGTGAGCCAGTCGAGATACTCGTCAGCGGTGGTCCGGTCGTACTTCCGGGCGATAGTATAGCGGATTTCGGCGAGGTTCACGCAGCTGGCGTAGCCGGCGGTGTCCTCGACGGCGACTGCGTCGAGATACTCCTCAACCACGTCGCTCCCGGGTTCATCATCAGCGTGGGCGATCAGCGGCTCAGCGTCAAAGACGACGCTGTCAGGGACCACCATCACTCCTCCGAGGGGAACTGCGCGTCACGTTCCTCTCGATCCTGTTCGCGCTTCTCCTGGAGGATCTCGGTCGCGGGCCTGTCGGTGGACGCTTCGCTGCGGGCGGCAAAGCCGCGCATCTCACCCGGCGAGCGGACGTGTTCGACGATCACCTCGCCGCCCTCAGTCTCCCGGAACAGCACCTTTCCGGGAGCCTCGATCCCGAGCTTCTCGCGGAACCGCTTCGGAATGGTCGCCTGACCGTGCTTGGTGACCGAAACGACTTCTTTCTCAGAGTCGTTCGAATGTTCTGACTTACTCATTATTCATAGTATTGATCTCATTCATAGGTAAGTCTTTCCCCGCCTCACTAGTCCGTGATGTAATAAGAGACGAGCCATATGCATCGAGAAAATCGGTCTCAACTTCTGCCCTGCTCGGGCGCGATGCTGTACGACGAGCAAGCACGTCCTCCGGCCGGCGACGTACGCCGAGTCGCTGACGACCGCCTTCGACGACGTTCCGGTCGACATCGGCGGGTCGTTGCTTTTCCCGCTGGGCGAGTACGGCGTGCTGGGGATCAGCGCGGGCCCCGACCACGAGGGGTTCGCCGGCGCGACCGTCCTCGTCCCCGAGGCGGTCGTCGGCGAACTTGAGGCCCAGGCGAACGACGGCCGCGCAGGCGACCGGCGTGGTGGACCATGCCGGCCGGTATCCGGCCTCCCGATGGACCGCCGTACTGCGGAACACCGCCTCTGTCCGACCACAGGCGCCAGTATCACTAGTATCATTTCCGGAGTAAAGTATATCGTAGGCAACGACAGACCTCTATTCGATGACTTCCCCAGTTGCCGTCTTGATAGGGGGAGTGCTGGCGGTCAGCGGCGTGACCGGGCTCGGCGTCGCGTACGTCGCGCTGAAACACCGCGACCATCCGGCTGCCCGCCCGTTGGCCGGGAGCGCCGGACTGCCGGGGGTCGTGGGACTGGGCCTGGCCGCGCTGGTCGCCGTCCCTGATTCCCCAGCGACCAACCTGCTGTTGGCCGCCGAGTACGTGTTGTGGCTTCTCGCGGTGGGATTTTTTCTGCTGTTCGCGGTGACCTACACCGGACGGGACGAGTGGCTGACGCGGCGGCGTCGCCGGCTGCTGCTGGGCTATTTCGCAGTCATGGCAGCGGTCAGTGGCGTCGACATGTTCACCAAACCGGTGGTGATCAGAACAGTCAACGGACTTACATTCCCGGTGTTGCCGACCCAAACCGAGGGGATCGCGTATCTGGTCGCGATGGGGTCCGCCTACGTGGGCGTGTTCGTGGGGACCGGACTCCTCATCCGGTTTCTCATCTCGTCGCGGAACATGTACCGCAAGCAGACGGGACTTATCACCGGGGCTATCGGGCTCACCGTCGTCGGCGCGGTGGTCTACGAGGCCGGCATCCAGTTCCACCCGGGTCTGCGTCTCAATACCCTGTTTTACTCCGTCGAATCGGTACTCATCGCGCTTGCGCTGTTTCGATACGAGTTCCTGAACGTCGAACCGCTCGCTCCGGAGGTGGTCCTGAAACGGATAGACGACCCCGTCTTCGTCCTCGACGACTCCGACATCGTCGTCGACACGAACCCGGCTGCCAGAACGCTCATCGACGAGACTGACCCGGTGGGAGTTCCGGTCAACGACCTGTTGCCCGGTATCCTGGGAGCGGCCGCGAAAGACGGGGAGTACGTCCCGCCCGGAGCCACGGCGGGATCCGGGGAGGGCGTCGAAGTCTACGACCTGAACGCCGCCCCGATCAGCGACCAGTACGACCGGGTTCGCGGGACGGTTGTCGTCCTCCGGGACGTCTCGATCCGGAAACGGCGCGAACAGGCGCTCGAACGACTCCAGTCGGTCAGTCAGCGGTTTCTCGCCGCCGAGACGCCCGAGGAAGTGCTCGAGATCTCGGTCACTGCCGCCGAAGAACTGCTGGGGTACCACTATTCGGGCGCCATGCTGTACGACGACGAGGACGACGTGTTGCGTCCAGCGGCCTTCGCCGAGTCGCTCAAGGCGGCGTTCGGGGACCAGTTGGCCCGTAGCGAGGTGACAGTCGGGCCGGGAGACAGCGACGTCTGGCGGGTGTTCGAGTCCGGCGAACCGATGCTGGGGGACCCCGTCGAGGTCGAAACGGGCGAGGTCTCGCTGAACCTCGGCGGGTCCCTGCTGTATCCGCTCGGTGGGTACGGCGTCATCGGGATCAGCGCCGGACCCGACCACGACGGGTTCACCGACGAGGAGCGGCGACTGGCGGAAATCCTCGCGTCGTCGACGGAAAACGCCCTCGACCGCGTCGGGAGCGAACAGGAACTCCGCGAGAGTCGCGAACTCCTGGCGGCGCGCACCGAGCAGATCGAGTTTTTCAACAGCGTCCTTCGACACGACCTGCTCAACGGGATGCAGGTGATCCGAGGACACCTCGACGGCCTCCGGGGGCACGTCGACGGGGAAGCGAGCGAACACGTCGACGGTATCGAGGACTGGGTCACGGATATCACCGCGCTCACCCGCAACGTGCGTACCGTCACCACCGTCGTCGGCAGCGACGAGGGGGTCGAACTGCGGGCGGTCGATCCCGGCGCGATGCTGTCGGAGAAAGTAACCAAGATGCGCAGGGGCCACGACCACGTCAGTATCGACATCGCGACCGACCTCGACCGCCTCTCGGCGGTCCGGGCGGACGACTTCCTGGGGGAAGTGTTCGAGAACCTCCTCGGTAACGCCATCGAACACAACGACCGGGACCACGTCGAGATCGTCGTCGATGGCACCGTCACAGCCAACGCCGTCACCGTCGAGATCGCCGATAACGGCCCCGGGATCGAAGACGAGTACAAAAAGGAGATCTTCGAGGAGGCGTTCACGTCGGACGAGTCAGGTTCGATCGGCTTCGGACTCTACTTCGTGCGGTTGATGATAGACCGATACGGCGGCGACGTCTGGTTCGAGGACAGGTCGGAGTGGGCCCCTGCCCCTGGCCGCGGGCGACGGCGAACCGGACGGCACCGGAACGCTGGCGACCGACGGCTGATACGGCCGGTTGTAACTTTTTACCGGTGATTCGCCGGGCGGTCCGGTAAATCCTGGAAATGACTTACAACCGACCGTGTGAGTTTCTGAGTCATTGAGTGACGGCGTGTATCTACGGCCTGAAGGCCGTGGTATTGCGCCTGTTCAGCGTATAAGTGATTGAGAGCGCCATTGATTCCAGATCATGGCACATCATGACCTGGGATAGCTTGGCCGCGATCTCGGTACTGATCGTCACAGTCCCGATCCAGTGAATGAAGTATACCTCTGCAGACAGAACACGGGGTGCTGTCAGTCGTCGGCTTCAGCTTCGAGCCGGGCAGCTTCCTCTTTCTCCTTCCGCTCTTGTCTTGACTCTGACTCTTTTTTGTCCTTCACCTTCTTCATGCGGAAGATCTCCTCGCGCTCCTGCTCTTCGAGCTTCTGCTCGATGTACTCCTGTCCCTCGTACAGATCGGGGAGGAGCGTGAACTCCAGTGCGTTGACGCGGCGCTTGGTCTTCTCGATCTCCTCGAGCATCTCCTTCATCGCGGTCTCGACCTCGGCCGCGAGAATAATGGTCTCGATGAGCTCCTCGTAGGCGTCTGCGGCCTCGTCGATGCGTGCCGACGTGCCGAGCACGCCGTAGCCGCGCTCATCGAGCGGCTTCTTCACCTTCGAGGACTCGATCTGCGGCACGACGACGCCCATGATGTTCATCGACTCCGTCGTGATCTCGGGGTACTCGGTGAGCGCCGACGCAGCACCGCGGACGGCGACGTCCCCCTCCATCGCGCG
>PXQN01000042.1:14893-39063 GCA_003021305.1 Halobacteriales archaeon QH_10_67_22 | reverse complement strand
AGGGACGCACTTCGTGGCGGTCGAACCAGCGGGGACGACCAAGGAGTGCGCGGCCTGTAGTGTCGAGACGGACAAGCCATTGTGGGTCCGTGAACACTCCTGTCCATCGTGCGGATTCACCGCCGACCGAGACTGGAACGCGGCGTGGAACATTCTTTCTCGCGGCCTCGAAGATGTAGGAGTGGGACACTCCGAATCAACGCCTGTGGAGACTGCGCTCCCTACGGGAACCACTACGGTTCCTGCAAAGCGCGTCTTGGAAGCAGGAAACCCCACCCTCAAGCGCGAGCCGTCAGGCGAGCGGTAGGGTGGGGTAGTTCACCGGGAGCCGTGAGCAGGGAGGTCGCGACTGTAGGGAGTGACCCGAGCGGGAAAACGGCGGTTACTCATACGGTCGTGCGTACTTCTTTTGATTCCCACGAAACAGAAGACTGTCTCCATGGTCCGAAACGCCGATCCTCACCGACACTGCCGAAATCGGTTACGCACGACCGTATCAGTCTTCGGGGTCGGTAATACGGGTCCGTTCGCCGACGAGGGCGTCCGAGAGGTCGAACCCGTCGATGGTGCAGTGCTGGTCGATGATCGAGTGGTCTATCTCGGAGTCGCTGATCGACGTGTGCGGGAAGACGACGGAGTTGTCGACCTCGGAGTCGACGACTTCGGCGCCGTCGAGGAGGTGGACGTTCTCGCCGAGTTCGGAGTTCTCGACGGTGGCGGTGTCGGCGACGAGGGTCTCGCCGTCGAGGTGCCAGGTGACGGTTTCGAGGTAGCTCTCGGGCGTGCCGATGTCGAACCAGGCGCCGTCGAAGGTAAACGCCGACACCGGTTCGCGCTCGACGAGCCAGCGGATGAACCAGCCCGGCTCGTCGGGGTTGTTGTCGTCCCGGAGGTAGGTCCCGAAGCCGGGGGCGTCGGCCGGGAACGCGTAGCAGGCGATCGAGACGAGCGAACTCGGCGGGTCGTCGGGTTTCTCTTGGAGCTCCGCGACGCGGTCGCCGTCCATCTCGAGGACACCGTAGGAGGTGGCGTCGGCCGGGTCGCCGACGTCGTAGGCCGCGAGCGTCGGGCCGGGGGAGTCCTCGAAGTGGTCGATGAACTCGCCCATCTCGAAGCTGATGAGGTTGTCACCGGCGATGACCAGCAGGTCCTCGTCGGCGATCCCCTCGCGGTCGACCAGCTGTGCGAGCGCGCCGACGACGCCGAACTTCTCGTCCTCGTCGCTGGTGTCCTCGATGCTCAGCTGGGCCTTCTCGAGGCCGGCGTCGGCGATGTGGTCCTCGAACTCGTCCGCGAACGCCTCGTTGGTGCTGAGATAGACGTTCTCGATGCGGTCGTCGGCCTCGAGTTCCTCTAACACCTGGTCGATGACGACGGAGTCACCGATCGGGAGCAACATCTTCGGTCGGTTCCGCGTGATGGGCCAGAGTCGAGTCGCGTATCCACCCGCGAGTACGACAGCTTCCATACCACTCCCCCCGAAGGCAGGTGGTAAGTGATTTTTCATTCATAGTGATTATTGTCGGTCTGTTCCGGATCGACCGCACGACTGCGTGCGGTCGTACCGGTAAATCGCTACAATAATCACTATCAGGGTCCCCCGCGTGCTCGCCGCGCCCCGACCGCACGGGGCCAAAGCGTATTGTATCGTGAGTCGGTACGCTGTGGGTATGGTAACCAGGCGGCGGTTCCTGGGCGCGGTCTCGGCCGGGTGTACCCTCGCGGCCGTCGGCACCGGGTCGACGCGGGCCCGGCAGGCCGGCCGTGACGGAGCGCACGCCGACGGGGCCGACCGCGACGGGGCCGACGACGCGGTCGTCGAGGAAACGACGGTCAGCTATGACACGGGCGCGACGGAGTTTTCCTTCGAGTTCGACTACGACCTCCCCGCCTCGGTCGAGGAACTCACCGTCCGGATACGGGCGCTGAAACGCTCGGCGGTGTCGGTCGCCGAGACGGACAACGTCGACCGCGAGGGTGACACCGACTTCGTGTGGGACGGCGGCGCCGACCCCCGGGTCGTCATCGAGCGGGCGGTTTCGGGCTCGACATACACGAAAGGGGACCTGGGGTACGTCGCCGGCGACGCGGCGCTCGCGCCGACGGTCACGACGGCGTTCGGGTTCTCCTACAGCGGGAGCGAGCAACCCGGCCGACAACGGTCGGTCTCGTTCTCGGGGCGGGGAGCCGCGGGCACCGGGTTCACCTACGCCGGTCGCCACGACGCGACGACGCGCACCGTCGACGGGGTACCGCTGCAGGTGGTGTTTCCCGAGGAGGTCGACGCTGGCGACGTCGACGAGACGTCGATGCTCGACCTGTTCGAACACGGCGAGAAGAACGTGCGCGCGCGGGTCACCTACGACCGCGTCGACGCTTTCGTCGTCCCGTCCAAGCGCCGGGGGGACCTCTCGGTCGGCCTCGCCACCAGAAGCAGCGTTCTCGTGGACGAGGCCGACACCGACGTCGACAGGATCGGGAACGTCCCGGCTCACGAGTACTGTCACGTCCTCTTCGGGTCGTTCGGCGACGGCGAGATGTACTGGCTCTCCGAGGCCAGCGCCGAGTACTACGGCTCCCTGCTCTCGCTGGACGACGGCCGCGGCACGTTCGAGGAGTTCCTGGACGCGGCCCGCGTCGAGCGCTACGGGGACGAAGTGCTCGTCGACACGGAGACGATGAAACAGACCAGCGCCGACTACGACAAGGGTGCACACGTCCTGGCCGCGCTCGACGCGGAGATCCGCGACCGCAGCGACGACGGGACCCTGCTGGACGTCCTGGCGACCGACGACGGCGACCTCTCGAAGTACGGGGATTTCGAGTCGGCCGTCGTCGACGCCGCCGACGACGACGCCATGACCGACTGGCTCGACGACTACGTCCGGTCGAGCGACCTCCCGTCGATCCCGGAACGGCGAAACGCCTTCACGCTCGGTGGGGACGTGACGACGCCGACGCCTACACCGACCCCCACCCCAACGCCGACGCCCACGCCCTCTCCGACACCCACACCGACACCGGCACCGACTCCGACGCCGACGGCCACGCCGACGCCGACGTCGACTCCCACGTCGGTGCCGACCGGGACGCCGACCCGGACCGAGACGGTCGCGGTCACGGAGACGGACGCGCTCACGCGGGTGACCCCGACGTCGACGCCGCCGCCCGACCGCCAACCCGACGACGCGACGGCGACCGACGGGACGGGCGGGTTCGGGCCGGGGTACGGACCGGTCGCGGCCGGCGTCGCGACGGTGCTGGGCGGTCTGCTGGCCGCGCGGCGAGGGGAGTGAGAGGGCCGCGCGCGGGTCTCCGGCGCCGCGTGTGAACAGGTCTATATCACTGCCGGTCGACCCCCGGGTATGCGCGTCGACATCGGGAACACGCTCGACAGTGTCGCCGACCCGGGACTCTCAGAGGACGCCCTCGAAGCTCTCGACGAACGGGTCGCGGACGCCCACGAACGGATCGAACGCGGCCGGGCCGACGACGAGTTCGGCTACACCGCGTTGAACCTCCCCGAGCGGGCCGACCCCGATGCGGTCCGCTGGGCGGTCGAGGAGTTCGACCCCGAGGCCGTGCTCACGGTCGGCATCGGCGGCAGTGCGCTGGGTGCGGTGACGCTCACACAGGCGCTGGGCGGGGACTCGCCGGTCGAGCACTACGCGCTGGACAACGTCGACCCGGCCCACACGCGGCGGGTTCTCCGGGACCTCCCCTTGGAGGAGACGGTCGTCCACGCGGCCTCCCGGTCGGGGACGACCGCCGAGACACTGGCGCAGTTTCTCGTCGTGCGCGAGGCGATGGAGGAGGCCGGCGTCGACTGGACCGAGCAGACGGTCGTCACGACCGGCGACGAGGGTCCCCTTCGGATGTTGTCCGACCGGCACGGGTTGCCGGCGCTGGACACGCCCGTCGGCGTCCCCGGCCGGTTCTCGGCGCTGTCGACTGTCGGGCTCGTTCCCGCGGCGCTCCAGGGCGTCGACCTGGAGGGGTTGCTCGCCGGCGGGCAGGCCGGCGCCGATGCGCTCGCGGGGTCGCTGCACGACTGTCCGGCCTACGCCTACGGCGCGGTCGCTCAGGCGCTGGACGAACGCGGCGCGACGACCAACGCCATGATGCCCTACGTCGAGTCCCTGGAGGCGTTCGCCGAGTGGTTCGCCCAGCTGTGGGCCGAGAGCCTCGGCAAGGACGGCGGCGGTCAGACGCCGGTCCGGGCGCTGGGCGCGACCGACCAGCACTCACAGCTACAGCTCTATCGGGCCGGCCGACGGGACAAACTCGTCACGTTCGTCCGCCCGCAGGAACGGCCCGCGGGCCCGATCCCCGAGACCGACATCGACGACCTCGCGTACCTGGGCGGGGCGGACCTGGGCGAGTTGCTCGACGCGGAGTTCGAGGCCACCGAGGCCAGCCTCGCGGCGGCCGGGCGACCCTCGATCCGGGTCGAGATCCCCGCCGTCGACGCTCACAGCGTAGGGCGCCTGCTGTACGACATGGAGGCAGCCTGCGTGCTCGCGGGCGAACTCCAGGGGATCGAGACGTTCAACCAGCCCGCCGTCGAGTGGGGCAAACGCGCCGCCCGTGGCCTGCTTCGCGGCGAGCAGACACCCGAGACCGAACTCGTCGCCGACAAGACCGAACTCGTCGTCGACTGACCGCGCTCGTCGCGACCGGACGACCGCTGCTGTGCGTCCCGGTCGCGGCGTGTCGGGAGTTCACCGGACGTCCCCGACACCGGAGCAATGATGGGCGAGCAACCCCAAGTCACGGCACTGACATGGCATCGGACTACTATCGCGTGACTGACTGGCAGACGCGGGCCGAGAGCCTCGGTCACTCGGTCGGGCTCGTGGTGGGGGCGTTCGTGCTCGGTCTGGTCTGTACGTATCTGATCGCGTTCGTGCTCGTCGGTCTCGACCTCGTGTCCATCGAAGCCCTCGCCAACCCCGAGGTGCCGGCCCCGGCGTGGGCGAACGTCGTCCTGACGGTCGCGCAGTTCGCGGGGCTGGGACTGGCCGTCCTGGGATACCTGTACTGGCGGGGCAGAGGCGACCTGTTCGGCTACGACGTGCCCGACCTGCGTGACCTGGCGTTCGGGGTGGGCGGGTTCGTCGCGCTGTTCGGGGCCACGGTGGCTCTCTCGCTGGTGATCCGGTTTCTGGACGCCGAGACCGCGACCAACCAGGTCGTCGAACTCGGCCAGCAAAACCCCGAACTGTTCCTGTATCTGATCCCCGTCACGATCCTCGTCGTCGCGCCCGTCGAGGAGGTGCTGTTCCGCGGCGTCGTCCAGGGACTGCTCCGGGACGGCTACGGGATCGTCCCCGGGGTCATCCTGGCCAGCACGATGTTCGGGGTCGCACACTGGCTCGCGCTCACCGGCGGCGGCAAACTCACGTACGTCGCCGTCGCCGGCGTGCTAGGACTGATCCTCGGGACCGTGTACGAACTGACTGAAAACCTCATCATCCCCGTCGGTATCCACGGAGCGTGGAACGCGTTCCTGTTCGGATCGCAGTATCTCGGCGCGACCGGCGCTATCTAGGTCGGCGTCCGGGACGGGCCAGTCGCCGGCGGGAACACGGACCACCGGACCCGACGGGGACCGGCCGCCAGGCCGGCGAGACCGTCCGACGGGTGTCTGACTGGGACTTAAGCGACTGGACTGGCGATCAGCGAGTATGCCCACCCGTTACACGGTCGTCTGTGACGACGCCCTCGCCCGGGACGTCGAACGACTCGCCCGGGAGTACGACCTGACGGAGGAGGAGGTCCTCCGCCAGCTCATCGACGCGGGGTTCGACAAACTCGACACGGAAGCAGCGTAGGGGGGGCGGTTCGCAAACGGGGTCACGGGTTGGAGGGGTTCTTCCGGGAGAGCGGACTGCCACAGACGGGACAGCGGTCGTGGTCGTCGTCGAACTCGCGGCCACAGCCGCTACACTGGAACAGCCAGTCGCGCTGTTCGGTGATGCCCTCGCGGGCGATGACCTCGACGGCGACGTCGAGTTTGTCCGCGACGTTCTGCATGGCGTAGTCGTCGGTCACCAGCCGGCCGTCGAGTTCGAACGACGCCGCGAGCAGGCGCACGTCGGTCCCGGAGAGTTCGGCCAGGTCGCCGGTCTCGCGGGCGGCCCGCTGGATGCGCTCGACGGTGGCCTCGTCGGGGATGTGGACGTGCATGCCCGACCCTTCGAGCGCGTCGTACCGGTAGGCGGACTCGTCTTCGAGTTCTTCCCGGACCATCGGCACCGTCGCTATCCGCTCGTCGGTGTGGTACTCGTTGATGAACGCCGATGCGTCCAGGATGTACATCTAACGCTCGACGATCATGTGGTCTTTGACCGCCTGGACGCGACTGACCGGGACCCGGAGGTGGCCCTGTTCGTTGGTCTCGTACCCGCTCGTGTCGATGTGTTCGTTGGGGTCGATGAGCAGGTCCGCCAGCCGTCCCGATTCGATGTCCATCGTGATGTTGTACAGCATTCCGAGTTCCGCCCCGTCGCTGCCGGTGACTGCCTTCCCGGAGAGGTTCTCGGCGAGTATGTCTGCCATGACTCGTTGTACCGAACGAACCCACATAAACGCCACGGGCCGTCTGACGCCTGCCCGACTGCCCGGCGCTGTCGGCCTCGAACTCCGCGACCGCCTCGCCGTTCAGTTTGACGACGACGTCGGTCGCCTCGCTGGACTCCAGGAGTCCCGTCCGGGAGCGGGCACCGACGGAAGCCGCAAAGTATTATCAGTCGGCCAGTCGACGACGAAATATGGACAGGCGCCGCCTGCTGCGGACGACAGGTATCGCACTAACTGTCGGCCTCGCCGGCTGTGGCGGGGGCGACGGTGACGGAACTGACACCGCGGGCGGCGGCGACGACACGCCGACGGCCTCCCCGACGCCCGACGAGGACACCGAGACGCCGACCGCCACCGCGACGCCGACAGCGACGCCCACCGCGACGCCGACCGACACCGAAACTCCGACGGCCACCCCGACGCCCACGGAGACGCCCACCGCGACACCCGAACCCGTCGCCCAGGTCGTCGAGGTCGGGCCCGAAGGCAGCCAGTTCTCGTTCGCGCCCGAGTCGTTCGAGGTCGCGGCCGGCGAGACGGTCCGGTGGGTCTGGCGGTCGGGCGGCCACAACGTCCGGGTGGATTCGGCGCCCGGCGACTCCGACTGGGAGGGTACCCCCGGCGGGTCGGGCGAGACTTACTCCTCGGGGAACACCCACGAACACACGTTCACTGTCCCTGGTGAGTACGACTACTACTGTAACCCCCACCGCGGTGTGGGCATGACGGGGTCGTTCACGGTCACCGAGTGAACTCCCCGGCACCGGCGACCGGACGCGGCGGCAAACGGGATGTACGTCCGGCGTCGGCCGCGAGCCAGATGAACGGACTTATGCCGCCTGCAGGGCTTGTCGGTAGTAACTGACTTCTCGAGGTGACAGGATGGCAGACTCTCACGCGACAGACTCCGAGGACTCGTCACAGACGCTCAGGACGCCGATCGTGGCCGTGCTGGGCCACGTCGACCACGGCAAGACCAGCCTGCTCGACGAGATACGCGGGTCGGCCGTCACCGAGGGCGAATCGGGGGCGATCACCCAGCACATCGGCTCGACGGCCGTTCCACTCTCGGTGATCTCGGAGATCGCCGGCGACCTGGTCGACCCCGACGACTTCGACCTGCCGGGCCTCCTCTTTATCGACACGCCGGGTCACCACTCGTTTTCGACGCTACGCTCGCGCGGCGGGGCACTGGCCGACATCGCGATCCTCGTCGTCGACGTTACCGACGGCTTCCAGCCACAGACGCTCGAAGCGGTCGACATCCTCGCGCGCCCCCAGACGCCCTTCGTCGTCGCCGCCAACAAGATAGACACCGTCCCCGGGTGGAACCCAAACCCCGGCGCGCCAACCCAGGTGACCATCGACGCCCAGACCGACCGCGTCGAACAGCGGCTGAACGAACAGCTGTACGAACTCATCGGCGACCTCTCGGACGAGGACTTCTCGGCGGACATGTACTGGCGGGTCCAGGACTTCGGGAACAACGTCGGCGTCGTCCCCGTCTCGGCCGAGACCGGCGAGGGGATCCCGGATCTCTTGACCGTTCTGATGGGGCTCTCCCAGCGGTACATGAAAGACGAGATGGCCGTCGACGCCGAGGGCCCCGGCGCCGGCACAGTGCTGGAGGTGACCGACACCCAGGGCTTTGGCGCGACGATCGACGCCATCGTCTACGACGGGACCATCCGCGAGGACGACGAAATCGTCGTCGGCGGCGTCGAGAAACCGATCGTCACGGACGTCCGCGCACTCTTGTGCCCCCGCCCGCTCGAAGAGATCCGCACCGAGGGCGAGTTCGAGAGCGTCCCGTCGGTCGCCGCGGCCGACGGCATCAAGATCGCCGCCCCCGACCTGGACGACGCGATGGCCGGCGCGCCCATCCGGGTGGTCCGGGACCGCGACGTGACCGAGGTCATCGCCGAGGTCGAGGCCGAACTCGCCGATATCGAAGTGACCACCCAGGAGGAAGGCGTCGTCGTCAAGGCCGACACGCTGGGCAGTCTGGAGGCACTGGCCAGCACCCTGGAGGAGAGCGAGATACCGGTCGTCCGCGCCGAGGTCGGCGACGTCGCCCCGCGGGACGTCCGGGTGGCAGAAACCGCCAACGAACCCACCAACGAGGCGATCCTCGCCTTCGGCGTCGACGTGCTCGACGACGCGGCCGACCTGGCCGAACAGGCCGACGTCCGGACCTTCGAGCACGACGTCATCTACCGCCTCGTCGAGGCCTACGAGGAGTACGTCGAGGAGATAGAGAGCGCCCAGCAGGACAAGATCCTGGAGAACATCACCCGACCCGCCCGCTTTCGGATCCTCGAGGACCACACGTTCCGCCAGTCCGACCCCGCCGTCGTCGGCGTCGAGGTACTCGGCGGCACGCTCAGGCGCAACTCCCGTGTCGCGCTGTTCGAGGGTCCCGAACCCGAACGGGTGGGGATGCTCAAGTCCATCCAGGACGAGGGCGAGGACATCGACGAACTGATGACCGGCGAACGCGCCGCCGTCTCCATCGACGGCCCGACCGTCGGCCGCCAGATCGAGGAAGGCGACGAACTCTGGACCGAGATCCCCGAGAAACACGCCAAGATCTTAGAACAGGAACTCACCGAGGAGATCACCGCCGACGAGCGCGAAACCCTCTCGATGTACCTCGACAAACGCCGCAACCGCGACCCCTTCTGGGGGAAGTGAATTTCGACTCTCCGTGACGTTCTACCGCGAGAAACGCCGGATGGTCGTCGCCAGGATCAAACGCCGCGGCGGGACCTATACGGCCGACGACTGACCGACGGCCACGGGACGAGCGCAAAAACGGACCGAGTAATAATATTTAATTAGCAGGCGTTCGTCATCACAGTTACAGGTGACCCCGCTTTCAGACGACTCCGAGGCGACCGACCTGCGGACGGCGGACGCGGTACTCGCGGTGATCCCGGCGTCGTTGCTGTTGGCGATAGTCGTTGCGGTCGCGCTGCCGTTCTCGTGGGGGACCGCGCTGGCGGCGGGGAGCGTGCCGGCGACCGGTTCCATCGGCTACGCGCTGTTTTATGACCCCCCGACCGCCCGGGAGTGAAAACGAGCTACCGTGCGGTGCGGTGACCGTGGTCGTCGATGGCCTGTTTGACCTGGAGGGCGGCGCTGGCGGCCAGTCCCTGCGCGATGTCCTCGCGCTGGGCGTCCGTGATCGTCGTTTCGGCGTCCTCGCGACGGTCGCTTCGGGTCCGTCGACCCCCGCCGACAGTTCCGACCCCACGACGAACTCCCCCGGGAGCAACTGGCGCGTCCGTTCGGCGACGCGCGCCAGGTCACGTTTCAGTCGGCGACGCTGGTCGGGCGACAGTGATTCCACGTCCACCCCGTCGGAACCGAGCGGCGAGTTCCCGTACATTTGATCGTCCGGACGAGTTCGTCTCGGGGGGTCTTAACTGCTGTGTGTTCCGGCGACACTGTGTCGTGCTGTGCTGTCTTCACTCCCCGAGCAGGGGTTCTGTCTCGCCGTAGGCGGCCACCGCGACCGCCGTCGCGTAGCGGTCGGGGTCGGCGGGCGTCGTCTCGACGACGACGTCCCGGTCGGCCGGCGTCCACTCGCGCAGCTCCAGGCCGGCGGCGAGGCCACGCTCGACGGTCCCGCGGACGGCGTCGGCGTCGGTGCCGCCCGCCTCGTAGAACAGGCCGCGCCCGTCGGCCTCGCGAGCCCAGCCAAGCGCCACACGGGCCGGCCCGTCGGCAGCCGGTTCGAGCGTTCGCCGGGCCTGCACGCAGTACAGCGCCTCGCCCGCGGGACCCAGGTCCGGTGCCGTCCCGACGGCCTCGACGGTCGCGCCGGCGGGGACGACCGACGAGAGGGTCACGAGGTTGTAGTCACAGACGCCGGCGTCGGCGAGTGCCGCGTCGAACGAGGCCATGGCCGTTGGCCCGACGCCCGACCCCCACGCGACCCGGATCGTCTCCATGCCACCGCGTCGGCGAGTCGCGGGGTAAGGCGTTTCGGTTCGAGGCGGTCTTCAGGGGCGCTGTTGGGGTTCACAAACGAGTCGGTCTCTCGGTACGCTGTCGAGAACGCCGAAGCGAGCGCCAGCCCCAGGGTCAGCGCGAGCGTCCGGCGCGAAGCGCCGATTCACTGCGCGCGACCGCAGGGAGCGCGCAGCCTTTTTCGCCCACGTTTTTGTGGACGGGGTTCCCGAAGCGAGCGAAGCGAGCGAGGAATTCCCGTCCAGAAAAAGGTGGTTTAGTAGAACGCGACAGGCACCCCGTCGGTGTGGTCGCCTTCGGTCACCTTTTCGAGGGCGTCCTCGAAGTCGGCGGTGGTCACTTCGGTCCGGTCGTCACGGATAGCGAACATGCCGGCTTCCGTGGCCAGCGAGGCCAGTTCCGCGCCCGAAAAGTCCTCGGTCTCGGCCGAGAGCGCCGCGAAGTCTACCTCGTCGGCGACGTTCATGTCGCGGGTGTGGATCTCGAGGATCCGCGTGCGGCCCTCGCTGTCGGGTTTGGGCACCTCGATGAGACGGTCGAACCGGCCCGGCCGCAGGATCGCGCGGTCGAGCATGTCGAAGCGGTTGGTTGCGGCGACCATGCGGATCTCCCCGCGGTCTTCGAAGCCGTCCATCTCCGAGAGCAGTTGCATCATCGTCCGCTGGACCTCGGCGTCGCCCGAGGTTTTCGAGTCGGTCCGCTTGGCGGCGATGGCGTCGATCTCGTCGATGAAGATGATAGCGGGTTCGCGCTCGGCGGCGAGTTCGAACAGGTCCCGGACGAGCCGGGCACCCTCGCCGATGAACTTGCGGACGAGTTCGGAACCGGCCATCTTGATGAACGTGGCGTCGGTCTGGTTGGCGACGGCCTTGGCGAGCATCGTCTTGCCGGTCCCGGGCGGGCCGTGTAACAACACGCCCGAGGGCGGGTCGATGCCGACCTTCTCGAACTGGTCGGCGTTGACGAGGGGTTCCTCGACGGCCTCGCGGACCTCGCGCATCTGTTCGTCGAGGCCGCCGACGTCCTCGTAGGTCACGTCGGGCGAGTCGTCGACCTCCATCGCCTGTGCGCGGGCGTCAGTCTCGGCGTCCAGTTCGTCCTGGATCGAAAACGAGTCGTTGATCGCCACGCGGTCACCGGGTTCGAGCGACTCGGTGTACTTCGTCGGCAGCTCCGTCAGCACCTCCTGGTTGTTGCCGTGCTGTTTGACGACGACGCCGTCGTCGGTTATCTCCTCGGCGGTGGCGACGTACAGCGAGGAGGTCTTCAGCGTCTCGTTCTCGCGTTCGAGCTTGTCGACCTCGTCGGTGAGCTCCTGGTGTCGCTGTCTGGCCGCGTCGAGCTGTTCTTCGAGTGTACGGTTCACCTCGCGGAGTTGCTCGTGGTGTTCCCGGAGCGCCGCCAGCCGTTCGGACGGCGACATGTCCGGGTCCAGGTCGAGCCGCGGGCGCTCGGGCAGAGAGGGACTGCGAGACATACGGTTACGGGTAGTTGCAAAGCCATCAAAAAGTGCCTTTGGGTCGCGTCAAACGCGGCGGGCCTGTCGCGAAGTTGGCCGACGATGCAGCCGACGGGTCGCCCCGGCCCCGGACCCCGAGCCCAGAGAGCCCGGTCAGTTCGGTGGGTACCCAACGATGGCGAGGCCCGGAGAGCGCGCGAGGCGGGTGCTAACCCGCCCGGTGGCGCGAACGGCCGCCGAGAGATAAAGAGAAGGCTTATCCTGCGGCGTGGCACACGGACCGGCATGGTCGAGTTCGAGGTACCGGAGCCCGATTACGACCGGTACACAAACCGCCAGCTCGCGGCCGTCCCACTGGCCGTCCTGGCGGTCGCACTGGTCGTGATCGCGGGGTGGTACGTTGTCACCGGCGCGCCGGTCACGCCGGGGATCGAGTTTACCGGCGGGACAGAGGTCCAGATAGCGACGGACGCCTCTCAGGCCGAACTGCGCGAGTCGGCGTTCGACTTCGAGGTCGCGTCGGTCCAGCCCGTCGCCGGTTCCAACGAGTACATCGTCGAGACGCAGGCGACCGACACCGAAGCGATCGAGGCCGAGGCCGGAGAGGTCGGCGAGGTCGTCTCGATCCAGACCACGTCGGCCACGTTCGGGTCGGACATCCAGCGCCAGGCGCTGCTCGGGGTCGGCGGCGCGTTCGTCGGGATGAGTATCCTGGTGTTCGCGCTGTTCCGGACGTTCGTCCCCTCTATCGCGGTCGTCCTCTCGGCGTTTTCCGACATCGTGGTCCCGGTCGCGCTGATGAACGTGTTCACCGCGCTGCCCGTCCTGCCCGACATCAGCCTCTCGCTGGGGACCGTCGCCGCTCTCCTGATGCTTATCGGGTACTCCGTGGACTCGGATATCCTGCTGAACAACCACGTCCTCCGGCGGCGCGGGGGGTTTTACGAGAGTACCTACCGGGCCATGGAGACCGGGGTAACGATGACGGTCACCTCGATCTCGGCGATGACGGTGATGTTCATCGTCTCCGCGGCGTTCGGGATCCCGCTGCTCCCGGAGATCGCTATCGTTCTCGTGTTCGGACTGACTGCCGACCTGATGAACACGTACATGATGAACCTGAGTCTGCTCCGCTACTACAAGTTCGAGGGGGTGTCCTCGTGAGGGTACTACAGGGACGGCGCGCAGTCGCGCCGATAGCACACGTGGGCCGGGAGCCGGGGTCGGGGGTGACCGACCGATGAACGTCCGCGAGAACTGGCGGATCGTCTTGCTCGTCGTGTTCGTGGTCGGAAGTTCGCTCGCGCTGTTTGCGCCCTTCGCCCAGCCGGACGCGGGCAACGCCTCGGCGGTCGACACGAGCGGGCCGACGAACCTCCAGTTCGGGCTCGAACTCGCCGGCGGGACCCGCATCCGCGCGCCGCTGGTCGGAACGACGGCCGAGAACCTGGAGTTCGGGCCCGACCAGGAGAGCAGCATCCGGTCGACAGTCAGCGAACGACTCAACGTCAGTCAGAGCAGCGTCAACGTCCGCGGGAACACCGATAACGGCGGCGCCGTCGAGGTCCTCGAAGAAGACGTCGACGAGGGCGAACTCGTGGCCGCGCTCGAGGCGGCCGGCGTCTCCGCCTCGGCCGAGAACGTCCGCGACGGGACGACCCGGGAGACCCGCGAGCAGACCGTCGAGACGATGGACGCAAAGATCAACCGTGCCGGGCTGAGCGGCGGCCAGGCCAGGTCGACCACCTCTGTGACGGGTGACAGTTTCGTCATCGTCGAGATCCCCAACGCCAACCGGTCGGAGGTCCGTGACCTCATCGGCGACCGTGGTGTCGTCGAGATCGTCGCCCACTACCCGGAGAACACCGACAACGGTACCCGCTACGTCAACGAGACGGTGCTCACGAACGAACAGCTCGAACGGTCCAACGTCGGCACTGCACAGGTCCGTCAGGGGGTGCCCGGCGTCGACGTGACGCTCACCGACGACGCCGCCAACGACTACCGGAACACGCTCCGGGAGGCCGGCTTCACCTCGGGCGACGCGGCGAGCAACTGCCGGTTCGGGGAGTCCGAACAGGCCGGCTACTGCCTGCTGACGACGCTGGACGGCGAGGTCGTCTACTCCGCGGGGGTAACGCCCGGCCTGGCCGAACTCATCGAGAGCGGTGAGTTTCTCGACAACCCGACGTTCATCGCACAGACCAACTCGATCGAGGAGGCCCAGGCGCTCCAGATCAACCTGCGCGCCGGCGCCCTGCCCGCGCGACTGGATTTCGAGGACGGGACCGTCTCCTTTCTCCAGCCGAGTCTCGCCAACCGGTTCAAGTTCAACGCGCTCCTGACCGGCCTGGCGGCCTGGCTCATGGTGAGCGGGGTCGTGTTCCTGCGGTACAAGGACCCCCGCGTCGCCGTGCCGATGCTGGTGACCGCGATGGCCGAAGTGTACCTGTTGCTCGGCTTCGCATCCGCCATCGGCCTGCCGCTGGACCTCTCGCACATCGCCGGGTTCATCGCCGTCATCGGGACCGGGGTCGACGACCTGCTGATAATCGCCGACGAGATCCTCCAGCAAGGCAACGTCGCGACCGGCCGGGTCTTCCAGAACCGCTTCCGCAAGGCGTTCTGGGTGATCGGCGCCGCCGCCGTCACCACTATCATCGCGATGAGCCCCCTGGCCGTGCTCTCGCTCGGTGACCTGACCGGGTTCGCCATCGTCACCATCGTGGGAGTCCTCATCGGCGTGCTCGTGACGCGGCCCGCCTACGGTGACGTGTTGCGCAACCTGATGCTCGACCAGGGGGGGGACTGACCACGGAGACAGTCTTCTGTCTCGTGAGAACGAAACGAATTACGCACGACCGTATGACGCGCCGTGACAACCGTTCAGAATTCGTCTAACGTCGTCGGTCGCGCTTCCGGCCGGCCGCCGTCGGTCCGCTGTCCGCCGTCGGGTTCGAACTCCCGGAGCGACGCCTGGGCGGCGTCGGCGAGAACGTCCTGGCTGGTCTTCCAGGACGCCCGCGCACACGGCGGGAGCGCCCCCTCGCGGGCGACGTACTTCTCCAGGAACTCCCGTGTCGCCGGGTCGCTCGGGTAGCCACTCCCCAGGTCGCCGTGTTCGTCGGCCAGCGCCGCGACGTGGGCGTCGCGTTCGACCTTCGCGACGACGCTGGCAGCGCCGACGACCGCGTAGGACTCGTCGGCACCGTGTTCGCCACGAACCGACAGGTCCGCGTCCACGCCGTCGGCGACGCGGCGCTCGAACCTGACCGCGTTCGTGTCCCCGGCGTCGACGTACCCCGAGAGCGGGTCGTCCGCATCGGGACCAGCCACGGGACCCGCCCCCTCACCGTCGAGACCGGCCACGGCCCCCTCCAGGGCCTCGACGTGGGCGGCGACGGTCAGCGAGTTCATGTCCGTCTCATCGTCGTCGATCCGGTCGACCGTGATCTCGGCCACGCCGACGGCGTCTGCCACCTCGCGGATCGTCGCGGCCAGTTCGCGGCGTCGCTCGGGGGCGATGGTCTTGGAGTCGCCGACGTCCTCGGGCAGGTCCGCCGGGTCGACGACCACCGCCGCGGCGAACATCGACCCCAGGACCGGTCCCTTGCCGGCCTCGTCGACGCCGAACTCGCGCATGCCGCCCCCTTTCACGCCATCGTACATAAACTGTCGCGGGAGCGACGCCACCCGTCAGACGGCCGTCTGCTCATACTGTCGGACACAAGTACGTGAACACGCTCGTCGGTCTTTCACCATCGAGACGTCTCGGAGACCGCCAAACGAAGTATCGAGTGTCGACTTGCGTGTGTCCGACAGTATCACCCTGTGTCGGTTTCACCGGGGACGCGATGTCGCTCGTGTGCGACGAACGAAATGACCTCAACGATCTGCATCTACGAGGTCCCCGAAGGCGAAGTGTTCGGTCCCGGACAGACCGACGTGGTCGCGACGCGTCGGAGTTGCTCGAAGCGGGGGATCCGCTCGCGCCGAGGGACGTGATGATCGCCGCGACGGCACGGTCGACCGGCGCGAAGCTGGTCGTCTCGGACAGTGATTTCGAGGTCGATGCCCTCGAAGACCGGTTGACCGTGAGAAACCTGCGGACGTAGATCAGTCACTCCCAGGACGGCGACGCAGAGCCGCCGTCCTCACCCGAGTCGCGGACGTACTCCGCAACCAGGAAGGGGTTGTCCTCGCCCCGGACGTCGACCACGTCCAGGGCCGTCACGACCGCCTCGACGCCGAGTAGGCCGGCGAGACTCGGTTCGGTCCGGCCCTCGTCGCCCGAGACGAGTTCCTTGACGTACAGCCCGCCCTCGCCGTGGAGTTCGACCGTCGCTCCGGTCGCCGTCCTGGGGTCGCCGGCCGCAGTCCCGGAGTGGTCGGTCGTCGTCCCGGAGTCGCCTGTGGAGTCGTCCGTTACAAGTTGCCCCTCGATGTCGTACACCTCGCGGGTGCGAACGATGTCGGCCCGGCGGTGGTCGACGCGGGTGGGCGTGCGCTGTTCGATCGTCGCACCGCGCAACTCGTCGAGCGCGGCGTCGAACGCGTCGGCCTCGACCGACTCCTCGAACTCGACGGGCATGCGGTAGGTCTTCGAGGCGTCGAGTTCCTTGACGCGCTCGACCATCTCGTAGCTCACGAGGTGGACGTCGTCGACTTCGACCGCGCCGTCGGCGAAGCCGTTGATGTCGGCCTGGAGGCGGTCGGTGTCGACCGTCCGCGTGCGGGGCCGTTCGACCTCGATCACGAACGGGCGACCACGCTCCAGCATCCGGGCGTCGACGTCCTCGCGGCCGGCACCGTGGAAGGTCGCGGACTTCCCGCCCATCGTGTCCCGGACGACGGGTGCGGTGAGCTGTTCGACGCTGGTCTCGTAGCGATACCCGGACCCGTCACAGACAGGACAGACCTCGCCGCGGTCCAGTCCGGTGCCGTTACAGTCGCTGCAGGGCCACTCGGTCTGGGGGATCTCGCGTTCGAGTTTCCGGTAGCGCCCGTAGACGAACGCCGAGTTGACACGCACGTCCAGGGAGTCGTCGCCGGGGTGGATGGTGACCTGGACGTCCGGGCGGCCGAAGTCGACCTCGGCGCCGGTCTCGCGCCCGAATCGCTTGCCGACTTCTCTGTTGAGTTCGGACTTCAGCTGTTCGCCGGCCGCCGGGTCGAGGCCGATATCCTCGCGCAGGAGGCGGTCGTTCTCCTCGAACAGCGGCGGCACCCGGGTGCCGACCTGGAAGGTGTCGAACTCGTACTCTTCGAGCGCGTAGGCGCCGCGTTCGGCCCACTCGGTGACGCGCTCGACGGTCGACTCGCCCTCACACACCCAGCAGGAGTCGTCGGGTTCGATGTCGCCGACGGGGACGTCGTCGGCGAGTGCGACGGCGACGCGGAGGCTCCGTCCGCGTTCGCGGTTGGTGAGTCCGAAACTCCGCTCGGCGACCAGGCGCCCGAGACACGGGTCACACAGCGGTCCGGTCTCGACGGCCGCCCGTGCGGTCGCCAGTACGTCGTCGGTCATGCTCGCGAGTGGGCGACGACGGCGTAACTCCCTTTCGGAGCGCCCGCTCTCGCCGGGACGTCGCGGCGAGGACCGAACGGTCGCTGGCGTCGGAACCACCGGCCGGGTATCGAACGACATTTGTACGAGAGAGACGCCGGCCCGAGTATGGATGTAGACGGGACGGTCCTGGCGGTCCTCCTGGGTGTCGTCCAGGGCGTCCTGGAGTGGTTACCGGTCTCCAGCGAGGGCGGCGTCGCGCTGTTGCTGGCGGTCGTCGGCGGCGAGTCGGCCGTCGACGCGACCCGGTTTGCCCTCGTGTTGCACGTCGGGACGGCCGTCGCCGCTATCTCCTTCTATCGGGACGAACTCGTGACGTTTTCCGGGCAACTGCCCGCCTGGCGCCCGAGTCGAGCGTTCGACGGCGACCGGGCCGACCTGACGTTTTTCGGGGTCGCGACGCTCACCTCCGGGGTCGTCGGGATCGGGGTGTACCTGGCGGCGGTCGAACTCGCCTCGGAACTGGCCGGCGGGGCCTTCGTCGCCGCGGTCGGCGGGTTGCTGGTCGTCACCGGACTGGTCCAGCGCGTCGCCGAGGGGTGGGGGCTGGGCGCTCGTGAGACGCCCGACGCCCTCGATGCAGTCCTCGTGGGGGCACTGCAGGGACTGGCCCTGTTGCCGGGCGTCTCGCGGTCCGGGACGACCGTCAGTGCACTGCTGTTGCGGGGTCACGACGGCGAGGCGTCGCTCCGGCTCTCCTTTCTGCTGTCGATCCCGGCGTCGCTCGGCGCGGGCCTGCTGGTCGTCCTCGACGCGGGCGTGCCGGCAATCGCGCCCGGCGCGGCCGTGGTCGCACTCGCCGTGAGTGCGGTCGTCGGCTACCTGACCGTCGGTGCGCTGGTCGCGCTGGTCCGGCGCGTCGCGTTCTGGGGCGTCTGCGTGGGTTTTGGCGTTCTGGCGCTCGTCGGTGGCGGACTGGTCGTCGTCGCCGGGTGACTGGCGCGAGAGCGCGGAGTCGTTTCCGCAGACGATAGCGCCCGAGATGGACTTATGTATCTCGGCGCAACAAAGTTCGGCAGTAGCGGGCATGAGTGACGGCGAGACGAAACTGGTGGATTCGGCGGGCGACTACTGTTACGTCGTCCGCGACGGCCAGCCCGTCGCCGAGCCCCGGTGGCGTTCCTCGCGGGTCGTGTTGACTGACAAGCGCCTCATCCTCGCCGGCTCGGACGGCAAACAGTCACTGCCCCACGGTAGTATCAGGCTAGCGGACGACTTCGAAGCGCCCGAGGGCGTCACAGCAGACGGCGCGACGCCGCTCCGGGCGGGCGACGCCGTCGTCCTCGTCGACGCTCCCGACGTGGCGGACTTCGACCGCGAGTACTGCCGCGCGATGCTCGACGCGGAAGTCATCCTCGTGAAACACCCGGCGGTCGTCGGCGGCGTCGTCCAGGAGGCCGGATGGTCGAAAGCCCGGTTCCGGTTCGCCGACGAGCACGTCAAACTCGCGCTCCCGGACGGTGACACGACTTCCTTCGCCGTCGAGGACGTCGGTACCATCGAGACGGCGTCGGCGACCGTCATGGGCGAGGACCGGACCGTCGTCGAGGTCGAACACACCGACAACGAGGGTCGGAGCGTCGAGACACACTTCTCCGGGACGGCAGCCCACACCCGGGCGCTCGAACACCTGTTCGGGGCCGTCATCGAGGGCCGGGGGAGCGAGGAGTACGAAATCACCGAGACCGAGAACGAGGTACTCATGGCACTATACTCGGGCGTTTCACCGTTCGAGATGGCCGACTTCGTCGGCCTCGACGTCGAGGAAGTCGAAGAGATATACGCGAAACTGCTGGAGATGGGCGCCGTCGACAAAGTGCGCGAACGCACCGAAGTGTCGCTGAACGCCCACGGACGCAACCTGGCCAGCGAAGCGATGAGCGAACAGTGACTCATAGTGATTATTGTCGGTCTGTTCCGGATCGACCGCACACAGTCGTGCGGTCGTACCGGTAAATCGCTCCGATAATCACTATCAGACGTCGACTGCCGAGCATCCCCTCCCAGCGGGACTCGTGTACGGATCTACGACCACCCACTGACGGGTTCGACGCCGTTCTCGGACGCAACTCCCGAACCGCTGTGAGCGTCCCGTGGTGGTCGATAGAAAGAATAAAATAATTTACTATAGCGAGAAATGTATAGTAAATTTCGTTATCTGCTATCGAAATATTAATCGAATCACGTTATCGTAATCAAGTATGATAATAGAGTCGAAATACATTTATTGTTCATCACTGCGTTTTACCCGTGAAAAACCCAACCAAGTACTTCCAACCGGATGCAAGTAACAATAATGATAATGATAATGATACTGAAGGTACCTCGGGAGCCTCGTCGACTCGTCGAGATTGTCTAAATATAGCTGTCACGGTAGGGGCAGCTGCGGTCGCGGGCTGTACGAGCCGGCAGTCGCGAGAGAGGGGGTCGATCGGCGTGGAGGGGTCGGAGTCGGGTGCCGTGGAACAGAGATACGGGTACGGCGGTGCACCGGTCGCAGCGTCGTCGGCAGCCCTCGCAGTCGCCGCGGCGAGCGAGTCGGAACCGAACGACACGAAGTCGAACGCGACGGGAATATCGCGGGCGGAGACTGTCGAGGGGTCGCTCTCGGGCGCCGAGGTCGACTGGTACGCCTTCGACGCGGCCGACGGCGAGACGGTGACGGTCACCTACGAGACGACAGCGAGTTCGGGCGTCTCCAGCGTCGCACTGTACGACGCCGAGGAAAACTTCCGCGACCAGATATACGCCAGCGCTCCGTCGACGGTCGAACTGTCGGACTCGACGACCGAGGGCACGAACTTCGTCCAGGTTCTCAACGTCGAGAACGGAGAGGGCGACTACACTATCAGGGTCGATCCGGCCGGTGAAAACGACTCGACGACCCCGACGCCGACATCGACCCCGACGCCCACCGCCACCGAAACGCCGTCTCCGACGCCAACGCCGACGCCGACTCCGACACCGGACGAGCAGTCATCGTACGGTGACGGCCCCTGGACGATCCCGGGGAGAATAGAAGCCGAGGATTACGACACCGGCGGTCCCGGCGTTGCATACGAGGACACTACCGAGGAGAACGAAGGCGGCGAGTACCGTGACGGACAGGTCGACATTGAGGAGACCGGAGACGACGGTGGCGGGTACAACATCGGTTGGACCAGGACCGGTGAGTGGACCGAGTACACTGTCGACGCCGAATCCGGCACCTACGACGTGAACCTTCGTGTCGGATCGAACGGCGGTGAAGGACGGATCGAAGTTCTGCTCGGCGGGGAATCACTCGGAACGATCGACGTTCCTGACACCGGCAGTTGGCAGAACTACGAGACCGTCACGATATCCGACATTTCCATTGAGAGCGCCGATGAAGAAATCCTTCGGGTCGAAGCCGTCAACAACTCATACACCCTCAATTGGATCGAGTTCGTCGATGTCAGTTCGACCCCGACCCCGACGCCGACCGAGACGTCGACGCCGACGCCGACTCCGACGGTGACGCTGGTCGATGACGACAGCTACGGTGAACAGACGTACGGGGAGTACGGATACGGCGGCGTCGAGAGCAGTTCGAGCTGACCGGTGTGGAGACGCCGCGGGTCGGACCGGTCGTACTGTCAGGGGGACCGGCCGGGCTCGACCGTCCCGCCGACGCTCCCACGGACCGTTTCCAGGCCGGATAATCGAGCCGAAACGCCTAATGGCCGCAGTCCGTAATCTCGGACAGATAGGCCGGCGCCATGAGCGACTCCGAGAAGAAGATCGCCGACGTGCAAGGGCGATTCATGCAGGTCGTGGAGTCGGGTCACCGGCTCGACGACGCTACCTGGGAGTCGTGTCGGATCGTCTTGACCGACAAGCGTCTAGTCCTCATCGCCGGCGGGAAAATGACGATCCCGCTGGCCGACCTGGACGAGATCGGCGAGCGCTACGACGTGAACCAGGCAGCCGCCGGGGTCGCCAGTTACATCGGCCTCTCGGTCGGCGAGGACGTCGTGCTGGTGTCGGCGGCCGAACACGACGAGTTCGAGACCGACTTCTATCACGCCTGTCTCAACGGCAAGATCCTTTATGCCAAACACCCCGCCGTCGAGGGAGGCGTCGTCCAGTCGACCGAGTGGACGAAAGCCCGCATCAAGATCACTGACGACGACATCAGGTTCGCCCTGGCCGACGGCGGCCACGTCGCCGTCGACCGCGACGACATCGGCGAGGTCGAACTCGACGAACGCCAGGCCGTCGGCGACGAACGGACGATCATCGAGGTCGAACACAGCGAAGACGAGATCAGCGTCCAGACCTACGTCACCGGCGACGAGCACGACCTCTCTGTCCTCAAGGAAGTGCTCGTCGAGGGCGTCGAGCGCAACCGGGCCGACCTCGACCTGGGACCGACCGAAGAGCAGGTCGTCATGGCGCTACACTCCGGCGTCTCGCCGTTCGAGATCCCCGACTTCGTCGGTGCCGACGTCGAGGAGATAGAGGCGATCTACGACCGCCTTATCGAACTCGACGTGATCGAGGTGGTCCGCGAGCGGACCGAGGTCGAGATGACCGCTCAGGGCCGGTCCGTGGCCGGTCAGACGATGGGCGAGCAGTGACGGGACCGGCGAGGACGGACCGGGCGTCCCGGCGGCGGACGAAACTTTTTCACCGGTCGTAAACGACGTTTACATGTGGGGACGAAGATGGTCCGACTCGACGAGGACGACCCGGACCGACACCGGGCGGCGCTCGAATCGTTGACAGAGCGGGGAAAACAGGAGACGCGCGAGCGCCTCGCCGCTCTCGAAGAAACCGATGGATGATCCTCGATACGGATTTTCTGATCGCACTTGAGGACGACCCCGACGCGACGGCGAAAGCCCGGCGATTGGAAGCGCGAACGGTTCCGCTCCGCGTGTGACTTCGGCAGCGTGGACGGACTGGACGTCGTCGTCCCCTGACCGGACCAGCGGTCGACGTCATCGGCCGTGTACACGGCGTGCAGGTCATCACACAAGCCCACTCGCGACTCCCGCCGTTCGGCCCCTGTGGGCACAGAAAGTTGAAACCACTCGGCCACAACGTACACGTATGAGCATCGACACTGCGGTGGTTCTCGCGGCCGGCGAGGGAACCCGATTGCGCCCGTTGACCCACAACCGGCCGAAACCGATGTTGCCGGCGGCCAACCGCCCTATCCTCGAGTACGTTTTCGACGCGCTGGTCGCGGCCGACGTGACCCGGATCGTGGTCGTCGTCGGCTACAAGCGCGACCGCGTCCAGAACTACTTCGGCCCCACCTACCGGGGGGCGACCCTGGAATACGTCCGCCAGGACAAACAGCTCGGCAGCGGCCACGCCCTCCTGCAGGCCAGCGAGGCCGTCGACGAACCGACGCTGGTTCTCAACGGCGACCGGGTCATCGAGACCAGCATCATCACCGACGTCGTCGCGGAGTTCGAGTCGACGGGGGACCCGACGATGTCGGTCCTCGAACGCCCCGAGACGAGCCAGTACGGCGCCGTCGTCCTCCACGAGGGCGACGTCACCGAACTCGTCGAGAAACCCGACAGCGACGAGTTTCGCCTGATCAACGCGGGCGTCTACGCGTTCGACCCCGGTATCTTCGGGGCGATCGAGGCGACCGACCGCGAGGCCGGCGAACTCGCGCTGACCGACACCATCGGCCGGCTCATGGATGACGGCCGTGTGCGGGGCGTCCGCACGGAGGGGATGTGGGTCGATGCGACCTACCCCTGGGACCTTCTGGCCGTCGCCGACGAGATCCTGGCCAGAGGGCACGTCGACGAACCGGAGGAAGCCGACGGCATCTGGGTCGACCCCGACGCGACCGTCCACGACAGCGCAGTCCTGCAACCGCCGGTCGTCGTCGGACCGGATTGTGAGGTCGGCCCCGGCGTCGTCACCGGGCCGGACGTCGCCCTGGGACAGAACGTGACCGTCGCCGCCAACGCCACGCTCCGGCGGACGGTGCTCGACGCCGACACGCGCGTCGAAGCGGGGTCGACGCTCATCGACACCGTCACCGGCCAGGACGTCCACCTCGGCGCCGGAACGGTCGTCCCCGGCGGCCCCGCCGACGTCCGCGTCGGCCACGAGGTGTTCACCGACCAGCCCCTGGGCGCGGTGCTGGCCGACCGCGTCGTCGCCGAGGGCGACGCCAGCTTCTCGCCGGGGACGCTTGTCGGCCCGCGGGCACGCGTCGGGACGAGCGTCCGGGCCAGCGGCACCGTCGCGGAGGGCGCGGAGGTGGTCCGATAATGTGTGGGATCATCGGCTGTGTCGGCCGTGCGGGCGAGACGCTGGACGTGCTCGTCCACGGTCTCTCGAAGCTGGAGTATCGCGGGTACGACTCGGCCGGCGTGGCGCTGACGGGCGACCGGGTCGATATCTGCAAGCAGTCCGGGAAGATCGAGGAACTGCGCGAGGCGCTCGAATCACGGTCGCTCTCCGGGGCGGCGGGCATCGGTCACACCCGCTGGAGCACGCACGGCCCGCCGACCGACGAGAACGCCCACCCCCATCTGGACTGTGCCGGCGACGTCGCCGTCGTCCACAACGGGATCATCGAGAACTACCAGG
>PXQN01000042.1:0-14822 GCA_003021305.1 Halobacteriales archaeon QH_10_67_22 | reverse complement strand
ATCGCCGTCGTCGTCGCCGGCAGCGACGAGGTGTACGCCGCGCGCAACGACTCGCCGCTGGTGCTGGGCGTCGACGACGAGGGCGGACCCGACGCCTACTACCTGGCCAGTGCCGTGCCCGCCTTCCGGGACCACACCGACCGCGTGGTCTACCTCGACGACGGCGAGTTCGTCACCCTCTCGGCCGATGGCTACAGGGTGACCGACCTCGACGGGACAGCCGCCGAGAAGACGGTCGACACCGTCGACTGGGACCCCGAGGAGACCGGCAAGAGCGGCTACGACCACTTCATGTTAAAAGAGATCCACGAGCAACCCCGTGCCATCAGGCAGTGTCTGCGCAGCCGGGTCGACGAACTGTCCGCGAGCGTCGACATCGGCGACCTGGGCGACCTGTCGCCGACGGGCATCCAGTTCGTGGCCTGTGGGACCTCCTTCCACGCCGCACTCCACGGTGCGCAGGTGTTCCGCGAGGCTGGCGTGCCGGCACAGGCGTTTCTCGCCCACGAGTACGCGGTCTCTCAGCCCCCCGTGGGCGACGCTCTGGTCGTCGGCGTCACCCAGAGCGGCGAGACCGCGGACACCCTCTCGGCGCTCCGGGAAGCGCGCAAGTGCGGTGCCCGGACGCTGGCCGTGACCAACGTCGTCGGGTCGACGGCCGCCCGGGAGTGTGACCACGCGCTGTACATCCGGGCCGGCCCGGAGATCGGCGTCGCCGCCTCGAAGACCTTCGCCTCCCAGCTGGTGGCGCTGAACCTGCTGGCGCTGGGGACGACCCGGGTATCGGGGGCGCGGGAGTTGATCGCCGCCCTGCGGGACCTGCCCGGCGACGTCCAGGCGGTGCTCGACGACTCCGAGGCCGAGCGGGTCGCCGGCGAGTACGTCGACGCCGACGGCTACTTCTTCATCGGCCGGGACTACCAGTACCCGGTCGCGCTGGAGGGCGCCCTCAAGATGAAAGAGATCACCTACAAACACGCCGAGGGCTTTGCGGCCGGCGAACTGAAACACGGGACGCTCGCGCTGGTCACCGAGAACACCCCGGTGTTCGCGGTCGTCGTCGGCGACGGCGAGGACGCCACCAAGACCGTCGGCAACGTCAAGGAGGTCGAGGCCCGCGACGCGCCCGTGGTGGCCGTGACCGACGGGCGGAGCGACGTCGAGCGGTACGCCGACCACGTGCTGGAGATTCCCGAGACCCACCCCCACGCCGCCGCGGTGCTGGCCAGCGTCCAGCTACAGTTGATGGCCTACCACGTCGCGAACGAACTCGGGCGGTCGATCGACAAGCCACGCAATCTGGCCAAGAGCGTCACCGTCGAGTGAGCGGGCGAGAGCGCGGTTCCTCTCATACGGTCGTGCGTACCCAGTTTCCGCAGTGTCGGCGAGGATCGGCGTTTCGGACCACGGAGACAGTCGTCTGCTTCGTGGGAACGAATAGAATTACGCACGACCGTATCAAACAACGTCACCTTGAGCGCGACGAAATAGGGTTACGCGTCCATGTCCGCTACCGTCGTCCGGATCGTCGTCGACCCGAGGTCCAGCGTTACATTCTCGCCGTTCTGGATGCGGCGTCCCTTGAACAGCGTCCCCGTCTCCGTCTCACGGACCGAGAGTTCCGCGGTGATCGTCAGGTCCGTGCGCACGGGATGCTCGCGGGCGAAGACCTGCCCGTCGCTACTTTCGACGATAGTCGTGTTCGGGCGCTGTTCCACGTCGACCAGTCGGGCGACTGTCTCCCCGCGAGCGGATTCGGTCATCCCGGCCTCAATGTCGCCAGCCCGGTCGGGGCTGACGTTCCGTATCGTGAGTTCGACCGTCCGGTTGACCGGCGTGCCCCGCTGCTGGATGTCTCCGACGCGAACGATCCTGCCGCTGAATCCGTAGGCGTTCGTCCGGAACGGAAGCGTCGCGTCCTCTACGACGCGGCGGTCGGGACCGAACAGCGGCGCCGACCGCGCCGTGACAGTTTGGACCGACATGCCGACGTACGCGTGTTTCCGGTCGGGGTCGGTCGTTCCGTACACCGTGACCGATTCGACCGTCGCGACTCGCTGGCCCGCAACACGGTACGTGTCACCCTCGCGTACCGCCCCGACCACGTCCGTGGTGAGGTGGGTCCGAACGAGAACCGGTGTGGTCGCTGTCGACAGGTCGGAACTGTTCCCGATGTCGGTGACGGTGCCGCTCACCTCGTACGACGGTCCCTGGAACGTGAGTGTTCGCCCGAGCCGGATCGATTCTCCCTCGACGAGCACGCTGTCACCGTCGACCGGTCCCGTCACCGCCACCCGGAGCAGCGTTCGGACTCCCTCCTGGCCCGGTGAGACGTACACGTCCGTCACCGTCAGGTTCTGTACGCCGGAGCTGTGCGTCTCTCCCTCGCGTATCTGCTCGACGACGTACTCGGGCTGGTCTCCGGCGTCAAAGGTGACGTAGCGAGTTTCGGTCGGGACGTCCGTCGACGGAGCCGCGTCGCCACCGAACAGGAACCAGCCACCGACGATCCCCGCCGCGAGGACCAGAACGACGACGAGCGCGTCTACGACGTTGATCACACCGAAGAGCCGACCCTCGTCGTCGAGAACCTCCATGTCGTTCGGCTTGTGGTGGGGTTTGATAGTGGTTTCGTTTATCCGTCCATCGCCTCTCGTTTTTCTGCCGGACACCGCCAACTCTATCCCCCGGACGCCGATCGTGGCGCTCCCGACCAGAAAATACTTGTATCGTCGAAGTTACTCACGAACTGAGTAACTTATGACGGTACTCGTCACGGGGGCCGATGGCTACATCGGCTGGCCGACGGCGCTTCGGATCGCGGATAGCACCGACGACCGCGTCCTGCTGGTCGACAACTTCGCGCGCCGCGAGTGGGTCGAGAACGTCGGCGCGACGAGCGCGGTGCCGGTCGCGAGCATCGACGAACGGGTCGCGGCCGCCCGCGAAGTCCACGGGCTGGACAACCTCTCGTTCATCGAGGGCGACCTGGTCGAGAAGTCGTTCGTCGACGAACTCCTCTCGGTTCACGAACCGGAGACAGTCGTCCACACGGCCGCCCAGCCCTCTGCCCCGTACTCCCAGATCAGCGGCGAACGGGCCAATTACACCCAGCACAACAACATGCAGGCGACGCGCAACCTGCTGTGGGGCCTCGAAGAACACGACCTGACCGACACCCACTTCGTCGAGACGACGACTACCGGCGTGTACGGCGCCCCCGAGTTCCCGATCCCCGAGGGCGGCGCCGTCATGGAGAACGGCGGCGAGCGCGACGAGGTGCCGTTTCCGGCGATGGCGGGCAGCTGGTATCACCAGTGTTACGACGAGGAAACCGAGATACTGACCAAAGAGGGATGGAAACAGTTCCCCGAATTAACCGAGCAGGACGAGGTCATGTCGATGGACGCCGAGACGGGAGAGACAGGGTGGCAGACGCCATCGGCGGTCCAATCTTACGAGTACGACAGCGAACTGGTGACAGTGTCGAACCGGCGCGTCGACCTGAAAGTGACGCCCAACCACCGGATGTTGATCGGTACGAGTTGGGCAAAGGATGGGAACGCGACGTTTGAGAATCGACGGGTTGTCGTCGAAGCTGACGAACTGGGCGAGGAATACCAGCATCCCTGCTTTTTTACGTCTTTCCCCGACTGGGACGGGGAGGACCGGGAGACGTTCGAACTCCCTGCCTGTGACCGCGAAGTGAACCATTCGAAGGTCGTCAAGCTCCAGTCCAAGGAGATCGAACTTGACGCCTGGCTCCAATTTTTCGGCTGGTGGCTCACCGAAGGCAGCGTCGGTAAGGCAAAACAGACGAGCAACGTTCGGATCTACCAGTCCGGAGCCGAAGAGCTAACTGAACTGTTCGAAGACATCGGGTTCGACCGAGAGAAGATCCGTCATCACGCAGACGAGAAGCAAGAGTACATCGAACTCAGCGACCACCAGTTGGCGACGTATCTCAGACAATTCAAGGACGACAAACACATCCCGGAAGAGATACGGAATCTATCACAGGACCGACTCGAAGTACTGTTCACGGCCCTGATCGAGGGTGACGGGACACCGAACGGTCGGGGATGGACGTTCTACACCTCGAACGAGACGCTGGCGGAACAAGTACAGGAAATTGCACTCAAGATCGGATACGGCGCGACAGTTCACGGTCTGGACCGAAGTGACGAGGACAACTACCAGACCAAACCCGAGTACCGAGTCGGCGTCAGTCCGACTTGGTGTGTCCAGGCGAACCAGGGGGGCGACGCCTTCGGCCGCGAGCACTACGACGGAACGGTTTACTGTTGCACAGTTGACGGCGGAACACGACGCCGCGAATATGCGCCTGGCCCACCAGCAGTTCGACATCCCGATCTCGGACGTGCGCACGGCGATCACCTACGGCACCGAGACCGACGAGACGCGGGCCGACGACCGTCTGAAGACGCGATTCGACTTCGACTACTACTTCGGGGTCGTCGCCCACCGCTTCTGTGCCCAGGCCGTCGCCGGCTACCCGATGACTGTCTACGGGAAGGGCGAACAGCGCAAACCGTTCATCGGACTCGAAGACGCCGTCGAGGGACTGGCCCGACTCGCCGTGGCCGACCCCGACGACCGGCCGGATGACCTGACCGTCTACAACCAGGTGACGCGGGCTATCAGCATCGTCGAGATCGCAGAGACGGTCGCCGACGTCGCCGGCGAGTTCGACCTGGACGTCGCGGTCGAACACTTCGAGAACCCCCGCGACGAGGACGAGACCCACAAGATGGAGATCGAAAACGACCGGTACGCCGCGCTGATCGACGGCCAGGACCAGACCTTCGAGAGCGGCGTCCGTGACGTCCTGGAGACGCTGACCCGGTACGACGACACCATCCGAGCCAACGAGGACCGCTTCCTGCCGGGCGTGCTCGAGGAGTGACGACACGGTGACTACGTTTAAATCCGAACGCGACCAATGACGGACTATGCCGGACATCGTGTGCGACGACGACGTCATGGGCGGGGAGCCCCGACTAGAGGGGCATCGGGTCTCCGTGTTACAGATGGCCGATCTCGTGCTGGAAGCCGCTCACTCGCCAGAGTACGTCGCCGACCAGCTCGGACTGACCCTGGCGGAGGTACACGCGGCGCTGTCGTACTACTACGACAATCCGGGCGAGATGGAGACGATCCGGGAACGCCACCGCGACCTCGAAAACACGCTCGTCTGGCTGGACGGCTGGCTGTAATCCTCGAACGGGAGGAACGGCAGTGAGTTCGACCGATATCCTCGTCACCGGCGGCTGTGGCTACATCGGCAGCCATCTCGTCCCGGCGCTACAGGAAACCGATGAGGTCGACCGCGTGGTCGTGCTCGACAGTCTCGAATCAGGCTCGCCGCGGGCGCTGTACGGCTGTTTCGGCGACGGGCTAGACTTCCGTCGCGGGGACGTCCGGGAGTACGGCGACGTCGAGAGCGCGATGCGGGGCGTCGACCGGGTCGTCCACAGGAGACGTTCGCCGTCAACTGCGACGGCACCGAGAACGTCCTGACCGCGGCGGGGAAACTCGGCGTCGAACACGTCGTCTTCGCCTCCTCGTGTAACATATACGGCCGCGCGACGAGCACGGACATCGACGAGACGACAGAGCCCGATCCGATCAACCCCTACGCCGAGACGAAACACGACGCCGAGGCGATGCTCGCGGAGTACTGTGCGGCCTACGACATGGACGGGACGGCGCTGCGCATGTCGACCAACTACGGGGCAGCACCGGGCGTCCGGTTCAACCTCGTCGTCAACCACTTCGTCTTCCGGGCGATGACGGGCCGCCCGCTGACGGTGTACGGCGACGGGTCGAACTGGCGGCCGTTCGTCCACGTCGCCGACGCCGCCCGCGCGTATCGACACGCCGTCTGTCACCCCGAGTCGTGGCCCCGGCACGTCTACAACGTCGGCTCGAACGACGGCAACTACCGGATCGAGGAGGTTGCGGAGGTCGTCCGGGAGGAGGTCGGCGATGTCGACGTGACCTACCTCGAAGACGAACATCCCGGACCGTCCTACCACGTCGACTTCGACCGGCTGGCGGAAACGGGATTCGAGACCGAACGGACGCTCCGAGAGGGCGTCCGTGACCTCGCGAGGGCGTTCAGGACGAGCACTGACCCCGCGGAAAATCCATCTCATGACTGAAACACCACACGTCGCCATCACCGGCGCCGCCGGCTACATCGGCAGCTGTGTCGCCTCGAAACTGCAGACCCGCTACCCGGACTGGGAACTGACCGCAATCGACAACTTCTATCGCGGACAGACCCGCCAGGTCGGTAACCTCTCCATCGAGCACGTCGACATCCGCAACCGTGACCGACTGGAGACGACGCTCGGGGACGTCGATGTCGTCCTCCACCTCGCGGCGATCTCGGGCGTCGACGACTGCGGGGAGCAGCGTGACCTCGCCTACGAGGTCAACGTCGGTGGCACCAACAACGTCGCCTGGTTCTGTCGCAAGCGCGGTGCGGGGCTGGTCTTCCCGTTTAGCATGGCCACGATCGGCGACCCCGTCGAGTTCCCGATCACAGTCGACCACCCCCGGGACCCGATGAACTGGTACGGGCGGACGAAACTGCTGAGCGAGCACGCGATCGAGGACTTCGCCGACGGGGCGTTCCCGGCACACCTGTTCATGATATCGAACCTGTACGGGGCCCACGACGTCGACGGCCAGCGCATCTCGAAACCGACCGTGACGAACTTCTTCGTCGAACGCGCGCTGGCCGGCGAGACGCTGACCGTGTACGCGCCGGGGAGCCAGTCGCGGAACTTCGTCCACGTCGACGACGTCGCGGAGGCCTATCTCCACAGTACCGAGCGCCTGCTCGAGGAGCGAGCGGACGGCGAGACCGGTGTGACGAAGTTCGAAGTCGCCAGCGACGAGGACCCGAGCGTCCGGTGGGTCGCCGAGACGGTACAACGGGTCGCCAGGGAAGTCGCGGGCCTCGACGTTGACGTGCAAGTCGTCGAGAACCCGCGCAGCGGTGACGAGACGCTCGTCGAATCGTTCGGCATCGACACGACGCGTGCCGCGGAGTATCTCGACTGGGAACCGCAGCACACTGTCGAACAGACGGTTCGGGACGCGATCCGGGACCGGGCCTGAACGACCGCGTGAGACGTGGGTACGTGGACCAAACTCAGCTCGTGTGGCGCCCGCACCGTACGGTTTTTATATTCGAGCGCGAAAGCCACTGGCAGTGACCGACGTGGATCCAGACTCGGTCAGTCGTCGCGAGCAACTGCAGGCTCTGGCACGCGTCGCGAGATACCGGCCGGTGTTTACTGTCGCGATCATCGCCGCCGGGGTGTTCGCAGCCTTGCTCGAAGCGGTCGGGTTGAGTTTCATTCTGCCCATCGTCGAGATCGTTCAGGCCCCTGGCGACCCGGCAGCAGAGGCCAATGGGTTGTTACTGGCGTTCGTAACGACCTATCAGACCCTCGGGATCCCGTTTACCCTCGGGTCGATCGTCGCCGGCGTGAGTCTCGTCCTCACCGTGCGCTGGACGTCAACGTTCGTCGTGCGGTGGTTACGCGGGGCGCTGGTCGTCGACTACACTCGTGAACTCCAGACGCGTGCGTTCGAGCGAGCACTGGACGCACGCGTGGAATACTTCGACCAAGAAGGGTCCGACAACATTCTCAACGCCATCGTCACACAGGCCGAGTACGCGGGCAAAGTCATCGGAACGGTCGTCAACTTCGTCGAGCAGTCGCTGTTGAGCCTGATGTATCTCACCATCGCGCTTGTCCTCGCACCGCTGTTGACGGTATTTGCCCTGGTCCTCCTCGGAGGGTTCTCGTTTCTGTTTAGAGTCGCCCTGGAGTCGGGGTACGATATCGGTGACAGGGTCGCCGACGCGAACGAACGCGTCCAGCAGGCCGCACAGGCTGGCACCCAGGGCATCCGCGACACGAAACTGTTCGGTCTCAAGGGGGAACTACTCGACAATTTCCTGAGGGCCGTCGACCAGTTCGCCAGCGCGAGCATCAAACAGAAACGGAATCAACAGGCGATCCAGAACTTCTACAATCTCCTGACCGCCGTGTCGGTCTTCGTCCTCATCTACCTGGCTCTCGCGTTCGCCAACATGTCGCTCGGGTCACTCGGAGTCTTCCTGTTTGCGATGTTCAGACTGACTCGAAGTTCTACAAGATCGAGAGTAATCTGTCCCACCTGGTCCGAACCCAGGAGTTCGTCGACGGACTCGAACAGAGTCGGGAACGAGACATCGAGACCGAGCCCATCCCGGAAGAGGTCCAGTCCGTCGAGTTCGACGACGTATACTTCTCTTACCAGGGCCAGGACGAGAACGCGCTCTCGGGCATCTCGCTCTCGTTCGAGAAAGGCGAGTTCGTCGGATTCGTCGGTCAGTCCGGCGCCGGCAAGTCGACGATCGTGTCGTTGCTGGCACGGCTGTACGAACCCGAAAGCGGAGCGATCCGGGCCAACGGCCGACCGACACAAGACATGGCGGTCGACGAGTGGCGCGACCGGATCGCGGTCGTCCGACAGAACCCGTTCATTTTCAACGATACGCTCCGGTACAACCTCACGATCGGGAACCGTGACGTGTCACAGGAACGACTAGACGACGTCGTGGACATCGCGTGTGTTAACGAGTTCTTCGAGGGGCTGCCCGACGGTTACGAGACACAACTGGGCGACGACGGCGTGCGCCTCTCGGGCGGCCAGCGACAGCGCGTCGCGCTCGCACGGGCGCTCCTGAAAGACGCCGACATCCTCGTGTTAGACGAGGCGACCAGTGACCTCGACTCGAATCTCGAAAAGCAGGTCCAACACTCCATCGAGAGTATGGACCGCGACTACGCGATGGTCGGAATCGCACACCGGTTGTCGACGGTAAAAAACGCCGACCGGATCTACACCGTCGAGGACGGCGAGATCATCGAAACCGGACGCCACGAAGAACTCATCGACAGCGGCGGACAGTACGCCGAACTGTACACGATACAGTCACAGCGATAAGCGTGACCCGCGTTCCCTATCACTTGTACCCGAGCAGTTCGAGTTGTTCTTCCGTCTCGCGGGGGAGTGAGGCGTCTCGAACGGTCGTCGACGGTCCCACCGTTCCTCGTCGCAAGAACTCCCGGGCCGGTTTTTCAGGAACGTCCGTGACTCCACCGAAACCGCCGCCTGGTCGCAGTTGCCCTCACGGACGGCAGGGAGCGAGTAGAACTCGACGAGTTCCGGGCCGGCCTCGGCGTCGCTCTCGGGTGGCCGGTCGGGATAGTTACTCTCGTAGGTGAAAATACCCTTGTCCTCACCCCGTTCGACGGCGACGCTGTACCAGTCCGGCGACAATCGTTCTGTGATCCAGACCCGGTTTTCGACCGGCCCGTCCTGGAGCGGTCGTCCTCGACAGTGTGCCGGCGGTTCCTCGCCGACGAGGGTCGAAACAGTCGGCAGAAAGTCGATCGTGTCGACGGCGTCGCGCACCGACCAGTCGGCGCTCCGTGGTGGTTTCACGGCCATGAACGGACGAATGTTTGCATCGTAAGTCGAGGTGTGAGTGAAAAAGCCACGCTCCCCCCACTCCTCACCGTGGTCGCCGGTGACGATGATCAACGACTGCTTAAACAACCCGACCGTTTTCAGGTGCCGCACGAGGCGGGCGGTGTAGCGTACGGACTGCTCGTAGTACGACTGCATCAGGTCGACGACCTCATCGTCGACTTCGATGTCCGCGTTGTACGTCTTGACGTAGTCCTGGTCCGTTTCGTCCCAGAATTCGTTTTTGATACGGTTGTACTCCCACGGGGACGAGAAGTCGATCCGGTCGTCGTCCAGCATGTATGTCGGTGGGATGTACGGCGAGTGGGCGTCGAACAGGTGCAAAAAGTAAAATAGATTGTGGTCACGGTGCGAGGCGTCGGCGTCGATCTGCTCGACGAGTCTGTCGACGCTCCGTCTGGCGTCGTGTTTCCGTTCGACCCAGTCCGTTGCGTCCATGCCGTCGTGGACGAACCGGTGGAATCCGCGTCCGAACCCGAACTGTCGCCGGATGCGGCCGTGGCTCGCCAGCGCGGAGTTTTTGTATCCGTTGTCGGCCAGCACCGACGCGAGCGTCTCCATCTCCGGATTGATCGGCCGGTCGTCGCCCTCCTGTTTGTCGACGCCGACGTATCCGTGGTCGCCGGGATGTGTGCCCGTGAACATTGACCCGTGTGACGGCGGCGTCCAGTGACCCTGTGTGCGAGGTTCGTCCGGAACGATCGCCCGAGGACCGAGTGCGTCCAGGAGCGGTGACATTTCGTCGCGAACGTCGTATCTCAGCGTATCGATAGAGACCAGCAGGACGGGCGGTGCGTCCGGGAGAGGGTCTATCGCCGGGAGTCCCGGCTTCGCGCCGACGTCGACTGAATTCCGAAACCGGTCGAGCAGTCCCAGGACGCCCGTCTCTGCGGTCGAGCAGTCCCAGGACGCCCGTCTCTGATTCCGTGATAGAAATTTCGACAGGCGCTTCTCGACACGGCTCGACGTCGACGCCGACCCAGAGCATATCTGGGTAGGTGAACGTGTCGTCTATCAGCACCTCTCGGTGGGTGTCGTTGATAGAGACATCGATACGCTCGGCCCTACCGGGAGAGACGACCGGCACCTCGACGGCCGAAAACTCGTACTCCGTGCAGATGCTGAATTCGGCGTCGCGTCTCTTGACCGCAGTCGCGTAGTCGGAAACAGAGAGCTGGTACCTCTCGAGTCTATCGTCCACGCCTAGCCACCGAGGAGGGTCGTCCACGCCGATTTTTCGATGGGGAGCGTCGACATGATCGCCGATTGCCTGTGCACTTCGCTTGAGGAATAGTTCGACGTTTCCGGATCGGAGCGTCCGCAGAACTCTCCGTGTCAACCCCGTTGCTTCTGACCTCCCGTACTGTCTAACCTAAACCCTTCGATCCGTGGGACATCATTGGTTTGCGGTATCTCCGTCGGAATCAAACCGACTCCGGTGGAGGCGCACCCGTAGGCGTGCGCTTGAACAGCGGGATGGTGAACGCGAACGGAGAGTATACGCCTCCTGCCAATGAGTCGGCCAGAGCGGGAGTCCACGCTGAAAGCCCACGGCGTTAGCCGTAGGTTAGCTTACATGTACGTGACGTACACGTAGGGAAGGCAAAAGACCACGGGGAGAACCCACTTGAGAACGTAACTCGCCATTTCGATACGGCAGAGCGTCCGCTCTTCTTTCGGGACGAACGTCTCGACGCTCGAGACGGGAGTCAGAGCGATCCGGCCCTTGTATTCGATGAATTCGGTGGCCACCGACTGGTAGTAGTCTTCTGCCTCGGATTCGTCGTGCCACACCCAGTCGATACCGTGGGGGATCACGACGTCGTAATTGGAATCGACGATCCAGTCCTCGCCGTCGACTTCTGCCAGCGCCACGCTGTGACTGCTGCCCTCACCATTCGTGATATTAAGTACCACCGCGGAGATACTGTTGTTTCGGAGGACATCGACGAGTGCTTGCGAATGCTGACCACAGGCTCCGACGCCCCAATCGATGGCCTTGTGTCCGTCACATCAGGTGTGTTCGTGGAGTTTGGGATGTAGAAACGACAGGACGAACAGCACGTAGTTTTCCCGAGCGGGTACCCGTGGTTTCGTGCCGCTGTGGTCTGCGATCGTACGGTGCAGAAGGGTACAGACTCAACGCACGTACTCCTCGTCTGACTCGGACGGGTTGCGGATCAGTCGCTCTTTCGCTTCTGGTGGATCCAGATACGACTCCGGCGTCGGGGCCTCGGCCGTCTAGACGTATGCTCCCGGCCTGATCGAACTCACCATCCCCCATAAATTGAGACCGACGAGTAAGAAGGCTATCACGGGGAGAATACGACTGATGATCCCGATCATCGTGCTCGCTTTCTCGTCGGTTTAGCGTGTATCTGTTTCACGGGTCCCGCTCTCCTCGGAAGATGAGACGTCGTCCGAACGTGGCTTCGCTCCCCGGACCGCGTCGGAGTCGTGTGGTGTTCTGTGTTCGTCCAGTTGCGGCCGGGTGTGCAGTTTCGACGCCCGTCGGTAACCGGCCTTCGGGGGCTGGTAGGTCCTGTCCAGCACTCCTCGATTCCCCACGCGCCAGCCGGCGAATTACTGGCGACCCCGACCTCTCTGATAGCGTCCAATTCGAGCGTGTTGAAATCGAACGTGTAGCTCCACCCGTCGTCACCCTCGAAATCGAAGTTTTCCCAGTGGTACTGACCACTCCTGGTTTTGAGGGCCAAGAACGGCTGTGGACCGAACAGCTCGTGCTCTGCCGTCACTCGCAACACGTCGTCTCCAGCCTTCGACTCGAACCAGACGTCGAGACCGGGCGGTCTGATGTCCTCGATCCCCAGCGTCTTGCGCATCCCTTCGACGGCGCTCACGTATTCGAACCGGACGTCATCGAACGCTGCGTCGGCGGTCGAGAGCATCTCCCAGACGCGCTCGATACCGGCGGACATGTCTCGCCAGTCGTGATTGGTGACCGACAGCAGTGCCGCCCCGTGGTTGTGCGCCTCGCGAAACGCGGTCCTGACGTGTTCCGCCCGTATCTCTCGAAGTCTATTTTTCATGTAGAGACACCTGGCGATGTATCGGTTGCAGTCTCCAGGCGTCTGGTAGTCCTCGTGACTGGGCTGGTAGGGAATCCAGGTCTCGGGTGCCCGGCGCCAGTCGCCGAGGGCTGGTCGTCGGCCAGGGCCCCGCTCTGGTTGGCGTAGTCGAACGGGATCCACTGTTCGAGAAACCAGTGCGAGTCCGGTCGCTCGGTGTGGTATCCGGGGCGATAAGCGGTAGGAAACCAGTGGCGGTCGACGACTTTCCTGGCTAGCGTCTCGTAGAGGTCGGGTGAATTGATGTAAGTCGTTCCCGCTCGCGGGCCGTCTGGCCGGAGCGACGTCGGATGATAGTGCCACTGGATAGTGTCCCGCTTGATGTCGTTACGGTCGATGTACCGCCGATATCTGTCGAAAATGTTGTGGTGGCCGAGGTCCCGGTGCTGGGGATTTTCCCCCGTGATTCCGACGTTGTCCAGACAGAACCAGTTGTACAGCCATCCGTTCCCGGACGAGTCCGGGTAGGAGTTACGGAACTGTTCGGAAGTGATCTCGTCTAACATATCCTTGACCTGGTCCCACGTCGAGTTGAGGTCGAGTCGCCAGGGTTCGACGACCTTGTAGACCGCCTCCTCGTCACCGTCGAGGTCTATCGCCTTGTCCTGGAGACAGGCCAATGTCTCCTCGGTCTCCTCGAGGTTGAGTCCGAAGATGTTGTTCACCTTGTCGATCGTCTCTTCAACCGGTTCGTACTGTGGACCCTCCGTATCGACGCAGTGAACGACGTAGACGACAGCTTCCGAGTCTCCAGCAGTGGCCATGGTTGGCTATCATTTTCCCTCCCTATAGATGTACTCAAAGGGCCGGCAGGGGTGTGGGACCGGGCCGTCAGCGCTCGTTCCAGTGTAAGAACTGCTCTGCGAGCCAGAAATCGAACTCGGTGTTTATGTCCACGGCGGCGTCGTCTTCCATCACGTACAGTGCAGTGTCGCCGGCCCGGAAGTCACCTGTATCACGGAACGACGCGACGTCGGTGATGTATATCGCACCGGTCTCGACGTACTCGGGCTGCTTTTTTTGCCGTCGCTGTGTGCCGTCCGTGTAGTTGAGACGGACCGCACCCTTTTCGGTTCGTCGCCATCTGTTGCTGTGGTCTTCCGTCACCGCGACTAGCGACGTTGCACTAGTCTCTTCGTACCGCTCTATCGCCTCGTCGATGTGTCGACTCCCCCTCAGCGGCGATGTCGGCTGGAGGAGGACGAGCGTCTCGGGCGTCACGTCCACGAATTCCTTGAGGGCGTGTTCCGCGACGGGTTCCATTGGTGTTTCGTCGGCCGCGAGTTCGTCGGGACGAAGCGCTGGTGCCGGAGCACCGGCTTCGCGGCTCAGTTGCCGTATCTCCTCGTCGTCGGTCGAGACGATGTACTCGTTTAGTCGCTGTGCACCGTCTGCAGCGTCGATACTGTGTACGATGAGCGGGTCACCGGCGAGGTTCCGGACGTTCTTTCGCGGAACTCCCTTCGACCCGCCGCGCGCCGGAATGATACCGAAGTAACCTACCGTCATGCGTCGTCACGCGGTCCATTCGGTCAGCCCCAGCTGCTCGGGGGTCATCGAGTCTTTGATCGACAGGTCGGTGTCGAGAATGATATCTTTGATGCGCTGGCCCGCGTTCCCGTCGCCGTAGAGTGTCGACCGGGGATACGAACCAGCCGCCATCTGGTCGCGGATCGCTGCCGAAATCTTCGCTCGCTCACAGCCGACGTCCACGACGTTCTCGGCACGCTCCCTGTACTGCTGTCGCGACCCGATGTTGACCACGGGGTGCCCGAGGTACGCACACTCTCGCAGCCCGACGCTGGAATTCCCGACGAAACACGCGGAGTTGTTGACGAGGCGAAGGTAGTCCTCTGGGTGGAGGTTGACGAAGAATTTAAACGAGTCGAGGTCACGTTCTTCCCTGAACGTACGGATCGCACGGGAGATCTCCTCGTTGCCCGTGTCCATGTTCGGCCAGAACCAGAACACCTGCGTCCCGACGTCCTCAACGGCAGTGAGCACCTCCCAGGCCTTATCGTACTCGGACTGATAGTCGGAGTGAACCGGGTGATACTGGACGACGAGATACGCCTCGGTGACGTCGACGTGTGCACCGACCCCGTCGTAGTCCTCCTGGGGATCGTACGGCTCGCCGTCGGTTGCGACGAT
>PXQN01000045.1 GCA_003021305.1 Halobacteriales archaeon QH_10_67_22 | reverse complement strand
TTCCTCGATAAGTTCGTCCAACTGTTCGCGGATGAACGACGAGAGGTTGAGGTGGTGGTCCTCAATCCACTCGTGTTGGTCCTCCCGAATGGTGATTGTTTTCCGTTTCACCGTAATGCACGCTATGCACGCTACACGTATAAATACTCCGGTAGGCGTGGGCCTGTGGGCCTGCAACAGAACCGTGTACGAACAGGTGATGACGGCGTTGACGAGACGCGAAGCGTCTCGTTCGCACACCAGAATCTTCGATTCTGGGGACGCTGTATCCCCGCCCTACTGCGCTCCTTATCCGCTTGCGCGGACTGCGGTGCTTGTTGAGGACGGGGGCTTAGCGCCTGCAATCAGCTAACCAGGCGTCGTCGATCCGCACCGAGCCGCGGGTTCCGTCCCACTCGGTGTCGTACGCCAGTCGGATCGGTCGGTCCATGTGGGGGCCGTCGGTCACCAGCGTCTCGAACTCGCCGCCCTCACCCAGCGGGTGGACACCGTACTCGCGTTCCAGGTCCGCGAGTTCGGCGAGCGCGTCGGCGTCGAGCTGTCGGCCCAGCCAGGATTCGTCCAGTCCGGCCGCGGCCACGCGGATGATCCGGATCTCGAACCCGGCATCGAGCATCGCCTCGCCCAGCGTGAGCGGGTCCCGTTGCCACAGCGGGGCGAACAGTTCGGCGTCGAGTCGGTCGCACATCGCCTCGATGCGGCTGGTCTGGTACTCGCTCTCGATGGCCCCTGCGGTGACGCCGGCCAGCCCGCCGGGCAGGCCCTCCGCGAGGTCCGCCAGCGCCCGCTCCAGGGGTTCGAGTTCCGCGTCGCCCTGGTCGCCGGAGTCGGTCGCGTTCGCGGCGTCGAAGTCGTCGGGTTCGACCTCGACCAGGTCGATGCCGATGCTCTCGGCGGCCAGCCGGGCCAGTCGCGTCGCCGGGACGTGGTACATGTAGGAGTCCCCCGCCGGATGGACGGTGACGAGTCGTTCGACCGGTAGTTCGCGTTCGAGCGCCTGGTACAGCGCCCACGAGGAATCTTTCCCGCCCGAGAACAGACTCACCCAGGCGCCGTCCGCGTCCGGCGTCGCCTCGTCGGTGTCGCTCATGCCCGAACGAGGGTGACGCGTGGATAAACGCCCTGCGGTCGTCGCGTGCCAGCGGGGGAGATCCGGTGACGTGGCGCCACAGTCGTCACTGACTGTCGCGGTCGGGGACGAGTTCCTCTTCGATCTCCTTGCCGCTGAGGTAGGTGGCAAACCGGACGCCCGCGAGACTGACGACGATGCCGGCGAACACGAAGGCGGTGAGGCGGGTGCCCGGAGCGAGAGTCGCGCCCTCGAACCGGACGGGGCCGACCTCCATCGCGCCCAGCCTGAAAGGCGGGAACACGTCGACGAGTTCGAGCAGGAACGCCGAGAACCCGCGGACGACGAGGCCGACGGCGACGGCGCCGAAGGGGAGGTTGAGGTAGGCGCTGCGGACACCCTCGTGGTGGATGAGTTCGTCGAGCAGGCGGCCCGTCGAAGCCGCGAGGGCGGCGCCGGTCAGCCAGGGGATGCTGTCGAACGCGAACCGCAACCCGAGGACGAGCGGGCTGTCGGCGGTCATCGACGAGACGCCCAGCGCCCCGGCGAACACGCCGACCAGTGCCAGTCCCGCGGCCACGACGTACGTGACCAGCGCCACCTGGCCCGAGTACAGCGCCTCTCTGACCTGTCCGGGCAGGGCCGCCAGGTAGACGTCGACGCCCAGCCCCTTGTACAGCAAAAAGAGGCCGACGACGGCGATAATCGCCCCGGTCGCTACCCCGGGACTGGTCACCATCCACAGGACCGGATAGGCGATCAGCGCCAGCCCCGTCGGGACCAGCACCGTCTTGCGCAGTTCCTCGTCGGCGAGAAACTGCTTGAGCAGGTAGTACGTCGACTCGATGTCGCGGGCCTGCCGGACGACCACTCTGTCGACCGCGTCGACCGCCAGTCGCGACTCGATGATAGGGACGAGTCGCTCGTCGTCGGCGCTGTCGACGACGACGACGGCCGAATCCGGAGCGTGGTCGGCGATGAGGGTCTCGACCTGCCGGGCGATGGCTCTGTCGGCGCCGACGGTGTCGTCGGCCCCCGAGAGGACCGCCACGACCGCCTCCTCGCCCCCGTCTTCGAGGTCCTCGGCGACGCGCAACCCCTCGAGCAGGCAGTTGACCTGGCTATCCTCCGGGTCGGTGACGCCGACGTCGACCACGAGCGACTCGACGGCCGCCCGACCCACGACCGGGGGGTCCGCCCCGCCAACGAGGTCGCCCGCCCGGTCGATGCACGCGACCAGCGTTGTCACGTTCGAGGTGATGCCCTGGCAGTGTAAAAATCCCCGCGCTCGAACGGGTCCTCAGTCGCCAAAGGGACCGCCGCCACCACCCATCCCGCCCATGCCGCCCATGCCACCGCCGCCTTCCTGCATCTTCTTCATCATGCGTTCCATGTCGCCGTCGCCCATCCCCTGGAACTGCTGGAGCATCCGGTCCATCGCGTTGTACTGTTCGAGCAGTTCCCGAACCCGCTCTTCGGGCTTGCCCGACCCGCGGGCGATGCGCTCGACGCGGCTCTTGCCGACGACGCGGGGGTTCTCCAGTTCCGCCTCGCTCATCGAGTCCATGATCACCTCGAAGTCCCGCAACCGTTCTTTGGTGACGTCCATCGCGTCGTCGGGCAACTGGTCCATGAGGCCACCGCCCATCCCCGGGATCATGTCCATCACCTGGTCTAAGGGGCCCATGTTGTTCATCGCCTGCATCTGTTTGCGCATGTCCTTGAGGGTGAACTGGCCCTGCATCATGTCCTCGGGGTCCCAGTCGTCCTCCTCGGTGCCGGTCTCGGCCATCGCGCGCTCGACGCGCTCGGTCAGCTGTTTCAGGTCGCCCATCCCGAGCAGCCGCGAAATAAAGCCCGAGGGCTCGAACCGCTCGATGTCCTGTACCGTCTCGCCGGTCCCGAGGAAGGCGATCGATGAGCCGGTCTCGTTGACCGCGACCAGCGCACCCCCACCTTTGGCCGTCCCGTCGAGTTTGGTGATGACGACGCCGTCGACGCCGATCGTGTCCTCGAACTCCTGGGCCTGGTCTTTGGCCGACTGGCCCATCGCCGCGTCCAGCACGAGCAGGTTCCGGTCGGGGTCGGCGGCCGCGTCTATCGCCTCGATCTGGTCGACCAGTTCCTCGTTCAGGGCGTCCCGCCCCGCGGTGTCGACGATGCGCACGTCGGCGTCGGCGGTCGCTTCCAGTCCGTCCCGGGCGATCTGCACGGGGTCGTCGGCGTCGGGGTCGCCGTAGAAGTCCACCTCGGCGCGTTCGGCCATCTGTTTGGCCTGGTCGTAGGCGCCCGGGCGGTCGGTGTCGGTCTGGATGACCGCCGGCCGCAGCCCCTTCTTCGAGAACCACCACGCGACTTTCGCCGCGGTCGTGGTCTTGCCCGACCCGTACAGCCCCGCCAGCAGGATCGTCTGTCCCTCCAGGGGGAGGTCGGTGGAGTCGCCGACCAGGTCGACGAGTTCGTCGTAGACGACGCGCAACACCCAGTCGCGGGCGGTCGTGCCCGCCGGGGGCTCTTCCTCCAGCGCGCGGGTCTTGATGTTGTCCGACAGCTCCATCACCAGGTCGACGTCGACGTCGGCCTGCAGGAGCGACCGCTGGATCTCCTTGACGACCTCCTCGATGTCGTCCTCGGAGATGCGTGACTGGCCCCGGAGCCCGTCGAGCGTGCTCCGGAGTGAACTGCCGAGATCGTCGAGTACCATTTGCACCCGCCTACGCTAGGGGGTCGGTAAAGCCTTTTCGTCGGGTGCGCCCCTCTCCGGGCAAAAGCGGGGACTGGTAGTCATGCCACAACCAGACCCCACGGGTCCGATCTTCGAGGTCTATTATCAGTTTTGTGTTTCCCTGCAGAGCTGCCGGAACGGTCCGCTCGGCGCCGAACGCGAGAGGCGCGGAGTCGGTCCGCACCGAAACGTCGGCGTGCTGTCATTCCGGGGACCGATCCAAATCCTGAAATCCGGTCACTCGCTGTCCCCGGGTATGGAGGTCGTCTGGCGGCTCGGCGCGCTGTTCGCGCTCCTGTCGGTTGGGGTCGGCGCCCGCCGGGTCGGCGTGCTCGACGAGCGCCGGACCGCGTGGCTCACGGGGACGGCCTTCTACGTCGCGCTTCCGGCGTTGATCTTCACCGCGACCTACGACCGGGACCTGGCGGCGCTGGTCTCGCCAGCACTGGTCGTCGGCGTCGTCCTCGTCATCGCGACGACGGCGCTCGTCGGGTGGGTCGTCCACCGCCGCCGGCGGACCACCGGGCGCCGGAGCGTCGCGCTCGTCCAGTCGTACCACTCGAACCTGGGGTTTCTGGGCGTGCCGCTGGTCGCGCTGACGCTCGGGCCGGCGGCGACCGCCGTCGCGAGCGTCGTCCTCGGGGTCGCCGCGCTCGTCCAGGTCCCCATGACCATCCTCGTGCTGGTCGCGATGAACGACGCCGACGCCGCCGTCCGGGACGAACTCGGGGAACTCGCGACCAACCCCGTCCTCTGGGCGCTCGTCGCCGGTCTCGCCGGCGCGCTGGTCGAGCTGTCGATCCCCGGCCGGCTGGACGCCGGACTCGGACTCCTCGGGCAGACGGCCCTGCCGCTGGCACTTCTGGGCGTCGGGGCGTCCCTGCAGTTCGACGCCACGGAGTTTGACGTCGGCGCGACCGGGTCGGTCGTCGCGCTCAAGGTCGCCGTCATGCCGGCCCTGGCCTGGGCCGTCTTCTCGCTGCTCGCGGTCTCGGGAACCGCGTTCGGCGCCGTCGTCCTCCTGTTCGGGATGCCCAGCGCCGTTTCGACGTACGTCTACGCGAGCGAACTCGGGGGCGACGCTCGCTTCGCCTCGATCAACGTCTTCGTCACGACGGTCGCCTCGCTCGCGACCGTGGGTGTCGTCCTCCAGCTCGTCGGCTGACTGGCCTCACCCGTACTCGTCGTCGGCCGAGTGCCGTCACCGTTATTCTCGCCCGCTTCGGTGTGTCGGTATGGGCTATCATCACCTCGACCCGGCCGACCTCGCGGCGACGCCGGACTACCCGTGTGACCGTCGCGGGCTCTCCGACGCCGCCGAGCTCGCGACCCTGCACGCCGCGACCTACGAGCTGGACCCGGGCGACCCGCTCGCACGGACTTATCACTACCACCAGCGCCGCGAGGAACTGTTCTACGTGCTCGCCGCCCCCCTCCACGTCGAGACGCCCGACGGGGAGTACGTCGTCGAGCGTGGCGAGATGTTCGTCGCCGAACCGGACAGCCCACACCGCGCGTACAACCCCGACGACGCCGCGGC